>VGEO01000077.1 GCA_016869275.1 Alphaproteobacteria bacterium | reverse complement strand
CCGAATCGACCGTAAGTTGTTGATTGGATTGGCTTCGGTAGACCCGACTCAACCAAGCCTTGGTGCCCGTACCCGAGCGAGCGCACTACCTGCCCGAGCGGTCCGATGATCGCGCTGATGCCAGTATTGGCGGCGCGCACCAGCGGCAGTCCTTCTTCGATGGTGCGCATCCGGGCCATGGCCAGGTGCTGGTGCGGCCCGGCGCTATCGCCATACCAGCCATCGTTGCTGACGTTCAGGAGCCACGCCGGCCGCGCCGCCGCACGATCGACCACGCGGCCGGGAAAAATCGCCTCGTAGCAGACGAGCGGGCTGAACGGCGGCAAGCCGGGTACCGTCATCGTCACCGGTCCGGGGCCCGGCGAAAAGTCGACCGGCCCGTACACGATCTTGTCGATACCGAACGGTGCCAGCAGCGCGCGCAGCGGTAGGTACTCGCCGAACGGAACGAGGTGGAATTTGTCGTAGGTCGCAATGACCTCGTTCGCCGCATCGATAGCGATCACGCTGTTGCGCGCAGTCAAGCGCTGCGGCGCGGTTTCGAAAGCGCGTACGACGCCGGCGAGGACGAGGCCGCCCGGGCGTATGAGCCCCGCGACCGCGCGCCGGCGCTCGGGATCATCGGTCAGATAATAGGGCACCGCTGTCTCCGGCCAGATCAGGTGGGTGACCGGCGGGGCGCCGGGCGCCGCGCTCATGTCGAGGTGACGGGCCAGCGCCGCGGCACGGTAATCATCGCGCCACTTGAGCGTTTGCGGGACGTTCGCTTGAACGATGCGCAACGCGATCCCGGGCTCGAAGGCGAGCGGGTGCGCCGCGAGCCGCGCCGTGCCCCAGAGCCCGAACCCGACCAGCACGATCGCGGCCGCCGCCGCCGGACCGTAACGCCGAACCGGCGCAGCGGCGCGATCGGCGAGCGCGGCCGGCGCGGCGCCGATCGCGACGGTCACGAAGCTCAAGCCGTAGACGCCAACCAGCGATGCCGCTTGCGCGATCGCAAGCTCGGCCATCCACGCGTAGCCGACCAAGTTCCACGGGAACCCAGTGAGCACATGGCCGCGCAGCCACTCGGCCAGCGTCCACGCCAAGGCGAGGCCGAGCGCCCGCGGGCCCGTGTCGTCGATCGTCTTCGGCAGAGCGGCGAGCGCCGCACCCGTGAATAAAGCCAGGACCGCCGGCAGGCCCAGTACGGCAAAGGGCACCAGCCAGCCGAAGCGCGCGGCATCGATCAGAAGCGCGTTGGCGAGCCAGCAGAGGCCGACTACGAAAAATCCGAGCCCGAACCACCATCCGGTCGCGAAGCGGGTGCGCAGCCCGAGCGTCGGCGGCGTCAGCCACAAAAGCCCGGTGAAGCCGACGACGAGCAGCGGCAGGGCGTGATAGGGCGGAAGCGCGGCGGCGGTCGCCGCGCCGAGCGCAGCGGCGGTCGCATAGCGGCGCCAGCCGTGCAGGGCGGCCAGGCCGGCAGCAACGCGGGCAAGCCACACGCCGGGCGACTCGGGCTTAAGTCCCGGACGCGGCGACTTCTCCGCTCGCGCGGACGCGCAGGCGTTTGACCCGGCGTAGGTCGGCATCGATCACTTCGAGTTCGACCCCGCTCGGGTGACGGACGCGCTCGCCGGTCCGCGGCACGTGGCCCATCAGCGCCGCGACCAGCCCGCCGACCGTATCGATGGTTTCCTCGCGTTCTTCGTCGCGCAGCTTGAGACCGAAATGACGTTCGAGGTCGGCGATCGGCAACCGCGCGTCGGCCTCGATCGCACCGTTCGCCAACGTCACCAAGAGCGGCGCCTCGACCTCGTCGTGTTCGTCGCGAATCTCGCCGACGATTTCTTCGACCAGGTCCTCGATCGTGACCAGTCCGTCGGTCCCGCCATACTCGTCGACGACGATCGCCAGGTGAATACGGCTCGCCCGCATCTTGGCGAGGAGATCCCGGACCGACATCGACGGCGGCACGAACAACGACTTTCGCATGACCTTGCCGAGGTCGAAGGTCCGACTATGCACCTGGCCGATCAGATCTTTGACGTGCACCATGCCGATGATGTGATCGAGCGTGTCCCGGTATACCGGGATGCGCGAATGCATTTCCTTCCGGATCAAGGTCATCGCCTCATCGAGCGTCGCTTGCGCCTCGAGCGCAACGATGTCGGCCCGCGGCACCATGACTTCGCCGACCTTGAGCTCGTCGAGCTTGAGGATGTTCATCAACATCAGCCGCTCCTCGGGGTCGATCGAGCTCGGCTGATTGGAACTTTGCACCAGGGCTGCCAACGGATCGGTCGCCCCCTCAGCGGGCGGGGTCGGGCCGCCGCCGAGGCTGCGAAGCCACGCCAGGATCGTCTGGGTGAGGGTGGGGGCGTTCTCGGCCCCGTCGACGCGGGACGCCGTGCCGGGCGGCTGATCGCTCATATCGTTCAAGGCCAGTTTACCTAACTTGAGGCTCGAGCGGCAAAACAACCCGGTATGGGTTAGAAATACTCATATTTTTCAATATCTTAACCTCCAATTTTTCCATCCGCCGTGCCGCTCCCGGACGGTCGTGGTCGTAGCCCAGGAGATGAAGGGTGGCGTGAACCGCGAGGTGGGCAAGGTGGTGGTCACGGGTTTTCCCCTGTGCCGCGGCCTCCCGAACGACCGTTGGCAGCGCAATCACGATGTCGCCGCAATGCACGATGGCCCCGGGGGCGACCGGCCTGGCCGGACGGCGACGTGGGCTGAGGAGCGGGAACGCCAGCACGTTGGTCGGGCGATCGCGGCCCCGGTAGTCACGGTTGAGCGCCCGGACCTCGGCATCGGCGGCAAGGACGGCGCTGACTTCGACCGCACCCGCCCGGAGCGCTTCGAGGGCGCGGGCAACCGCGCGCCGAACGATGGCGGCGGCGCGCGGCCAGGCGCGGCCGACGCCGCGGCGCACGGTGACCTCGATCGTGGGCCGGTGGGGCGCGGGTGAACGGCGTGGCGCGGCGGGACGCTTGGCGACGACCCTAGCCCTTGCCATGGCGCTCGGGGGCGACGGCACCCGCTCTGGCGCGGTCGCTGGCATCGTAGGCCTGGAGGATGCGCGTCACCAACGGATGGCGAACGACGTCGACGTCGCTGAAGTAGACGAACGAGATTCCATCGACCCCCGACAAGATCGCGACCGCCTCCTTGAGGCCGGACGCCGCCCCGTGCGGTAGGTCGATCTGGGTGAGATCGCCGGTCACCACCAGGCGCGCATTCTCGCCGAGCCGCGTCAACAGCATTTTCATCTGCATCGGCGTCGTGTTTTGCGCCTCGTCGAGAATGACGAACGCGTTCGCCAACGTGCGGCCGCGCATGAACGCCAGCGGCGCGACCTCGATCTCGCCGGTTTCCAGGCGTTTGACCACTTGATCGGCCGGCAGCATGTCATAGAGCGCGTCGTAGAGCGGACGCAGGTACGGGTCGATCTTGTCGCGCAGGTCGCCCGGCAGAAAGCCGAGGCGTTCGCCGGCTTCGACCGCTGGGCGCGACAGGATGATGCGATCGCACTCGCCGTTCAGGAGCTTGGCTACCCCCATCGCCACGGCGAGGTAAGTCTTACCGGTTCCCGCCGGCCCGAGCCCGAATACGAGATGGGCGCGCTCGAGTTCGCGCATGTAGATGGACTGGTTGGGCGAGCGGGCGGTGATGTCGCGCTTGCGTGTGCGCACCACCGGGTGAGCACAATTCTCGGGCGGCGAGCCTTGCGCCAGGCGGATAGCGCCGTCGACGTCGCCCTGGGCCACGGCTTGGCCGCGCTTCAAGCGGCCGTAGAGATCGGCGAGGACCCGCTCGACCGTCGCCTGCGTCGCGGCGTCGCCGGTGATGACGACGCGGTTGCCGCGCGAGGCGAGCGCGACGCCGAGCCTCTGCTCGATCCGCGCCAGAAAACGGTCATGGTCGCCGAACAGCGCGGTCAGCAGGGTATTGTCGTCGAATTCGACGATGCGGCTGGAGCCGCCAATTTCGGGCGCGCGCCGCACCGGTGCGCGTTCGTCACGCGGCTTGGACATCGGGCCGGTTGGTCTGCTCGAGCCGTCCCGCCAAGCTATTGGGCAGCGCGGCGTCGATGCGGACTTGGGCGACTGTGCCGATCAGGCGGGGCGGGGCGGCGACGTGAACCGCCTGAAGGTAGGGGCTGCGGCCGACCAGTTGACCGGGATGGCGGCCGGCCGCCTCGAACAAGACCGGGAGCCGGCGACCGACGGTAGCGGCGTTGAACCCATGCTGCTGGGCGCGCAGGACCGCCTGCAGCGCCGCCAGGCGATGGTTCTTGACCGCTTCCGGGACCTGATCCGGCGCCTCGGCGGCTGGCGTGCCGGGGCGGGCGCTGTACTTGAACGAGAATGCGCTGGCGACGCCGACCGCGCGCACGAGCGCGAGGGTGGCGTCGAAATCGGCATCGCTCTCGCCGGGAAAGCCGACGATAAAGTCGCTCGACAGCGCGACGTCCGGGCGCGCCGCGCGCAGGCGCGCGACGATGTCGAGATAGTCGTCGGCGCCGTGCCGCCGGTTCATCGCCGCGAGCACGCGGTCCGAACCCGACTGCACCGGCAGATGGACGTACGGCATCAGCTTGGCGATCGCCCCGTGGGCCGCGATCAAGTCGTCGTCCATGTCGCGCGGATGCGAGGTGGTGTAGCGAATCCGTTCGAGCGCCGGGATCGCCGCGACGGTTTCGATTAAGCGCGCGAGCGACGACGACGCGCCGCGCGCGTCGGCGCCGTGGTAGGCATTGACGTTTTGGCCGAGCAGCACGATTTCGCGCGCCCCGGCGGCGACCAAATTGGTCGCTTCGCGGACGACGGCCGCGACCGGCCGCGAAAACTCGGGTCCGCGCGTATACGGGACGACGCAGAAAGTGCAAAACCTGTCGCACCCCTCCTGGACCGTGAGAAAAGCGGAGACGCCGCTCGCCGCCGACGCCGGTAGTGCGTCGAATTTCGAATCGGACGGAAACTCGGTCGCGATCACGGCGGCGCCGTCGGCTTCGGCTTGGGCGACCAGCTCGGGCAGGCGGTGGTAGGTCTGCGGGCCGACCACGAGGTCGACGCAGCCGGCGCGCGCCGCGATCTCCGCGCCCTCGGCCTGGGCGACGCAGCCGGCGACGGCGACCATGAGGGCTTCGCCGTTCCGCGCTTTGGTCCGCTTGAGCTTGGCCAGCCGCCCGAGATCGGAATAGAGCTTTTCCGCCGCCTTTTCCCGGATATGGCAGGTGTTGAGAATAACGAGGTCGGCATCGGCGGCGGCTTCGACCCCGACAAACCCGATCGGCGCCAAGACGTCCGCCATGCGCGCGGAGTCGTAGGCGTTCATCTGGCAGCCGTACGTCTTGACGAAAAGCTTCTTGGTCAACGCGATATCCGATCTGCGGCCGCGCCGACGCGGCATGCTGTCGCAGCCTGAAGAACTAACACCTGCCTACCCCGAGTCAAGATCATGCGGCCGGCGATGCCGCGACGCCGGGTTCCGCGGTCGTCGCGTTGCCGTCGAGCCGGCCCATCAGCGCGCGCGACAAACCGTTCGCGACGGCGGCGCGACAGCGATCGGCCAGCTCCTTACGCGAGGTCGCGGCATCGGTCACGACCGGCGGATGGAAGACGACCGCTACCGTGACCGGTCCGAGCCCGAGCACGCCCCACAAATGGCGGCCGAGCCGCATGTCGCCGTACCACGCAAGCAGCGGCCGGAAGTGACGCCCCATCGGCATGTCGTCGAGATGCGTGTAAGCGACGGTCACCGGCTGGACCGTGAGCGGAGTCGACCGTTGGGCGACGGCGAACAGCGCGCTTTTGAACGGAAGGACGCGGTTGCCGTCGTTACTGGTGCCTTCGGGAAAGAGGATCAGGTTGTCGCCGGCGTCGAGCCGGGTGCCGATTTCGTCGCGATGGTTGGCGACCTGATGCCGTCGGCGATCGATGAACACCGACCGTTGCAGCTTGGCGAGCGTTCCGAAAAACGGCCAATTGCGGACTTCGGCCTTGGACACGAACGACCCCGGAATCACGCACGAGAGGACCACGATATCGAGCCACGACGTGTGGTTGGCCACGAATAAAGTCGGGTGCACGGTCGAGCGAGTGCCCCAGGCTTCGACCTTGAAGCCGAGGATGCGGGCGACGCCACGGTGATAGACAACCGGAATGCGCGTGCGCAGCGGCGATTGCCGGACCAGGCCATAGACCTGAAGCGGCAGCAGGGCGAGCGTCCAGGCCAGGATCGCCGCGAGGCGCAGAATCCGAATCACGCCGTCGACCCCTTAAGGCGGCGGCCGGTCAAGTCAGGCTCGAGCGCCGGTCAAGCGGGCGCGGTCACGCCGGCCGCCGCCGCCGCGTCCGCCGCTTGGTGCCGAGTCCGATCTTCTTGGCGAGCGTGCTGCGCTGTGCCGCGTAGTTGGGCGCGACCATCGGATAGTCGGCACCGAGGCCCCAGCGTTCGCGATACTGGTCGGGCGTCAGGTTATAGCGGGTCTTGAGATGCCGCTTTAGCATCTTGAGCTTCTTGCCGTCTTCGAGGCAGACGATGAAATCGGGCGTGATCGACTTCTTGATCGGTACCGCGGGTTGCGGCCGCGGCGCGGCGCCGGCGGCGTGGGCCTGGCTCAAGCCCGCCAGCGATGCGAATACCTGCTGGATCAAATGCGGCAAATCGGCCACCGCGACCGAATTGTTCGAGACGTGCGACGCAACGATGTTGCTCGTGAGCGCAAGCAATTCACTGGACTCCGGTTGGTCCGCCATCAATGATCACCTAGTTATTGGAGGGTGCGCAGTTTTTTAGCGCGAGTTCTGCCGTTAAAATATGAGGGGATCGTCCGCGGAGCAACGGTTAGTTTCAAGTAATCCGAAGAAAAACGACCTTTCTTTCCGGACGATTACCAGGGCCGCTCTTGTTATCGATGGGTTCGACGCACCGTGACTGAGTATCGCCTCGACATCACGACCGAAGTTTGCCCGCTGACCTTCGTAAAAACCAAGCTGCTGCTGGAGCGTATGCAACCCGGCGACACCGCGGTTGTGCGGTTGATGCGCGGCGAACCGCTCGAGAACGTCCCGCGCTCGATTGCCGAACTCGGGCATACGATTGTCAGCCTCGATCCCGAAAGCGCCGGCAGCGACGTCCACGTCCTCAAGTTGCAGAAAGCGGCGGCTTAAACTCTACGCTCACCGCAGCGGTTCCGCCGGCAGTCGCGCATCGGGCGCGCGCAGATAGATCGGACGAGGCGCCACGCTCGGAAAACGACCCGCATCGACCGCGCGCACGAGCCGCGCCACCGCCGTCGCGTAGGACGTGATGCGGTCGAAGGGCCCGGGCGTTCCCGTCACGAGACCGGCGCCCGAACCGACCACCGAATCGCCGAGCGCGAGTTTGTCGAGAACGGCGGCGATCGGCAGGAGCGCCGGGGCTTCGCCGGCCAGCGTCGCGATGATGCCGGCCTCGACGCCGAAGCGCTGACAATAGAGCTCTCCCCGGCGGGCATCGATCGCCGCCATGACCGCCGTTAGGCCCGGGATCGTAGCGACCGCAGCCTGGGCGACCGCAGCCAGTGTCGTTACGCCAACCAAACGAATTCCTGCCGCCAGAGCGAGGCCGCGGGCTGCCGCCAGCCCGACGCGAATACCGGTGAACGAACCGGGTCCGACCGTGACGCCGATCGATGTCAGCTCGGCGTAAGCGAGACCGGCGTCCGCCCGCGCTACCTCGACCAGCGGCAGCAGTTGCTCGGCGCCGTTGCGACGGTCATCCAGCCGGCGCGCCGCCAGCAGGCTGCCCTGATCATCGAGAATCGCGACCGAAACGGTATCGAGGGCGGTATCGAGGGCGAGGATTGGCATGCTCGGGGGCCGCGATCGGGGAAATAACATTGTTATGCTAGGCTCTTCAAGCGTGACGGCTGACCGAAAAGGGGCCCATGCCGCTGTTCGAAATACGTCCTGACGCGTTCGATGTCGAGCTTGCCCTGGCGTACGCGACCCCCCGCAACGTGACCGGGGCGCCGATCTATCGGCGTTCCGGTGCGTACCTCCATGCCGCCGCGCGGCCGCTGTTCGAGCGAGCGATCGAGTTGGCGGCAACGCTCGGCTATCGCCTCAAGGTGTTCGACGCCTTCCGCCCGGCCGAGGCGCAGTGGCGGTTGTGGGAAGCCGTCCCCAATGCCGAGTTTTTGGCCGACCCCCGGCGCGGTTCGCCGCATTCGCGTGGGGTCGCGATCGATCTCACCCTGATCGACCGCAGCGGGGTCGAACTCGACATGGGAACTGCGTTCGACGATTTCTCGCCGCTGGCCCACCATGGCGCCGCGGCGGTCTCGCCCCAGGCGCTCCGCCATCGCTCGCTATTATTGGGGCTGATGACCGCGGCGGGCTGGGACTGCTACCTCAAGGAGTGGTGGCACTATCAGATGTTCGATCCGCGCCGCTTTCCGTTGCTTTCCGACAGTGCCGCCGGCACCGGGCTCATGACATGATGCGGGCGCGCGGCCGCTTGATCGCGTGGGTGACGGCCGCGAGCGCGCTGCTCGGGGCGGCCCCGGTCATGGCCGAGATGCCGAACGCAAGCGCGGTCGTCGTCATGTACCATCGCTTCGGCGAGACCGCCTACCCCTCGACCAATATCCGGCTCGACCAGTTCGAAGCGCACATCGCCGAACTCAAGAGCGGCCGCTACAACGTGATGGCGCTGCCCGACGTCATCGCCGCGTTCGCGCGCGGCGCGCCGCTTCCCGACCGGACCGTCGCGATCACGATCGACGACGCCTATGAGTCGACGTTTCGCGAAGCATGGCCGCGCCTGAAGCAGGCCGGTCTCCCCTTCACGGTGTTCGTCGCTACCGACCCGGTCGATAAGGTCAAGGGCTACATGACATGGGATCAGATCCGCGCGCTGGTTGCCGACGGCGTGACGATCGCCGCCCACACCGATGCGCACGGCTCGCTGGTCGTGCGCACGCCGGAGCAAGTCGCCGGCGCGATCGCCCGCGGCGCCGCCCGCATCGCCGCCGAGACCGGGCAGGTGCCGACCTTGTTCGCGTACCCGTTCGGCGAATACAGCCTGGCCGCGATTCGCGAAGTCGAGCGCGCCGGTTTCGCCGCTGCGTTCGGCCGCCATTCGGGCGTCGCCCACAATCTGGCACCGCGCTTCACGCTGCCGCGCTTCGCGCTCAACGAAACGTACGGCGAGGCGGCGCGATTCCGCTCGATCCTCGGTGCGTTGCCGTTCCCCGTCACCGACGTCACCCCGGCCGAAACCCTGGTGACCCCGGCCGACAATCCGCCGGCGCTCGGCTTCTCGGTCGCGCCCGAGATCGGCAGCGTCGCGGCGATGGGGTGCTGGACCTCGACCGGACGGGCGCGGATCGAGCGGATCGAGCGTCGGATCGAGGTTCGCGTCGATCGGCCTTTTCCGCCCGGCCGCGCGCGATTCAACTGCACGCTGCAGACGCCGGAGGGCCGCTCGCGCTGGTTCGGCGTTCAATTCGTCGTGGCGCCGAGCCGATAGCGCGCGAACCTAAGTGCGTTTGAAAAGCTGCGCCAGGTCCGGCGGTACGCCATCGCGATCGAGCGACCGGAACCCGTTCCGCGAAATGATCGAGCGAATCGTCCGGATATAGTCGGGGCCGCGCTCGGAGTATTTTTCGAGCGTCCCGGCGAGGTCGAAACCGTCGACATAGCCATGCCGATCGCGCATCGCCGAGCGTTGCGCGCGGAACTTGCGATAAGCGTTGTGGGTATTGAGGTTGTAAACGTACGACCGCACCGAGTGCTGCAGACCGTCGAAGGTCCGGACAAAAACGCCTTCGTCGCGCGCGCGGTCGCGCGGGCGCATGCCGCCGTCCTCGAGTGCGGCCCGCTGACCGAACAGCGCGTTGCCATGGCGCGCGAACCGCGACGCGCCCCAACCCGACTCCTCGGCCGCTTGCGCCAGCGCCAACGACATCGGAACCGCATCGACCCTGGCCTTGAGCAGCGCGAAGTCCGTCCGATCGAGACCGTAGGCGTCGGCAAGATCGTCGAGCCAGGCGCGCTCGGCGGGTGACAAGGCGATCCCGGCTGCCGCCCTGGTTTCCAATTCGAGCAGCCGGCCGCGCTTGGCCAATACTTCCTCGTTGGCCCGCGTCACCAACGGCAACATGAACTTGACGAACAAGTGCTTGCGCTCGGCGATAGAGCTCAACGTCGCAACTTCGGACGGCAGCGACGCGAAGCGCTCGACCTCGGGCGGGCGCGCCTCGCTCATGGCTTTGGCGCGGTTGAGTTCGCGAATGGCGTCTCTGTGCGCGAGATGCGGCGTCGGTTCACGCTTGGGTTTGGCTTGCTCTTTGGTCGGATACGCCTGCGGGATCACGCTGTGCTGGGCCGCAGGGCCGCTCGCCAGGCGCGCGACGGCCCACACGTATAGGGCAAGGATCAGCACACCGAGGAATAGGATGGCCCCGCGCGCAAATTGCGCCTCCGTTTTTGCTGCCATGCTGCCGCGATCCTCCTATCGCCCGGGCGGGAACGGTTCGCCGCCCGCGTTATTCCACCGGCGCGCCGTCCCTCTCGGCGCGCCGGCGAAGGCTTGTTCAGGCCGGCTGGACGGCCACGATCTCCGGAATGTAGTGCTTGAGCAGGTTCTCGATGCCGCCGCGCAGCGTCGCGGTCGAACTCGGGCACCCCGAGCACGACCCCTGCATGTGAAGATAGACGACGCCGTCCTCGAAGCGGTCGAAGGTGATGTCGCCGCCGTCTTGCGCCACCGCCGGGCGCACCCGGGTGTCGAGCAATTCCTTGATCTGGGCGACGACTTCGGTGTCGGCGGGCCCGGCCGCGGCCGCGGCGACACCGTCCTCGATCACCGGCAGACCGGCCGAGAAATGTTCCATGATCGCACCCAAGATCGGCGCCTTCAGGACGTGCCACTCGGCCCCGGCCGAGGTCACGGTGACGAAGTCCGACCCCAGGAACACACGGCCGACGCCCTCGATCGCGAACAGCCGCTTGGCCAGCGGCGACCGCTGGGCGGTGTCGGGCGTCGGAAAATCCGCCGTCCCTTGCGCCATCACCGCAACGCCCGGAATGAATTTCAACGTAGCCGGGTTCGGCGTCTCTTCGGTCTGGATAAACATCGCTCTTCTCCCGTTCGCGCCTACGTATGGTTTACAAATGTGATCAATTTCGAGGCAAGATCAAGCAGACTTTGTGGCGGGCCCGGCCGCGCGATCGCGCCGGCGCCCGCGCGATCCGTCAAGCCCTTGATCTCGCAAGCCTAAACCGTCGACCCCTACCCGCGCCGTGACTGTGGATTTTCCCGCCCGCACCGTTTTCGCGAGCGCGACCGCGGCGTGGCTGATCGACCATGGCGGGCGTGCGCTCGACATGGCGGGCTTGATCGAAGGTTTCGCCGCGCGGCTGATCGAGGATGGCATCCCGGTCCAACGCCTGAGCTGCGCCTCGCTCACCGTCCATCCCCAGATCCGCGGCCGCAACGTGGTGTGGACCCGCGGCCACGCCACCCTCGCCCGCACCCGCGGCCACGAACTCGAGCATTCGGCCGTTTTTCGCGACAGTCCGTTTGCGGCGTTGGTCGCCGGCGCGCCGGGATTGCGCCGCCGGCTCGAGGGCCTGGCGCCGCAACTCGACTACCCGATCCTGGCCGAGGTGCGGGACGCGGGGGCGACCGACTACGTGATTCTGCCGGTCCGGTTCGCGAGCGGCGCCGTCAACTATGTGTCGTGGACCACCGACCGCGCCGGCGGCTTCACCGACCCCGACATCTGGTTCCTGGCCGATTTGGTGCCGCTGCTCGCCCTCCGGCTCGAGATCGAGGCGGCGCGGTTCGAAGGCGGCGTGCTGCTCGCGACCTATCTCGGCGCGGAGGCGGCGCGGCGGGTATTGGCCGGTGACATCCGCCGCGGCGAGGGCCGCACGATCCGGGCGGCGCTGTGGTACTCGGACATGCGTGGCTTCACCGCACTCGCCGCTCGCACCGACGTAGTCGTCGTGCTCAACCGATATTTTGAATGCGCCGTCGGCGCGGTCGAGAACGAGGGCGGCGAGATATCGAAGTTCATCGGCGATGCCGTGCTCGCCATCTTCCCCGCCGCCGCCGATGCGGCCACGGCCTGCGCCGCCGCGTTGCGGGCTGCCTACGACGCCGACCGCCGGCTCGCGGCCTTTAACGAATCCCAGCAGGCCGCCGGTCAGGCGCCGCTCGCGCACACGATCGCGCTCCATCTCGGCGACGTGACCTTCGGCAACATCGGCGGTCCCGATCGTCTCGACTTCACCGTGACCGGCGCTGCCGTCAACGAGCTGGCCCGGCTCGAAGAGCTGGCGCCGACACTCGGCGAAACTATCGTCGCCTCGGGGGCGTTCGCGGCCGCGTGTTCAGGCGCGCTGCACGCGCGCGGTCGCCACCGCCTGCGCGGCGTCGCCGAGCCGCTCGAGGTCTTCGCGGCGGCACGTTAGACGAGGTCGTCGATCTGGTCCTCGGTCAGCGTCCCGGGGACCACGGTCACCGGAATCCGCATCGTCGTCGGCATCTTGCCGGCGAGCGCGCTCACCAGCGGCCCCGGACCTTCGGGCCCGGCGCCGGCGCCCAGCACCAGCAGCCGGACGTGCGGGTCCTCGCCGATCAGCTTCATGATTTCGTCGTACCACTTGCCTTCGCGGACGATGAGCTCGGGCATGATCTCGACCTTGGCGCTGATTTCGCCGGCCAAGCCCTGCAGCAGGCGTTCGGCTTCCTCGCGCGCTTCGGCCCGCATTCGCTCGGCGATCGCGAGCCAGTCCTCGCCGCCCTGCTCGAGCTCGATCACGCGCAGCAGCATGACCTGCCCGTGGCTACGGCGGGCGCGCCGACAGGCATAGGAGAGCGCCACCCGGCACTCGGGCGTGTCGTCGACGCAGACCAGGAACTTGCGTCGGCGGCGCATGCGATCGGGATATTTCATGGAGCCCCGCTGGTTGCGTCCATCTTAGGCGAGCGGGGCCGGCCGGCGAAAGCGTGCCGTCAGGTCCGGAGCAGGCCGACGATCTTCTGCGCCTCGCGCAGCACCGGTTCGGCGAGGCTGCGCGCGCGCGCCGTGCCGTGCCGAAGGACGCCATCGACATAGACCGGATCGGCGAGGAGCCGGCGCATCTCGGCGGTGATCGGGCTGAGCGTCGCCACCGCGACCTCGGTCAGGCGCTCCTTGAAGGTCGAGAATTGGGCCCCGGCGTACTCGGCCAGCACCGATTGGCGGTCGCGATCGGCGAGCGCGGCGTAGATGGTGACGAGGTTGTCGGCCTCGGGCCGCCGCTCGAGTTCGGCCACTGTATCGGGGAGCGGGTTCGGATCGGTTTTGGCCTTGCGGATCTTCTGCGCAATCGTATCGGGCGGATCGGTCAGGTTGATGCGCGAATAGTCGGAGACGTCCGACTTGCTCATTTTCTTGGCACCGTCGCGCAGGCTCATCACCCGGGTCGCTTCGCCCAAGATCAACGGCTCGGTCAACGGGAAGAAATCGACGCCGAATTGCGAGTTGAAGGCCTGGGCGATGTCGCGGCAGAGCTCGAGATGCTGTTTTTGGTCCTCGCCGACCGGGACGTGGGTCGCTTTGTAAAGCAGGATGTCCGCCGCCATCAGCACCGGATAGACATAGAGTCCGACGCTCGCATTCACACGGTTCTTGCCGGCTTTCTCCTTGAATTGCGTCATGCGGTTGAGCCAGCCGACGCGCGCGATGCAGTTCAAGAGCCAGGCGAGCTCGGCGTGGCCGGCGACCTGGGTCTGGTTGAAGACGATCGAACGCGCCGGGTCGATCCCGGCCGCCAGCAGGCTCGCCGCGACCTCGCGCGTCGCCTTGGTCAGTTCCGCCGGGTCCTGCTCGACCGTGATCGCGTGCAGATCGACCACGCAATAAAGACACTCATAGTCCCGCTGCAGCCGAACCCAGTTGCGGATCGCGCCCAAGTAATTGCCGAGATGCAGATTCCCGGTCGGTTGAACGCCGGAGAAAATTCGGGGCATGGCGACTGACGGCGATGGTTGCGGGGACGTCAGGGGCTTATGGCGTATGCCGGGGCTCAGGGTCAAGCGGAGCGATCGGCGAAGTGGGACCGCAACTCGGCGACGCTGGTGCCATGAACGAGAAGCACGGCGACGGCGTAGACGACGAAGCCGGCGGCCACCAACGCCGCAAGCAAGGCGATACGGCCGGTCGGCCCGGCCTCGGCCACCGGCCATACGCTCGCCGCGGCGCCGAGCGCGACGCCCATCGTGATCGCTGCAACCCCGATCCGGGCGACGCGCGCCAGAAGCTGGTGGCCGATCGCGAGCTGCCCGGCGCGACGCAGGCGCAGGCCGAGCAGACCGGCGTTGACCCAGCCGGCGAGCGAAGTCGCGAGCGCGATCCCGACGTGGCCGAGCGGCGCCATCAGCGCGACGCTCAAGGCGATATTGACGATGACCGCCCACAGCGCGGCGCGAAGCGGCGCCCGGGTATCCTCGTCGGCGAAGAACCCGGTCGCCAGCACGCGGACCAGGACGAACGCCGGCAGCCCGGCGGCGTAGGCGGCGAGCGCCCACGCCGTCGCCGCCGAATCGGCCGCCGTGAACGCGCCGCGCTCGAACAAGACCGTCACGATCGCGTGCGGCACGGCGAGCAGCGCGATCGTCGCCGGCAGGACCAGCAGCGCGGTGAATTCGAGCGCGCGGTTGAGGCTCGCAGCCGCGGCAGCGGCATCGCCGCGGCGGCGTTGCCGCGCGAGCAGCGGTAGCAACGCGGTCCCGATCGCGATCCCGACCACGCCGAGCGGGAGCTGATAGACGCGATCGGCGTAGTAAAGGAACGCGACCGCACCATCGCCCGCGAGCGTCGCCAGCAAGGTGCCGATGACGATATTGATCTGGGTGACGCCGCCCGCGATCAAGCCGGGCACCATCAGGACGAGCAGCCGCTTGATCTCGGGCGTCAGGCGCGGCCAGACCAATACGACTCGCAGCTCGGCACGCGTAGCGCTGAAGACGAGCCACGCGACCTGCACCAGGCCGGCGACCGCGACCCCCCACACCAGCGACTCGCCCGGCGCGCCCCACGCGTCGCCGATCAGAAGCGCGCCAATCAGGACAATGTTGAGCGCGATCGGCGCCGCCGCCATCGCCGCGAAGCGGTAGACGACGTTGAGCATCCCGCCGAGGAGCGCCACCGCCGCCATGCACGGCAGATAAGGAAACGTGATGCGCGTAAACGCGACGGTCAGGTCGAAACGCTGCGGGTCGTCGGCAAAGCCGGGCGCCAACCCCAGGATCAGCCAAGGCATCAGGAGTTCGGCCGCGAGCGTGAAAACGAGGAGCGAGCCGGTCAGGAACGCGAGCGCCTGGTTGCCGAACCGGGCCGCCTCGTCGCGCCCGCGTTCCTCGACCGTGCGCGCGAACAAGGGCACGAACGCCGCGGTGAACGCGCCCTCGCCCACCAGCCGCCGAAACAGGTTAGGGATCCGGAACGCAACGACGAACGCCTCAGCGACCGGTCCCGCGCCCAACAACCCGGCGATCAAGACGTCGCGGACGAACCCGAGCACGCGGCTCGCGAGCGTGTAGCCGCCGACCGTTACCGAGGATCGTGCCAGCGCCACAGGCGTGCGACTAGCGGCCGACGCCCAGGCGGGCGGTCAATTTTTCTTCGCCGCGGGCGGCGGCCGCCGGCCGCGCCGCGGCAACGGTGGGCTCGATCACGGCGAGCAGCGTCTTCCGCACCCGCTCGATCAGGCCGGCGTGGGTCACTTTGAGGCCGAACTTGTCCTTGACGTAGAACACGTCGACCGCGCGCTCGCCGAAAGTGTGGACGTGGGCGCTCACGATCGAGAGCCCGAGCTCGCTCACGGCGAGGGTGAGGTCGTAGAGGAGCTGCGGCCGATCGCGCGTGACGATCTCGATCACGGTATGGCGCTGACTCGCTTCGTTATCGACCAGGACTTCGGGCACGACCGCAAACAGCCCGATCCGGCGGGGCGCCGTGCTGCGCCGCGCGAGCAAACGCTCGAGCGCGAGCCGCCCATCGACGCTCTGTTCGACCGTGCGCAAGAGCCGGGCCACGCGGTCGCCCTCGGGCACGACGCCGCCGTCCGGGCCTTGCAGCCAAAACGTATCGATCGCCATGCCGTCGACCGTGGTGGTGATCTTGGCGTCGACCACGCCGACGCCGGCGAGCGCCATCGCGCCGGCGAGCCGCGCGAACAGCCCGGGTTGATCGGCGGCGTAGAGCG
>VGEO01000076.1 GCA_016869275.1 Alphaproteobacteria bacterium | reverse complement strand
GAAGCCCTGGCTCCGGCGGCGGAACCGCTTCAAGCGCCGCAAGAGCCACAACAGCGCAAAGCCCCACGGCGCGGTCGAGCGAATGTGGAGCCCGACGTTCAAGCGATTCTCGAGCTTGAGTGCGCGAGCCCAACGTCGCAGCGCATGCGCGGCGCCGACGGGAAGGATCGCGGTCAACTCCGGCAACCCCGGTTTGAAGAACTCGGTAACGCGGACCACCGCCTTGTCGCCCACCTGGGCTTCGGTGCGGAGGCGGCGAAAACGTTCGGGCCGCGACTTGAGCTCGGCAACCCGGATCACGTCCTCGTAGCTCATCCATAGCGCCAGATAGCGCGCGGTCTCGCGCGTCAGTGCGTGGTCGTCGGTTTGATCGAGCGCGCGGATCGGGTCGATGAGGTCCAAATAGCGCGCGGCGTAGGTCGCATCCTGGTAGTCGGCAACGCGCGCGACGCCCTCGCGCACGATCGCGCGTGCATCCTCGGGGAACGTCGCCTCAACCCGGGTCAGGAGGTCGTCGATCCCGTCGGGCAGGGACGGACGCCGGGGCGCGGCCTCGATGGCGGGCGCAGCCGGGCGCGCTGCAGCCGCCGCGCGCCCGCGCGCGAAGCCGCTCAAATTGGCGTCGACGTCGATGCCTAGGTCCCGGATCGACGCTTCGAGCGCGGCCGCCGGTACCGGGAAAGTCGGCAGACTCGCTGCGGCGCCCAACGCGACGGCGCTTACCGAACCGCCGGTCGTGCGCACGATCTCGGCCATGTCGAACAGGATCGCGTGCCTGGTTTCCTTGGGCGCGGCGTCCACGATCGGCCGCGCGTCGAAGCGGCCGTCGGACGCCGACACTTTTTCGGCGACGGTGTAGAAGCGGTGCGTAGAGGCGATCAAGGTCGTCCGCGTCTTGTCGGCGTAGGCGAGCACGCGGCCCGCCTCGACCAACTCGAACGCGATCAGGAGATCGACATCGCCGGGCCGCGGAGCCAATCGAAACACCGGCGTGCGGCCGCCGAGCTCGGCGGTGGGAACCGGATAGATCTCGACATAGAAGTAGCTCAACCCCGTGCGTTGCGCGGTGCCTGGCGTCAGCGTCGACTGCACCGGGAAGCCGACGGCGTGCGCGGCATCGGTGAGCCAGCGCGCGATCAAGCGCCCGCCGCGGCTCGCCATCGGCTCGACGCCGCTCCCGCCCTGACCGCCCATGGTGGCGATGTAGACGGTGTAGGGACGATCGGGGAGCGTCATCGGCGACCCCCTCCCCAACCCCTCCCCCTCTCCGAGGGGGAGCGCGTCCTTCGTGTTCGTTCCGTCTCTGCCCCCTGCTTGCAGGGGGAGGGTAGGGAGGGGGTGACGAGCGCGCTGAGGCTCACGAGCATCACATCGCTGCTGCGACGCCGCGGTCGAACCAGGCGATCGCACGGCGGTTGAGCCAAGCCAGCGCGCGGTCGAAGGCGGACGGGTTGTGGACGATCTCGACCCGATGGAACGACGGGCACAAGACCGCGGCGTGCGCGATCTCGCCGCACAAGCCACAGCCGACGCAGCCCTGGTTGACGTGGGCGACCGGATCGACCTTCAACGGGTCCGGGTTCGGCTTGATCGTGAGCGACGGGCAGCCCGAGAGCCGGATGCAGGCGCGGTCGCCGGTGCAAATTTCGTCGTCGACCCCGAAGCGCGTGCGCTCGACCCGGCGGCCGGCCGCGAGCGCGGCTTGGGTGTCGGCGTGGGTGCGTTGCTGTTTCTGGAGCTGGCATTCGCCGCGGGCGACGATGACTTTCAAGCCCCTGGCCTTGGTCGTCATCGCCCGGACCATGGTCTTGGCGATGGTCGCGACCGAGTAGGAATTCAAGGTCTTGACCCAGGTGACCCCCATCGCGCGCACCGCCGCCTCGATCGAGAGCTTCGATTTCCTGCCCGGCGCGACCAGACCCGACGAGGGCAGCGCTTGGCCGCCGGTCGAGGCGGTGTAGCCGTTGTCGAGCACCAGGAGCACGGTGTCGTCGTCGTTGAACGAGCCGCCGGCGACGCCGGTCAGGAGCCCGTTGTGCCAGAAACCACCATCGCCCATGACCGCGATCGTGCGTTTGCCGAAGGCGCGCCCGACTGCCGCCGAGCTCGCCAAGCCCAAGCCGTAGCCGAGGATCGTGTTCCCCATGTTGAACGGCGGGAAGATCGAGAACGAATGGCAGCCGATGTCGGACGAGATGTGGACCGGGCCGACCTCGCGCTTCGCCAATTTGAGCGCGCTGATGACCGGGCGCTCCGGGCAGCCGGTGCAGAAGGTCGAATCGCGGGCCGGTAGCGGGGCTCCGAGCCACGCGGCTTGGGGCGCCGGCGGTCCGCCGATCGCCTGCATGCGGGCGAGCACGTCCTCGAGGTCGACGCCCTTGGGCACACTGCCTTCGATGAACTTGGCGAGGCCGCGTAAGACGGCGCCTTCGGTGTATTGCCCGGCCTTGGGCAGTACGTCCTTGCCGATCACCTCGGTCGCGACCTGGGCCTTGCGGAGCAGCGACTCGATCGCCTGTTCGAGATAGGCCGGGTGGCTCTCCTCGACCACCAGCACCGCGCGCTTGCTCCGGCAGAAATCGACGATCTCTTCGGGCACCAGCGGCCAGGTGACGTTGAGCGCGTGGATCGGGATGCGGCCCGCGCCGAACACGTCGGCCAGGCCCAACTCGCGTAGGCCCGAGGCGACGGTGTTATAGAGACCGCCCACGGTGATGACGCCGACGTCGTGGCAGTCGCCGGCGAAGGTCTCGTTCAAGCTGCGTTCGCGGATGAAGGCCTGCGCCGCCGGCAGGCGCTGCTCGATCTTCTCGCGCTCGTGCAGGTAGTTCGAGGGCGGCAGCACCAGCCGGTCGTAGTCCGAGGTGTCGTCATCGATCAGGTCGCGCGCGAATTGCGGCTTGCGGTTAGCCTTGGCGGTAAAGCGGCCGGTCACGTGCGAGGCGCGCAGGCGAAACTCGAGCATGACCGGCGCGCGGCTCGCTTCCGAAAGTTCGAACGCGGCTTCGGTCAGGCGCACCAGGTTGGCGACCTCGGGTCTCGGCTCCATCAGCCACACCGAGGATTTCATCGCCAGCGCGATGGTGCGTTCCTGGCCGGTGTTGCCTTTCTCGCCATAGTCGCCGCCGACGATGATGAGCGTGCCGCCTTTGACGCCGGCCGAGGCCAGGTTGTTGATCGCGTCGGCCGCGACCGCGGTGCCGGCAGTCGCCTTGTAAATGGCGACGCCGCGGAGCGGGAAGTTGATCGAAGCGCCGAGCGTCGCGGCGGCGGCCGCCTCGCTGGTGGCGGCGATGAACTGGACGCCCAGGTCGCGGCGGACGTCCTCGGCCTGGGCGAGCGTGTCCAAGAGGTTGGCGGCGGGCGAGCCCTGGTAGCCGGTGACGTAGGCGACGCCGGACTGAAACAGCGCCTTGGCGATCGCGAGCGAGGCTTCGCCGAAGAAAAGCTGGCCGTCGCCGAGCTTCAGCGGTTCGAGTTCGCGGGCGTTGTACCAGGGCATGACCGGACCAGATTACGGGTGTCAGTGCGGCCGGTCGAGAATCGCGGCGGCATTGGCGCCTTCGATCTTGGCCTTCACTTGCGGAATCTGGCGCGCCAACCATGGCGCCACGCACGCGCCCTCGGCATCGCCGATCTCGAACGGATAGTCGGTGCCGAACATCAGCCGTTCGGGCCCGAGGAAACCGAGCAGGAAATCGAGCTGCTCGGACCCGAACACGCAGGTATCGACGTTGATGCGCTTGATGTACTCGGACGGCCGCCGGGTGATGTGCTGGAAGTGCGCCGGGTTGCGCTCGTACTTCGGCGCGTCGTAGGCGCGGTCGAGCCGCGCCGCCAAGTAGGGAAGGGTGCCGCCGCCATGGGCGAGGCACAGATTCAAGCCGGGGAAGCGCTCGAACACGCCGGCGAAGATCATGCGCGCGACGGTGATGCAGGTCTCGGTCGGGTAGAACACGATCGTGTTCAACGTGTAGTCGCGGCACTTGGCGTAGGCGTGGTCGCGGGCCGGGTGCATATAGAGAAAGAGGTTGCGCCGTTCGCAGACGCGCCAGAGCGGATCGAACGCAGGGTCGTCGAGATACTTGGTGCCGGCGGCGATCCCGAGGTGCGCGCCGGGGAAGCCGTGGCTATCGATCGCGCGTTCGAGTTCGGCGGCGACCCGGTCCGGCTCGCCGAACGCGATCGTCGCCATCCCGACCAGCCGGCCTTTGGCGGGGGCGACCGCCTTCGCCGTCTCCTGGTTGACGAAGCGGGCGAAGGCGGCATCGGGCGCGCCGCCCGACCAGTTCAGGAGCGGGTTGAAGGTCCCGACCAGCTGTTTGTCGACTCGCCGGCGTTCGAGGCTCTCCATCCGTGGCTCCAAGTCGTAGACCGGCGGGTCCAACGGCCCGTAACCCCGCATCTGCCAGGCGCCCTTGGCGTCGCGTTCGAGAAAACCCTGGAAATTCGGGATCTTGTCGATCGCCGCCAAAAGATCATGGGTCGCGATGTGCGAGTGAACGTCGACGATCATCAGGGAGCCCTCCGGCCCCCAGACCTAGCACCGCCGGGCGGCACCGGTCGAGGGGACCGGTAGGGTGCCCTTCGCTCACTCGAATGTGACCGCGGAGAGTCCCGACGCTTTGGCGTAAACTCTCGCTCGACCGCCGCCCGTCCGGGCGGCGTACTCATGGTGGGGAGGCTCGACGATGAAACGGTGGAGTATCGCGATCGCGCTAGCGGCGGCGGTCGGGGTCGGGGTGGGAATCCACGACGCGACCGCGCAACAGCAGATTCAGCAGCAGATCCAGCAGGGCGTGCAACAGCTCTTGCAGCAGACTCTGCCGCAGCAGCAACAGCCGGCGCAGGGCCAGCAGGCACAAACGCAGCCGGCGCAGGCGCCGCTCCCGATCAAGCGCGAGATCACGCAAGTGAAGGGCGACGTCTACCGCTTCCAGAACGCCAACCACTTCTCGGTGTTCATGGTGACGCCGCGCGGCATCGTCGCGACCGATCCAATCAACGCCGACGCCGCGCGCTGGCTGAAAGACGAACTCGCCAAGCGCTTCCCCAACAACCCGGTTCGCTATTTGATCTACAGCCACGACCACGCCGATCACATCTCGGGCGGCGAGGTGTTTGCCGACACCGCGACCGTGATCGCGCACGAGAACGCCAAGGCGCAGATCGTCGCCGAGAAACGTCCGACCGCAGTGCCGACGGTGACGTTCAGCGACCAGCTTACGCTCGAGATCGGCGGCAAGGCGGTCGAACTCACGTACCTGGGGCCCAACCATTCCGACAACTCGATCGTGATGCGCTTCCCGGCCGAGAAGATCCTGTTCGCGGTCGATTTCATCCCGGTCAAGGCGGTCGCGTTCCGCGACTTCCCGAACGCCTGGATCGGCGAGTGGATCGACTCGCTCAAGAAAGTCGAGGTGATGGAGTTCGACATCCTCGCGCCCGGCCACGGCGCGCTCGGTACGGTCGCCGACGTCAAGGCGTTTCGCGGCTATATGGAAGAACTGCGCGCGGCCGTACTGGCCCAGATCCGCGCCGGCAAGACGGTCGACGAGACCAAGGCGACCGTGAAGATGGAGAGGTAGAAGGACTGGGGCGCCTACGAAATGTGGATCGGCCTCAACGTCGAGGGCATGTACCGCCACATGGCGAACTTCCGCCGGCCGAACTGAGAACTTTCTCTCCCTCCTCGTCCTCACCCCTCCTCACCCTCCCCCTGCAACGCAGGGGAAGGCAGGGGCGGGGATGGGGGATAAGCATCGGCGCTACAACGCCCCCAACATCGCTTGCACCAGCGGGTGGCGGACGACGTCGTCGTCCTCGAGCCGAATGACCGCGATGCCCGGGATCGCATGCAGGCGCTCGGCGATGTCGTTCAGACCCGAGAGCCCGGTCAGGAGATCGCTCTGGCCGGGGTCGCCGGTTACCACCATGCGCGAGTTCCAGCCGAGCCGCGTCAGCAGCATCTTGAGCTGCGCGTAGGTGCAGTTTTGCGCTTCGTCGACGACGACGAAGGCGCGGTTGAGCGTCCGGCCGCGCATGTAAGCGATCGGGGCGACTTCGATCGCGCCCTCGGCGAATAGCGTTTTCAAGCGCTTGCCGCCCAGTCGCTCGGTGAGGACGTCGTAGACCGCGCGCAAATAGGGTCTGAGTTTCTCTTCGAGCGAACCGGGCAGAAAGCCGAGGTGTTCCCCGGCTTCGACCGCGGGCCGCGTCAGCACGATGCGATCGACGTCGCCGTCATCGAGCGCGGCGACCGCGGTCGCGACGGCGAGGTACGTCTTGCCGGTTCCCGCCGGCCCAAGCGCCAGCGTCACCGCCTGTGCGGCCATCGCGTCCAGAAGCGCCTGTTGGTTCGCGGTCCGCGCCTTGACGTGGCGGATATAGCGCTGCTCGCGTGGGCTATCGAAAAACGCGCTCTCACGATCCGGATAGCTCGAGGTGATGACGTGGAGCGAGCGGTCCGTGAAGTGGTTCAATGCACGCGCTGAGCGTTTTCCCATGGATCAATCCGTTTGCTGGAGGCAATAAAAAAGCGCCCACGCGGGGGCGCTGTTCGGCAGGCGGCTCTGGCGGAACCGGAAGTTCCGGTAGGACGCCGATTGAGTACGCGGAGGAAACCAACGACGGCGGTTACCTTGATACATCGACTATCGGTTGTTTCACCGATGATCCATCCTACACCATATAGACACCCGCAGTGCGACAAAAAAATAAACTCTACTAACTAAGCTTCAGTACCGCCGTCAAAAACGGTAGTTGTCCCCAAATTTATCCACAGACTGTTACCGCCGAACGACGTCGCGAAACGTTAACGCTGGGTCGCGCCGCTCCGTAGAATGCCGCCGCCCATGACCAACCGTTGGCTCGTCCTCGCGTTACTAATCGGCGTGCGATCGACCTTCGCCTTTCAGTTCGGGTCGGTGAGCGCGGTCTCGCCGTTCCTGATCCAGGAGCTCGGCATCGACTACGCGGCGCTGGGGACACTGGTTTCGCTCTACCTCCTGCCCGGCATCGTCGTCTCGATGCCGAGCGGGCTCGCCGGCAGCCGCTTCGGCGAGCGAGCGGTCGCGATCGCCGGCCTTGTGCTCATCATCGTGGGCGGCCTGATGAGCGCAGCCGCCGAGACCTACGCCCTCGCCGCCGCCGGCCGGATCGTCGCCGGCATCGGCTCGGTGTTCTTGAACGTCATGTTGACCAAGATGGTGATGGACTGGTTCGCCGGCCGCGAGATGGCGACCGCGATGGCGCTATTCCTGTCGTCGTGGCCGCTCGGGATCGCGGCGGCGATGGTGGCGTTGGCGCCGTTGGCGGAAGCGGCCTCGCTCGCGGCGGTGTTCGGCGCGACCGCGCTCGTGGGGCTGACCGGACTCGTGGCGGTTGCCGCGCTCTATCGTCCGGCGCCGGGTGCGCCCCCGCCGGCTAAGGCCGAACGGCCCCGGGTCAATCTGCTCGCGCGCGAAATGTGGCTGGTGTCGCTGGCGAGCATTTCGTTCAGCTTTTGCAGCGCGACGTTCGTGGCCCTGATCGCGTTCGTGCCGCTCCACCTGGTCGAGGCTGGCCAAAGCGCGACCGCGGCCGCGCAAATCGCGAGCATCGCGCCCTGGACCTACGCGCTCGGTGTCCCGCTCGGCGGTATTTGGGCCGACCGCAGCGGGCGCGCCGGCGCGATTGTCGCGGCCGCCTGCATCGCCGCCGTCGTCGGCATCGCGCTGATGCCGGTCGCCGTTGCGTGGACCGCGGCGCTGCTCGCCGTGGTCGGGTTCGCCTCGGCGCTGCCGCAGAGCATAATCAAGTCGGTGCTGGCCGATATTCTGCGGCCGGAAGCGCGTGCGCCGGGCTTGGGCTTTCACCTGACCTGGCATTATTCGGGCTTGAGCGTGCTTCCGCCGGTGCTGGGCGCGCTCGCCGACTGGGCCGGGACCCCGCTCGCCGCAGTGGCGGGTGCGGCCGTCCTGATGGCGGTCGCCGGCGCGTTCTACGGGTGGACGCGGGTCGGCCTCGCCAAACCAGTCGCGGTCGCGCCGACGACACGACCTTCTTGAGTTCGGGAAGGAACGCGTCGACCTGCGCGAGGAGCCCGTGGGCTTGGGCGCCGAGACTCTGGCCGGCGGCGGCCACCTGCCGCGCGCCTTCTGCCGTCATCTCGGTTACCGACGGATCGTGCCGGAGACGTCGCATGCGTACCGCCGTCGGTCCGGATGAGTCGCTCATGGCGCCCGTTTAACCCGAGGGCGGCGGGCGCGTTCGGACGCGGCGCCGCGGCGACACAATCCTTGACGCGCCGGGGGCGGCGCTTCCAAATGCGCGCGCATGAAGAACGAACGTGCCTTCGACTACGTCGTTGTCGGCGCCGGCTCGGCCGGTTGCGCCCTCGCGGCGCGTTTGTCGGAGGACGCCGACGTCCGCGTGCTGCTGCTCGAAGCCGGCGGCTGGGACCGCGGTCTTTGGATCAACGTTCCTCTTGGCTGGGGCCGGGTGTTCGGCAAGCGGCTCTACGACTGGCAGTACTTCTCCGAGCCCGAGCCCAACGCCAACGGCCGGCGCATCGAATGCGCGCGCGGTAAGGTGATCGGCGGCTCGTCTTCGATCAACGCCATGGGCTATGTGCGCGGCAACCGCGGCGACTACGACCGCTGGGCTACGTTCGGCCTGCCGGCATGGTCGTATGCGCACGTGCTGCCCTATTTCCGCCGGCAGGAGACCTGGGAGGGCGGCACCGACGCATACCGTGGCGGCGACGGGCCGGTCACGGTCATCGCCACCACCTATCGGGACCCGATCGTCGATGCCTATTTCGCCGCCGGCCAAGCCGCCGGCTACGGCGTGACGCCCGATTACAACGGTGCCGTCCAGGACGGTTTCTGCAAGCTGCAGATGACGATTCGCCGGGGACTGCGCTGTTCGACCGCGGTCGCGTACCTGCGCCCGGCGCGCGCACGGCCCAATCTCGCGGTTGAAGTCGGCGCGCACGCGACCCGGGTCGTGCTCGACAGAAACCGCGCGGTCGGCGTCGAGTACGTTCAGGACGGCGCCACCCGCGTGGCGCGCGTCGATCGCGAGACGATCCTGGCAGGCGGTGTCATCAATTCGCCGCAGCTCTTGATGTTGTCGGGGATCGGCGATCCGGCGGACCTGAAGCCGCACCGGATCGACGTCAAGGTCGCGCTGCCCGGCGTCGGCAAGAACCTGCAGGACCACGCCTCGGTCGGGATCGAGTATCGCCGGAATGGCGCCGGGCCGTTCGTGCGGGCGATGCGGCTCGATCGGATAGGCCGCGAGCTCGGCCGGGCCTACCTCTTCGGCACCGGATTCGCGACCGATCTTCCGAGCGGGGTCACGGCGTTCTTGAAGACCGGCCCGGCCGCTCGAGTGCCTGACCTCCAGATCTTGTTTCGCGCCGTGCCGATCGCCGCCTACCCGTACCTGCCGCCATTCACGCGACCGTTCGTCGACGGTTTCGCGAGCCGCGCCGTGCTGCTCCATCCGGAGGCCCGCGGCACCGTCACGCTCGCATCTGCCGACCCGTCGCGCGCGCCGCTGGTGCGACAGAACTTTCTTGCCGCCGATGCCGATTGGCAAGCGATGCGCCGTGGCGTCAGGTTGGTGCAGGCGATCGGCCAGGAAGCGCCGATGCGGCCTTTCATCGGCGAAGAGACCGGCCCCGGCCGCGCTACCCGCTCGGACGCCGAACTCGACGACTATGTCCGCGGCTCGGTCGCGACCGCGCACCACCCGCTCGGCACCTGCAAGATGGGGCCCGACTCCGATCCGCTCGCGGTGGTCGACGGCGAGCTCCGCGTGCGCGGCGTGGAGTCCCTGCGTGTCGTCGACGCCGCGGTCATGCCCGACATGGTGAGCGGCAACATCAACGCGCCGGTCATCATGATCGCCGAAAAAGCAGCCGACATGATCCGCGGCCGGCCGGCGCTCGCGCCGGCCGACGTCTGATGCGGCGAGATGCGCGTCGGGGGGAATTCGGTTAGCGTTCCGCCGAGCGATGGGAGTTCACGATGAAGCAGCGGCGTGTTTTCGACAGCGACGGGCACGTATTCGAGGATCCCGCCGGCATGTACAAGCACATGCCGCCGGTCTACCGCGCGTGGAAAGATTCGCACGGCGTATTCAAGAACGCGCAGTGGTTCCCGGGTCTCGGGCATCTCCATACGCCGACCGGCCAGCATCCGCCCGGCGGCTTCGGCGGCGGCCGGTTCATCGGCGAAACCGAGTGGAGCGCATTCCTCGAAGCGACCGGCATCGCCGGGACGGCGCTCTACCCGACGATGGGGCTTACCTACGGGTTGATGGCGCAAGTCGACTACGCGATCGCGACGTGTGCCGCCTACAACAACTGGCTGCATGAGGCCTACGTACAGCGGAGCCCGCGCTTCAAGGGCATGGCACTGATTCCGCTGCAGGAGCCGGCCGCGGCGGTCGACGAGTTATATCGCGTGGTCGAGAAGCTCGGCTTCGCGGGCGCGATGCTTCCGACCAACGGACTCAAGGCGCCGCTTGGGTCCAAGGAGTACTGGTCGATCTTCGAAGCGGCCGACAAGCTCGGCTGCGCGCTCGCGGTTCACGGCGGCAGCCACATCAACTTCGGCATGGACAAGATCAACGTGTTCGCGGTCGCGCACGCGATCGGCCACCCGCTCGGCATGATGATCAATTTGGGCAGCCTGGTCTTCAACCGCGTGTTCGAGCGCTACCCCCGGGTCCGCATCGCCTTCCTCGAGAGCGGCACCGCGTGGCTCTTGCTATGCCTCGAGCGGTTCGACGGCTCGTACAAGAATTTCCAACCGCTCGACCACCGCGGCGAGATCCTGGTGCTCAAGGACCGGAAGCCGAGCGAATATATCGTCGACCTCATCAAAGCGGATCGCATCTACCTCGGCTGCGAGGGCGACGAACTGATGATCGTCGAGACCATGAAGTTGGTCGGGAACCGGCCGTTTCTCTATTCGTCCGACTTCCCGCACGAGGTCAACGCCGACACGTGCAACGAGCACATTGCCGAGGTGTATGCTTCGAACAAACTGACCCAGGACGACAAAGACGCGATCCTGTGGCGGAACGCGGAACGCTTCTACCGGGTGAGCGTGCCGGCGACTTGAGGGCTTTGACTAAGTCCCATCCTGAGGGTGCCGAAGGATGAGGCCCACGTACGAGCGAGTGCTAGCTTACCTATAGCTAAGCTAGACCGCGTCCGCGAGCGTTGCGCCGTCGCGCCGCTCCGGCGCCGGCGGCGCGAGGTATTGGTAAAACTCGAGCCGGATGCCGTCAGGATCGCTGATGAACAGGCTTCGCTTGTAGGGACGATCGAACTCGCGCTCGACCGCGATGCCGCGGCGGCGGAGGTCGGCCGCCGCCTCTTTCAGGTCGTCGCCCGGCCACACCTCGAATGCCGCGTGATGGAATCCGGGCGCGAGCCCGTCGCGCGCGGCTACCAGCACGATGTCGTGGCGCGCCGCCGAGCCGCCGACGTAGACGACGCCCCGATCGGCGAATCGCTTTACCACCCGGAAGCCGGCGACGTCGGTGTAGAAGCGGGTTGCGCGGTCGAGATCGGCGGTCACCATGACGGCGTGCGTGATCCGCATCGGATGAAGCGGCGCCGATTCGGCGCGGCGAATATCGACGCCCAAGTCGAACGTCTCCTCGCGGCTCGCTGGTTCGGTCAGCGGGTCCCACGGCGGGTTGGCGTGGAGCTCGACCTCCTTCCCGGTGTAAACGCTCCGCCAGTTGCGCGTCTTGCTGACATAGAACTGATGTTGGACGCCGTCGTCGTCGAAGATGAAGACCGAGCGGCCGGTACCCATGTCGATGTGCGGGAGTTTCTGCTTGGCGGCGAGCGCGCGTTTGTACCCGCCGACGAGATCGGCCTCGGTGGCGAGCTCCCAGCCGAAATGATTGAGGCCGGGCCGCGCGCCGCGGCCCGGCTCATCCTGGAGCGCCGGAAGATCCAGCACCGGAGCGTTGGTGACGACGACGCCGATATCGTGGTTGGTGTTGCCGTTGGACAGAAACCCGGCGCCGTTGTGGGTCTCGCGTCCGGTCTGCTCGAACCCACACACGTGCATGTAGAAGTCCATGCTGCGTTCGAGATTCGCGATAAACAGGTTGACGTGGCCGATGCGGCGGGTCGGGAACGCGATCTTGTCGATAGTGGCCATGGCACCGGCTCCGGCGTCAATCATGCCGCCGCCGCGTTGGCGACCGGAATACCCATGAGTTTGCAGTAATTGAGCCACATACCCCGGATCGGCACTTCGGTAACAGTCGTGTATTGGGTGCCGATCGGGCCTAAGCCTCCCATCTCGATCACCGAATGGTCGTTGGCGCCGCCCTTGATCCCGATCTGACAGAGCCGCCCGACCTCGCCGTCCTCCATCGATGAATAGCCGGCGGCGCCGACGATGTTGGCGTTCTTCATCCGCGTTGCTCGCAACTTGGCACTGTCGTCCTGGTAGCCGAAATAGGTCCAATAGAGGTCGAACTCGTTCCACTTGCGTGGACGAATCTGGCGGGTGGCAAGCGAGTTCGCGAGCTGCTGAAAAATCACGTTCGGGAACAACGTGCAGAAGTTGGCCGCCATGTTGTTGCCGTACTCGTCGATGAAGTCGAAGACGGACGGGTCCTTGAGCTCGTGCGGCGCCTCGAACCACGCGGTATCGCGGTAGGCTTCTTTCGATTCCTCGATCTTGTCGCTGGCATGGATCGAGAACGTGACCTCATGGCGGTTGCCCTTGTCCAACTTGATGCCGCCGTCTTCGGTAGCGCGGAACAGGCCGAACGTGGTCGACATTTGGTGCAGCAGGCCGGCGTGATAACCGTCGTGCGTGTTCTCGACATAGAGCTTCCAGTTGCCGGGGATGCGCTGGCGCGTGTAACCCAGAATTTCGATCGGCTTCGCAAAGAACCGTTCGAGCCACTCGCACATCGGCCGGTCGATGAAGGTCCCGAGGCTCTCCGGCGCGGCGTGGAACGAACCGAAGATCACGCTGGCGAATACTTCGACCTTGAGGCGTTCGAGGCCGTGGTCGGCAAGATTGAAATCCTTGGGCATGCCGCCCTTGCCCTTAAGACCGCGCAGGAACGGGACGCCGATCAGGTTGCCTGTGTGGTCGTAGCACCAATGATGGTAGACGCAGGTAAAGTCCTTGGCGTTGCCGAATTGGTTGCGCACCAGGAGCGTGCCGCGGTGGGCGCAGCGGTTGACGAAGGCGTGAACGGAACCGTCCAGCGCCCGCACCACAACGACCGGGGTGTCTCCGGCGACCGTCGTAATGTAGTCGCCCGGGTTCGGAACCTCGGCGTCTAGCCCGAGGTAAAGCCACACGGGGCCGCGGAAAATCCGCTCCTGCTCGATCGCGTGCAGGTCAGGGTCGAGGAATACCGAATAGGGGACGCGACTATAGTCGGCGTTCGGCCAGCGCAACGTGTCGATGCCCATGCTTCCCTCCTCGGGTTGCGCGTTCGACGACGAGCGTAATGCGTCGGCTGACGTTTGCACAATACCCGCGGATTCGCCGGCGATATCCGACGCATGCGGCCCCGCATAACGCCGGGGAAGCTCAAGTTCCGTTGCGAGGCTTGGGGGGCGGGACTACGATCGTCGCCGTCGCAAGAAGAACTCTTGGGAGGAAGGCCATGAAATCGAAGAACACCGTGAAGCCGAGTGGCATCACGCGCCGTACGTTCGTGTGGTCGGCGGCGGCGGGTGCGCTGGTGGCGGGCGTCGCGGCGCGGCCGAAGTGGGCGGTTTCGCAGGGCACGGTCGCGATCCGCTACATCTCGATGCACCCGCAGCAGTTGTTCTGGGCCAAGTTCTATTTCGAGCTCGAAAAGCAGGCGAAAGAGATCACCAAGGGCGATCTCAAGATCGAGTGGGCGGGCGGACCCGAGACCATGCCGCCGTTGCAGGCGCCGGACGCCATCTCGAAGGGCGTGTTCGATATGTGCCTCTCGACCTTCGGCTTCTACGGCAACGCAATCCCCGAGGGCATCGGAATTCAAGTCGAGATGGCGAGCCTCAAGGGGCTGCATGAGTCGGGCGCGTTCGCGTTCATGGACGAGATTCACCGCAAGAAACTCGGCGTCACTATCCTCGGGCTGCCCTCGACCGGCGTCGGTTATGGCGTGTTCGCCAACAAGCCGATCGCTACGCTCGAAGACTTCCGGGGCCGCAAGTTTCGATCGCTCGGACTGCAAGTTGCGATGATGAAGGCATTGGGTTCGGCCACCGTGGCGGTCGCACCGGCCGAGACCTACTCTGCGCTCGAGCGCGGCGTGGTCGAGGGCCTGACGTGGCCGCTGGTCGGGGTCGCCGAGTTCCGCTACCACGAGATCGCCAAGAATCTGGTCCGGCCGCCCTACTATCACTCGATCGTCGATCACATCATGAACGCCAAGAAGTTCGACGGCCTGCCCAAGGACATTCAGGGCGCGCTGCTCAAGGCGTCGGCCGCAACCGATGCGTGGGGCTATCAATTCACGCTCAAGTCGGCCGCCGAGGAACTCGAGACGATGAAAAAAGCGGGTTTGGTCGAAAATCATCTGCCGCCGGCGGACGCCAAGAAGTTCATCGAGATCGCGATCGGCGCGGCGTGGGAGAAGATCACCGCCGATTCGCCCGACAACGGGCCGAAGATCCGCGACCTCATGAAGAAAGCGGCCGCGATCGCCTAGGCGCTTGCCGGCTCCCTCCCCGTGTCGGCGCGGGGAGGGAGCGGTTCGCCCCATGCGGCGTCTCGTCGCGCTTTACGATCGTCTCATCGAGGCACTGGCGTTTCTGTCGGCGCTGGCGCTGGGCGCGATGGCCGTGTGGGTCACCTATGAGGTGATCGCGCGCAAACTGTTTCGCGCACCGACGATCTGGGCGGTTGACCTTTCCGAGTACACGCTGGTGTGGACGACGTTCCTGGCGGCGCCGTGGGTGCTTCGCTGCGGCGGCCACGTCACCATCGACCTCGTCGTCGATACGCTCGCGCCGGCGGTGCGTCGCCGCCTTGACGTCGCGATGTCGAGCCTCGGCGCCGTAATCTGCGCGGTTTACGCCTGGAACACGGCCGCGAGCGTCATCGAGTTCTACGAGCGCGAACTCATCATCCGGCACTTGTGGGAGGTGCCGCAGTACATCCCCTATCTCGCCATTCCGATCGGGACCGCGCTGCTGACGATCGAGTTCATCCGTCGCGCGCTCACCCCGCCGGCCGGCGCATCGCACGCGCCGATCGCGGCGCCGCCGGTCTGACCGCGCACGAACGGATGCCATAGCCGTGGACTGGGTTTTCTCGCTCGCGATCGTTGTCGGCGTCTTGCTGGCGGGCTTGATCAGCGGCCTTCCGGTCGCGTTCACGTTCATCGGCATCTCGGTGGCTGGGCTCTATTTGGTGCTCGGTCCGGGTGCGCTCAGTCTGATCGCCGCGGGCGCGTTCGACTCGGTCGGGTTGTTCGTCTTCATCCCGCTGCCGCTCTTCGTCTTGATGGGCGAAATCCTGATGCGATCCGGTATCGCGTCGCTGACGGTCGACGCCGCCGACAAGTGGATCGGGCGGGTGCCGGCGCGGCTTTCGGTGTCGACCGTCGCCGGCGGCACCATTTTCGCCACCTTGAGCGGGTCGAGCATGGCCGCGGTCGCGGTGTTCGGCTCGATGATGCTTCCGCAGATGGAGCGCAAGGGTTACCAGCCCGACATGTCGCTGGGAGCGATTTTCGCCGCCGGCGGCCTCGCCGTGTTGATCCCACCCTCGGCGCTGGCGGTGCTGTTGGGCGCGCTTGCCAAGGTCTCGATCTCGAAGCTGCTCATCGCGATCGTGATCCCGGGCCTGCTGCTGGCTCTCGTTTACATCGTCTACTTCGTGGTGCGCGCGATCCTGCAGCCGCACTTGGCGCCGGTCGATGAGTCGATCGCTGCCGCCACCTGGCGCGAGCGATTGGCGACGCTCTGGCTGCTGCTGCCGCTCGGTCTCATCATCATGGTCGTCACCGGATTTATTTTCTTCGGCATCGCCACCGCGTCGGAAGCGGCGGCGCTCGGCGCTCTCACCGCCGCGGTGCTGGCCGCCGCGCACCGACGGCTCAACTGGCCGATCGTGCGCGAGTCGCTGATGGCGACCGTCGCGACCTCGTCGATGGTGTTGTTGATCATCGCCGGCTCGACCGTCTACAGCCAGTTGCTCGCTACCACCGGCGCCAGCGCCAAGCTGGTGACGTTGGTCTCGGGGCTCGACATCTACCCGGTCCTGCTCGTGGTCGGTATGCAGGCCGTGTTGTTCGTTTTGGGCTGCTTCATCGACGGCGTCTCGATCATGCTGATCACGTTGCCGATCTTCATGCCGGTAGTGCAGGCGCTCGGGCTCGATCCGATCTGGATCTGCGTCCTGTTCATGATCCAACTCGAATTGGGCGGCATCACGCCGCCGTTCGGTCTTTTGTTGTTCGTCCTGCGTGGGATTCGGCCGGATATCTCGACCTTGGTGATCTACCGTGCGGTGGTGCCGGTGGTCGCGATGCAGATCGGCGTCGCGGCGTTGATCATGATCTTTCCCGAGATCGCGCTGTGGTTGCCCAAACTGATGACGCCGCCCTCGCCGTAAACGCGAGCCCCGCCTGCCGGGTGCCATTGACGGCGCTGATGCCGAAGGCCACCATGGGCGGAACGG
>VGEO01000075.1 GCA_016869275.1 Alphaproteobacteria bacterium | reverse complement strand
CGGCATGAGCGAACCAGCCAACGTCGTCGGCGAAATGCTGGGCCGCTACCCGACCCTCGTCACCGAAGTCTCGTTCCGCGCCGGCGATATCGGCGCCGGGGGTCTCGATCCGGCGTGGAAGGACGTGCTGCTCGCCTATTCCGACCACATCATGATCGGTACCGACACCTACGTGACCGCTCGCTGGGGCGACTACAAGCGCTTGATCGAGGAGCACCGGGCCTATCTCTACAAGTTGCCGCGCGAAGCGGCCGAGGCGATCGCCTACAAGAACGCCGTGCGCCTGTTCGGCGACGGCGGCCGCCGGGAGTTCCAGCCGCGCTAGCGGCCGCCCGATCGTCGACGACCGTTGACAGCCCGGTGCGCTCTTTCGACACTCGGCGGCGGACGGCCAACCCGGCCGCGGGGGAGGACAGGATGATCAACCGATTGCTGAGATTGGCCGCGGTTGCGGTCGCCGCGAACGCGATCACGGGCGTCGCCGTTGCGGCCGAGGAGAAAGTCCTCAACGTCTACAACTGGTCCGACTACATCGCCGACGACACGTTGAAGCGGTTCACCGATAAGACCGGCATCAAGGTCAACTACGACGTTTACGACTCGAACGAGATTCTCGAGGCCAAGCTTACTGCCAAGAAGTCGGGCTACGACGTCGTGTTCCCGTCGGCGACGCCCTATCTGCAGCGGGCGATCCAGGCCGGGTTGGTGCGCAAGCTCGACCGCGCCAAGATTCCCAACTACGCCAAGGTCGACCCCAAGGCGCTCGCCCAGATCAAGGTCGCCGACCCCGACAACGCCTACGCCATCCCCTACATGATGGCCGGCACCGGCGTCGGTTATAACATCGAGAAACTGAAGCAGCTTCTGCCCGATGCACCGATCGGCAGCTTGGCGCTCTTGTTCGACCCCAAGGTGCTGTTCAAGATCAAGGGGTGCGGCGTCACCCTGCTCGATGCCGCCGAGGAAGTGTTCGCGGCCGCGCTCGCCTACAGCGGCAAGAACCCGACCTCGACCGCGCGCGACGATTTGAAGCTCGCGGTCGACGTCGTCACCAAGGCGCGCCTCAACTACCGCTACATCCACTCCTCGGCTTACATCAACGACCTAGCCAACGGCGCGACCTGCGTTGCGATGGGCTACGCCGGCGATCTCGTCCAGGCGCGCGACCGCGCCCGCGACGCCAAGAACAAGGTCGAGATCGGAATTTTCCTGCCCAAGGAGGGCGCGGCCTTCAACATCGACGTGATGGCGATCCCGGTCGACGCGCCGCATCCCGAGAACGCGCACCTCTTCATCGACTTCCTGCTGACGCCCGACGTCATCGGCGCGATCTCGAACAAAGTCGGCTACGCTAACGCCGTGCCCGAGGCGCGCGCCCACATGGACAAGGCGATTTTCGCCGACCCGGTCATCTACCCGCCGGCCGGGGTCAAACTCTATCCGATCGAACTGGTGCCGCCGGAATTCGAGCGCGAGCGCAACCGCGAGTGGTCGAAGGTCAAGGCCAAGCGCAAGTAGCCGCCGTCCGCCGCGTCGGGCCGGCCGCGCGATGATCGCGATCGAGGGGCTGTCCAAGAGCTACGGTGGCGTCCGTGCGGTCGAGGACGTGTCGCTCGCCGTCGCGGCCGGCGAGTTCTTCTCGCTGCTCGGTGCCTCGGGCTGCGGCAAGACCACGCTGTTACGTCTGATTGCCGGGCTCGATCGGCCCGATGCCGGTCGCGTTGCGATCGACGGTGTCGACATGACCGAGGCGCCGCCGTACGAGCGGCCGGTCAACACGGTGTTCCAGAGTTATGCACTGTTTCCGCACATGTCGGTTCGCGCCAACGTGGCGTTCGGGCTCAAGCAAGAAGGGATCGATAGCGCAGCAGTCGCCGCGCGCGTCGCCCAGGCGCTTCGGATCGTTCATCTCGAGGGCTTCGATCGCCGAAAACCCCACGAGCTGTCGGGCGGGCAGAAGCAGCGGGTCGCGCTCGCCCGCGCCTTGGTCAAGCGGCCGAAAGTGGTGCTTCTCGACGAGCCGATGGCGGCGCTCGACAAGAAGCTCCGCGAAAAAACCCGGTTCGAACTGAAGTCGATCCAGCACGAGGTCGGGCTCACCTTCATCATGGTGACCCACGATCAGGAAGAAGCGATGGCGCTTTCGGATCGGATCGCGGTGATGGACGCCGGGCGCATCGTCCAGGTCGGTTCGCCGCGCGACATTTACGACCGGCCCGCCAACGCGTTCATCGCCGGCTTCATCGGCGACGCCAATTTTTTCGACGCGACCGTGAGCGCGACGGCGAACGCCCTACTGACGCTCGCCGCGCCCGAGGTCGAGCGCGTCTTGACCGCCCCGGACGGCGGGTTTCGCGTCGGCGAGAAGGTGCGGCTGATGGTCAGGCCCGAGCATCTCGCGCTCGGCACCGAGCGTCCCAACGGCAACGCGCTTCGCGCGCGGATCGAGGCGATCGCGTTCCTGGGCGACGCTTCGGCAGTCGAAGTCCGGACCGCGGCCGGCCGCCCGCTCAGCATCCGCACCGCGCGCCGCGATCTGCCCCCCGCGGGAAGCGAGATTTGGGTGTCGTGGCCGGCCGAGGCGGGAATCGTCCTTAAGTCATGATCCCGAGCGCGACCGCGAACGCTCTCCGCCGCGCGCTGGTCGTCGGCCCGCCCTACCTCTGGCTGCTCGCGTTTTTCGTGGCACCGTTCGCGATCGTGATCGCAATCAGCCTGACCGATCCGGCGGTGCGTGCGCCGCCCTATACACCGCTGCTCGCCGCCGACGGGGCCTTCCAAGGCGATCTCGACAACTATGCGACCGTGTTGGGCGATTCCTACTACGCCGCCGCGCTCCTCGATTCGCTCCGCATCGCCGCCGTCGCCACGTTCTTCTGCCTGCTGCTCGGCTACCCGATGGCCTACGCGATCGCGCGCGCGGCGCCGGCCGCCAAGCTCGCGCTCCTGCTCGCCGTCATGCTGCCGTTCTGGACCTCGTTTCTGATCCGCGTTTACGCCTGGATCGGACTCTTGAACAGCAACGGCCACATCAACGAGTGGCTGATTGCGCTCGGCGTAATCGAAGAACCGCTCGCGCTGCTTTACACCGATTTCGCCGTCTATATCGGCATCGTCTACGCCTATCTGCCATTCATGGTGCTGCCGATTTTCGCAGTGCTCGAGCGGCTCGATCGCGCGCTGCTCGATGCCGCCGCCGACTTGGGCGCCAGGCCGTGGCAAGCATTCGTGCGCGTGACGCTGCCGCTCTCGTTTCCCGGCATCGCCGCCGGCAGCTTGCTGGTCTTCATCCCGGCGATCGGCGAATTCGTCATTCCCGAGCTCTTGGGCGGTTCGGATTTCGTCATGGTCGGGCGCGTCCTGTGGACGGAAGCGTTTTCGAACCGCGACTGGCCAATGGCGGCTGCGGTGGCCGTTGCGCTGCTCGTGCTGGTCGTGGCGCCGGTCGCCTGGCTCGACCGTAAAGTCGCGCCGAAAGTAATGGCACGCCCGTGATGAGCCGAGCGGCCCGCCGATGACACGCGTCCGTTTCTCGCTGCCGCTGACGGCGCTGGTGTTCGGCTATGCCTTTCTCTATGCCCCGATCGCCGTTCTGGTGGCGTTCTCGTTTAACGAGTCGCGCGCGGTCGCGGTATGGGGTGGGTTCTCGTGGCGCTGGTACGGCGCGCTTCTCGACAACGCCCCGCTCCTCGGCGCCGCCTGGCTCTCGCTCGAGATCGCAGCCACGAGCGCAACTGCCGCGGTGGCACTCGGCACCCTCGCCGCCTACGCGATCGTGCGCTACCGCCGCTTTCCCGGGCGCGGCCTGTTCGCCGGACTCGTGCTGGCGCCTTTGGTGATGCCCGAAGTGATCGTCGGGCTCGCGCTGCTCCTCCTGTTCGTCTGGCTCGAGTCCTGGCTCGGCTGGCCCGCCGGCCGAAGCGCGCTCACGATCGGGATCGCCCACACCACGCTCGCGATCGCCTACGCCGCCGCGGTCGTCCGGGCTCGTCTCGTGCAACTCGATCCCGATCTCACCGCCGCCGCCGCCGACTTGGGCGCACGGCCGTTCGCGGTGTTCCGCTCGATCACGCTCCCCCTGCTCGCGCCGGCGCTGGCCGCGGCGTGGCTCTTGGCCTTCACGCTCTCGCTCGACGATCTGGTGATCGCGAGCTTCGTCTCCGGGCCGGGGTCGTCGACGCTGCCCCTGGTCGTGTTCTCGAGCGTCCGCCTGGGGGTGAGCCCCCAGATCAACGCCCTTGCCACCTTGTTCCTGGTCGCGGTCGGGTCGGCGATCGCGCTGGCCGGTATCCTGATCTACCGGCGCGAGCGGCGGCGGTTGCGACCGGCCGATTGAGGCCGAGATAGTTTAGATATAAAGTAATTCTCCATGTGGCGCCCTGCGCAACGGATTCGCTGGAAGCCCGACCCCGGCGCGTGGCCGAGCGCGGCCGAAGCCGCGGCATCGCGCCTGTTCAGCCCGGTCGCGGTCGGTCCGCTCACGCTGCCGGCGCGGACCTGGGTCCCGGCGATGGTGCCGTGGCGCGCGACCGACGCCGGCGAAGTCACCCCGGCCGTGCTCGCCTGGTACGAGCGCTTCGCGCAAGGCCGCCCCGGCGGCATGGTGGTCGAGGCGACCGGGATCCGCGACATTCCATCGGGGCCGCTGTTGCGGATCGGCAACGACCGTTTCGTGCCCGGCTTGGCCCAACTCGCCGAGACGGTGAGGCGCGCGAGCGGCGGCTCCACCAAACTTTTCATACAGATCATCGATTTTCTCAGCATTCGGCGGCGGCCGGCGCGCGAGCGATACTTGCGCGAGTTCCTGCGGCTCACACCCGCGCATCGCGACCGGCTGGGCGCCGGCGGTTCGAGCGATGGCGAGGTGCGCGAGCGCCTGGTCGCGAAAACCGACGAGGAACTGGCCGGGATCTTAAGTCCGCGCGAGCACGAAGCGCTGCGCATGGGCTCCCGCGAACGCGTTACCGATACCGACCTCGCCCACATCCGCGACCTGCCGAAGGTCCTCCCCGACCTCTTCGCCGCCGCGGCCAAACGCGCCGAGTCCGCCGGGTTCGATGGCGTCGAGCTTCATTATGCCCACGCCTACACCATGGCCTCGTTCCTCTCGGCCTTGAACGACCGCACCGACGGTTATGGCGGCGCATGCGAAAACCGGGTCCGGCTTCCGCTCGAAGCCTATGCCGCGGTCCGCGCCGCGGTGGGGCGTCACTTCGCGGTCGGCTGCCGGTTCCTCGCCGAAGATTGCATCGCCGGCGGCAGCACGGTCACCGACGCCGCCTATTTCGGCGCCGAATTCGCCAAGGCCGGGACGGATTTCCTCTCGCTCTCGCGCGGCGGCAAGTTCGAGGACGCCAAGCAGCCCAAGATCGGCGAGGCCGCTTATCCCTACACCGGCCCCTCCGGCTACGAGTGCATGCCGCAATACATCTCCGACGAACGCGGGCCGTTCGGGCGCAACGTCGAACCGGCGGCCGCCATCCGCCGCTCCGTTCGCGCCGCCGGCCGCGCGACCCCGATCGTCGTGACCGGCGGCATCCACGGCTTCCACCAGGCCGAAGCGCTGCTCGCTGCCGATCAAGCCGACCTCGTCGGCTTCGCGCGCCAAAGCCTGGCCGACCCCGACTGGTTCGAGAAGGTGCGCACGGGCCGCGGCGCCGAGGTCCGGGTATGCGAGTACACCAATTATTGCGAGGCGCTCGACCAAAACCACGAGGTCGTTACCTGCAAGCTCTGGGATCGCAAGGACCTCGACGAGCCGGGCATCCTGAAGACCCCGGATGGTAAGCGCCGCATGACCGCGCCGACCTGGAAACCGCTGTAGATCGATATGTTATCGACTGACCTAGATTAAAGCCCGGTGCGGTCTGGGCGGCGTACCAATAGTTAACGTCGCAACCAAAGGAGACCGCCCGTGTCGAAAAAGATTCTCGTCGCCTATGACGGGTCGCGCGGTTCGGAAAAGACCATCGACGTCGCTGCCTCGCTCGCCGGCGGCAACGGCTCGGAGGTGTGGCTGCTCTGCGCCTACTCCTACGAGAACGTTCCGCCCGCGTTCCGGAGCTTCGCCGAGGCCGAAGGCGTCAACGATCCTGCCGAGCACCTCTACTACCGCTATCTCGTCGATCATGTGATGACGCCGGCGCGCGAGCGCTTGAAGAAAGCTGGCGTCGCCAAGGTCGAAGTCGCGCTTCAGCAAGGCGATGCGGCCGAGGTCATCGTCGATTTCGCCAAGGAAAAAGTGGTCGACACCATCGTGATCGGCAGCCGGGGCTTGAGCGACCTGGAAGGCTTGGTGTTCGGTAGCGTCTCGCACAAGGTCAACCACAACGCACCTTGTACCTGCGTGACGGTGCGCTGAGCCGGGCGCGACGACGCCGGACTTGCGATTGCAGCGGACGCATAGGATGCTCGGGTCGGTTCTCCCAAGACCCGAGGCTCTCCGCGCGTGGCGCGCCCACTCGTTCTCGTCACTTACGATGCCGATCCGGCGACGCGCGCGGTCTTCAAGGCCACGCTCGGCACGATCGCCGACCTCGCCTATTTGACCGACGCCGCTCAGGTCAACCGCGGCACACTGCTCGAGCGCGCCGAAGCGGTCGTCACCTGGAGCCCGGCCCGCGATCTTCGGCGCGAGGAATTTCGCCGGTTGACGCGGGCCAGGTTCGTGCAGCTCTTGACCGTCGGGGTCGACCACGTCCCGTTCGACTGGCTGCCGGCCGGCGCGATCGTCGCCAAGAACGCCGGTGCGTTCAGCACCGCGATCGCCGAGCATACGGTGGCGATGGCGCTGGCCGCCGCCAAACGCCTGATCCCGCAGCACGCCAAACTGGTCGCCGGCGAATTCGACATGATGAGCCGCAACCGTGTCCTCGCCGGCGGTACTTGTGCCCTGATCGGCTACGGCAGTCTCGGCCGGGCGATCGCGCGGTTGATGCGCGGACTCGGGCTCGAGATCGTCGCCATCAACCGCTCGGGAACGACCGTCGACCCGGTCGCGTTCGTCGGTACCCTGGTCGACCTCGAGCCGGCGCTCACGCGCGCCGACGTCATCGTTGTGGCGCTGCCGCTGACGCCGGCGACCCGAGGGCTGTTCGGCGCGCGCGAACTCGGCTGGATGAAGGACGATGCCATCCTGGTCAACATCGCCCGCGCCCACGTCGTCGACGAAGACGCGCTCTACGCGCGCCTGGTTCGCACGCCGACGTTTCAGGCCTGCCTCGATGTGTGGTGGGTCGAGCCTTACCGCGACGGCGTGTTCCGCATGAAGCACCCGTTCCTCGAGCTCCCGAACGTGCTGGGCTCGCCGCACAATTCCTCGGTCGTGGCCGGCGGCCTCGAAGAAGCGGTCCAACTCGGCGCCGACAATGTGCGCCGCTTTCTCGCGACCGGCGCTTACGACTATCTCGTTCCCGACGACGAGCGGCTGCCGCTCGCGGTCTGAGGTGCTACAGCCTCAGCGCGACATCAGAACCGGGATCTCGGCGTTTTCGAGCACGTGCTGGGTGGCACCGCCCAACACCACGCTCAAGCGCGCTTCGCACTTGGGGGTCGGCATCGAGGTGGACGAGGACAGTCGAAAGACTCATGCGTGGCTACCTAACGCTGAACGGGCGGGATAAAATCGATCATCGACGCTGCCGCGGCTTTGATCAAGATCAACCGTGTCGGGTGCGGCTATGCCACCGCGTTCCGGAGCAGATAGACGGCGATGTCGGCGGGCTTGATCTTGACGTCGCGAAGTTCGCCGCCATCGAGCGTCTGCTGCACATAGATCGCCTTCTCGACGTTCTCGATCTTGACCCGAAACAGGCCGCGTGCGCCGCGGATCTTCGGATAGTAAGTGGGGTCGACTTCTCGTTCCCGGCGCGCGATCTTTTCGACGGTCGTGGCCTCATCGGCGGCTTCGACCTTTTCCTTCTTCAAGACTTTCCAGTCGGTCTGCCCGGCGAATCCCTCGGCGTTGTACGCCGCGACCGCCTCCTCGGCCTTACCGGCCGCGACCCCGACCTTGAAGACGTGCTTGGAGAGGCCGACTTCGCCGGCCCATTCGGCGAGCGCTTTGCTATAGGCGACGAAAACGACCGGCATGGCACCTCCCCGCGGTCACCATACACGAACGTGCCGGCGCAATCGATTGGCGTTAGACGAACGCGGTGTGGTCGAGGTCGAGCGACAGATTGTCGTCGAGGGCGCGATTCTTGGCAGCGGCCACGCAGTGGTGGCGGCAGTCGCGGGCCGGGTTGAGCATCGCCAGCCGGTTGCGATTTTCGGCTGAAAACCAAAACTCGCGGAAGCGGCGGCCTTTGCGCGAGCCCAACGCGCCGGGGGCGGTGTAAGCCTTGTCCTGGCAGGTGAAAACCATCCGATCGGTGCTCGACGGATTCGGCGAAGTACGGGTAGATCAGCGGCTCGCCGCCGCCCGAGAACGTCACCGCTTCGACCCCCATGGCGATCAAGTCATCGACGATCTCCGCCATTTTTTCGCGCGGAATGCGGTCACGCTCGACCATGTCGGCGCTGAGGCTCAGGCCGTCCTTGTGATAGGCGCAAAACCAGCAGCTATGCCGGATGGTTGAAAATCGGTAAACGCGCGACGCCGGCATGGCCCGACAGGGACCGGCCGTGCTAAACCGCGCGCCATGCTGCGGATCGCCAACCTCACCTATCGGATCGGGGCCCGCGTCCTCCTGGACGAGGTCGACGCCACCATCGGCGCCGGCGAGCGGGTCGGGCTGGTCGGTCTCAACGGCACCGGCAAATCGACGCTCTTGCGCCTGATCGCCGGCGAGATCGAGGCCGACGGCGGTGCGATCGAAATCCCGGCGCGGTGGCGGATCGGCATCACCCGGCAGGAAGCGCCGCACGGCGCCGGCACCCTGGTCGACTACGTGCTCGCGGCCGATCGCGAACTGACTTGCCTCAACGCCGAAGCCGAGAGCGCGACCGATCCCGAGCGCATCGGTGCGATCCACGCCCGGCTCGCCGACAAGGACGCCTACAGCGCGCGAGCGCGCGCGGCCCGGATCCTGGCTGGCCTCGGCTTCGATGCCGCGGCACAGGCGCAGGAACTGGCGGCGTTCTCGGGCGGGTGGCGCATGCGCGTCGCGTTGGCGGCGCTCCTCTTCACCGAGCCCGAACTCCTCCTGCTCGATGAGCCCACCAATCACCTCGACCTCGAGGCCAGCCTGTGGCTCGAGGGTTATCTCAAGCGCTATCCGGGCACGGTCGTGATCGTGAGCCATGACCGCGACCTCCTGAACCGCGCGGTCGATTCGATCCTCCACCTCGAACGCCTGAAACTCACGCTTTATCGCGGCGGCTACGACCGCTTCGAGGAGACCCGGCGCATGCGGCTCGAGCTCGACGAGAAGCGTCGCCGCAAGCAGGAAGCGCAGCGCGCCCACATTCAGGCGTTCGTCGACCGTTTCCGCTACAAGGCGTCGAAGGCACGCCAGGCGCAGTCGCGGCTCAAGATGTTGGAACGACTGCAGCCGCTTCCAGACATCACCGAGGATGCCGCCGGCGTTGTGTTCGACTTCCCCGAGCCCGAAACCATCGCGCCGCCGCTCTACAGCCTGGACAATGTCAGCGTCGGTTACGACGGCAAGCCGGTGCTCGCCAAGCTCTCGCTCCGGCTCGATGCGGACGACCGCATCGCGCTCCTGGGCGCGAACGGCAACGGCAAGTCGACCTTCGCAAAGCTCCTGGCCGAACGGCTGGCGCCGCAAAGCGGCCGAGTCGTCCGTTCCAACAAGCTGCGCGTCGGTTACTTCGCCCAGCATCAGTTCGAAGAGCTCGATCTCGCAGCAACGCCGATCGTCGCGATGGCGCGCAAGCGCCCGCGCGACCCCGTCGAGCGCCTCCGCGCCCATCTCGGCCGCTTCGGTCTGAGCCAGGAACGCGCCGCGACCCTGACCGCCGATCTCTCCGGCGGCGAGAAGGCCCGGCTCGTGTTCGCGCTCATGACCTGCGACCGCCCGCACATCTTGCTGCTGGACGAGCCCACCAATCATCTCGATCTCGCTTCGCGCGAGTCCTTGATTCAGGCGTTGAATGAATTCCCCGGCGCGGTCGTCCTGATCAGCCACGATCCGCACGTGATCGAACTCACCGCCGATCGGCTGTGGCTGGTCAAGGATGGACAGGTCACGCCCTACGACGGCGATCTAGAGGACTACCGCGCGAGTATGAGCGGCGCGAACGAGGCCGGCGGCGGCAAGGCGAAAGGACCCGCGCGCTCGACCGGGGATCGCCGCGGACTCCGGCGCCAGGCGGCGGCACGGCGCGAGGCGCTGGCGCCGTTGAAACGCAAGGTCGCGGATGCCGAACGCGCGGTCGAGCGATTGGCCGCCGAGTGCGCGCGAATCGAGGCTGCGCTTTCGGCGCCCACGACCTACGATGATCCGGCCCGGGCCGCGGCGCTGCAACGCGAGATCGGGCAGATTCGCAAGGACCTCGCGCGGGCCGAGGAAGGCTGGCTCGCGCTCCAAGCCGAATTCGAAAGCCTGAGCGCCGAAGCATCGTGACGGTATCGTTTGCCGAACTCGACCGAAGAGGATGATCGCCATGCGCCTGTCCGCTGTTACCGCCACCTTCGTCCTCGGTGCCGCCGTCGCGATGAGTACGGTTCCGGCCGACGCAAGCGAGACCTTGTTCGCGGCGGCCGAACGCGGCGATGTCGCCGCGCTGCGCCAAACGCTGGCGGGCGGCGCCAAGCTCGAAGCGACCGACGATCACGGCCGCAGCGCACTCCTGATCGCGGCCTATGGTAATCGGCTCGAGGCAATCCGCCTCCTGGTCGAGGCCGGCGCCGATATCCGCCGCACCGACGGCCTCAAGAACGACCTCTTGAGCGTCGCCGCCGTCAGCGGCCAGCTCGAGATCGTGCGCCTCGCGATAGCGCGCGGCGCGTCGTTGACGCCGATCAACCGCTACGGCGGCATTCCGATCATCCCGGCTGCCCACTATGGCCACGTCGAGGTGGTGCGCGAGTTGATCAAGGCCGGCTCGCCGCTCGACCATGTGAACAGCCTGGGCTGGACCGCCCTCATCGAGGCCGTCATCTTGGGCGACGGCGGGCCGCGCCACACGCGGATCGTGGAGAGGCTGTTGACGGCCGGCGCCAGCGCCCGGATCGGCGATCGCGACGGCGCTACGCCGTTGGCACTCGCAACCCAACGGGGCTTTAGGGCGATGCAGGCGCTGCTCGAACAAGCGGCGCGGTAACCCGTGCCGCCCCGTCGCATCGCGATCGTCGGCGGCGGTATCGTCGGACTTTCGATCGCCCTCACGCTCCGCGAGCGCGGGCATGATGTCATGCTGATCGATCGCGGCATTTCTCGGGCGCGGGGCTCGTTCGGCAACGCCGGCATCGTCAACCCCGGTTCGATCTACCCTCTCGCCGGCCCGAGCCTGCAGGCACACCTCGTCCGATATGCGATCGGCGCCGACCCGGCGCTCCGGATCCGCTGGCGCGCGCTGCCCGCGTTTGCGCCCTGGCTCGGTCGGTTCCTCGTGAACACGACCGCCGCCGCCTGGCGCCGTGGCACAGCCGCGCTCGCGCCCCTAGTCGCGGCGGCACCGGCCGCGCATCGTGCCTTCGCCGACCGCTATGGCGTCGGCGCACTTTACCGCGCGCAAGGCTGGCTCCGGGTCTATCGCGACGCCCGCGCCTTTGCCGCCGGCGCAAGCGAGCGCGCCGAGCTCCTCGGGCACGGCGTCAAGACAGCAGTCGTATCGGGACAACATCTTTATGACCTCGAACCCGCGCTCGCCCGTCGCTTCAGCCACGGACTTTGGTTCGTCGACGCGCTGACAGTCGATACGCCAGGCGCGCTCGTCGCGGCGCTCGAAACCGCTTTCGCCGACCGCGGCGGCCAGCGCATAACGGGGTCGGTTCGCGCCGTCATCCCGCGCGCCGACGGCGTTTCGCTCGTGCTCGAACAGAGTGCGGTCGAGGCCGAACTCGTCGTCATTGCCGCCGGCGCCCACGCGGATGAGATGATCCGGCCGCTCGGCTACCGGCTGCCGCTGGCGGCTGAACGCGGCTACCACGTCCATGTCCGGCTAAAGGACGGCGCGCGGCTCGCGCGGCCTATTCACGATGTCGCCGGCGCTTACGTCGCGTCGCCGATGGCGGGTGCCGTGCGCGTGACGACCGGGGTCGAGCTCGCGCGCGCCGACGACCCGCCCAACCGCGGCCAAATCGTCCACGCGCTCGCCGCGGCGCGCGCCGCCCTACCGCTCGCGGCTGTTGTCCCCGGGTCGGATTGGTGCGGGAGCCGCCCCTCGACCCCGGACGGATTGCCGGTTATCGGCATCGCGCCGCGACATCCGCGTTTGCTGTTCGCATTCGGTCACGGTCACATCGGGCTCGCGACCGCTCCGGTGACCGCGCAAGCGATCGCGGCGTTGCTCGCGGGCGAACCGACGCCGGTCCCGCTAGCGCCATTCGATCCGGGTCGGTTCGGTTAAGCGACCGATTCCATCGCTGCCGCGGCGACCGGGAAGCCCATGTGCCGGCAGTACTCGCGCCAGAAGCCGCGCACCAGGACTTCGGTCACGGTGGTGTCTTAGGCGACGATCGGCCCGAGCCCGCCCATCTCGATCACCGAGTGGGCTGTTTCGCTCCCCTTGATCCCGACCTGGACCAGCCGGCACGCTTCGCCGTCTTCCATCGAGGAGTAACCGGCGGCGCCGACGATATTGGCTTGCTTCATGCGGCGGAGCCGGAGGTCGGGGTCGTCGTCGGCGTAGCCGAAATACGTCCAGTAGATCTCGAACTCGTCGTGCCGGCGCGGCCGCACCTGGCGGGTCGCGAGCGCGTTCGCAAGTTGCTGGAAGATCGCGTTCGGCCACAGCCGCATCAGGTTGGTGGCACGGCGGTCGCCGACCTCGTCGCGGAAATCGAACACCAGCGGATCGTTCAAGCGCAACGTCCCGTCCATGTAGCCGACTTGGTTGTAAGCACGGGCCGCTTCCCGGTGGGTGTCCGAGCCGTGGATCGAGTGGATCACCTTGTGGCGCGCGTGCTTGTCGATGGCAATGCCGCCCTTCTCGGTCAAGCGGAACAAGCCGAAGGTCGCGGACATCTGATGGAGCAGTCCGGCGTGGTACGCGTCCTGGCCGTTTTCGTAATAGAGCTTCCAGTTGGCCGGAATGCGCTGGCGCGAGTAGCCGAGAATTTCGATCGGCTTGCGAAACAGGCGCCGCAGGTACGCGCACATCGGCCGGTCGAGGTAGTCCGCAAGCGGTTCGACCGTCGGGTCGAAGGTGCCGAAGATGACGCCGGCATAGCTCTCCGCCTTGAGCCGCTCGAGCCCGTGGTCCGCGAGCCGGAAGTCCGTGGGCATACCACCCTTGCCCTTGAGGCCGCGCAAGAACGGCACGCCGGTCAAGTTGCCTTTGTGGTCGTAGCACCAGTGGTGGTAGACGCAGGTGAAGTCCTTGGCGTTGCCGAACTGATTGCGCACCAGCAGGGTGCCGCGGTGGGCGCAGCGATTCACGAACGCGCCGAACGTGCCGTCGGCGGCGCGCACCACGACCACCGGGGTCTCGCCGGCCATCGTCACGCGATAATCGCCCGGGTTGGGCAGTTCGGCTTCGAGGCCCAGGTAGAGCCAGGACGGCCCGCGGAAGATCCGCTCCTGCTCGAGCGAGTGAACGCGGGGGTCCGTGAAGACTGCGTACAGAACGCGGCTGAAATCGGCGCGCGGGAACGCGATCGTCACGCCCGTCACGCCAGCCAGATCGCTTCCTCCGGCGCGAGCCTGCCGAGGCCGGCGGCGTCGTTGGCGCGGTCGACATAGAGCAGCACGCGCGCCCCGTCCGGGCTCTTCACTACCGCACCGCGCCGGCGCGGGTGGTCGATCTCGCGCTCGACGACGACGCCGTACGATCCTGCCTTGGCGATCGACTGCGCGAGGTCGACTTCGTCGAACACACTGAAATGCATATGATGGAATAGCGACGGCGCGGCGGGCTTAGCGCGGAAGATCGAGACGTCGCGGCCGCCGAGAGTGCCGCCGAGGCAGACGAAATCGCGCCCGGCGACGATCGGCTGCAAACCGACCGTCTGAACGTAGTAGTCGCGCGCCGCTTCGAAGGCATCGCTCACCAGGACGGCGCCGGTCAACTTGGTCGCGTGGAAAAGCGTCTTGTCGTCGCGGTGCGGACGGTGGTCCTTGACGTAGCGCTTATCGGATGAGGGCGGCTGCGCGCCCGGACTCCACGGCACGCTCGCGCGCTTCAGCTTCTGGAAGTCGGCATCGGCGAACGAAAGGCCGCTGTCGGCGTAGATCTCGATGCCGTTCCCGTGCGGGTCGAAACTATAGATCGACCACGCTACCAGGTGGTCGGTGGTCTGGAAGGTGGTGCCCGCCGCCTTGGCGCGCTCGTAGCCCCGGACCAGATCGACCTCGTCCTCGAGCTCGAACGCCAGGTGATTGAGCCCGGGGCCGTCCGCCTTCTTGCGCGTGACCGAGGAGTTCCACGGAATGAAGCCGATATCGTGGTGGGTGGCGCCGTTGTTCAAGAACCCGCCGCCGATCGCCGGTCGCGTCCAGCCGTCGCAGAGGCCGACGACGTCGCGGTAGAAGCGGAGCGAGGGCTCGTACTCGGAGATGTAGAGATTGACGTGGCCGATCCGGCGCGGACTGAAGTAACCGGCGGCGGCTGGCTTGGGCTGGGCCATCTCGTTCATCGGGACTCTCCTCAAGACTCGGTTCGTCGTTCTAGCATAGGCGCGCCCCGCCGACGACGCCGCGAGCGCCGCACCCTGGCAATTGCGACGCATCGGCCGCATCGGGCACTATGGCACGGCAGCGCTTGAGGGAGGAGCCGATGGGACTCTCGGTCGAGGACGTGCTCGGGCAGATCGCTGCTTGGCACAAGGCGCGCCCGCTCTACAAAGAGAATCTGTGGTCGTGGCTGATCGACAACCGCTACAACCGCGCGCAGCTCAAAGAGTTGGCACGCCAGTACGGCATCATCCCGATGCACAACCACAACTACCACGGCCGGCTCTACATCGTGTGCCCCGACCCCAAGTGGCGCGCGCGCATCGCCGAGGTCTGCTACGAGGAAGGCACCGGCCGGCTCTACGCCGGCGGCAAGCCGCACTGGCAGCTCTATATGGCGTTCTGCAAGGGCCTGGGCCTGACCGAAGAAGAAGCGTGGCGGCCCGAGTACATCCCGGAGGCGGTAATGTTCCGGAGCTACTACAGCGACATCTGCGGGCGCAATTTCCTCGAAGGCGTCTCGGCCCATATGCTGGGCGGCGAAGCGATGGCGCCGGGCACGATGTCGCGGATCGCAGAAGCATTCAAAGAAAAGCACGGGCTCAGCGACGCCGAAGTCGAGTTCTTCGTCGTCCACGACACCGCCGACGCCGACCACTCGAACGTCGGGCGCGAACTCATGAACCAGTTCGCGCCGACCGCGCGCGACCGCGAGCTGGTCTTGAAGACGGTCAAGCGCCATATGGGGATCGCGTTCAACCTCTACGAAGCGATCCACGCGGCCGCGGTGCGGGCGGCGTAGCGCCCACGGGCATCCGCGGCGCGGCCACGCGCACATGACCACGCTCATCATCGGCGGCACCGGCTTCATCGGCGCGAGCCTGGCGCGCAAGCTGATCGCCGCCGGCGAGGCCGTCGTCTGCATGGACGCGACCCTCGACCCTTGGCACCTGCGGGACACTGCGGCCAAGGTCGCGCTGGTTCAGGGCGATGTCGCCCAGTTCGACGACGTCGCTCGCGCGATCGCCGAGCGCCAGGCGGACCGCGTCGTCAACTTGGCCTACATCTTGAGCGCCGAAAGCGAAAACGCGCTGCACCGCGCCGTCCGCGTCAACCTGCTCGGCATGGACAATGTGTTCGAGGCGGCGCGGCTCGCCGGAATCAAGCGCGTCGTTTACGCGAGTTCGGTCGCTTTCCACGGCGCCAATCCGAGCCCGCAACCGACGCGGATCGATGAAGATTCGCCAGCGCAGCCCTTGGGCGTCTACGGCCGGCACAAGCAGATGAACGAGGCGATGGCCGAGCGCTATGCCGCCCGTTACGGTGTGGACGTTGTCGCGGTACGCCCGCCGGTGGTTTTCGGGCCCGGGCGGCGTTTGGGCCAGATCGCGCACGCCGAGATGATCAACCAGCCGGCGTTGGGCCACCCCTATCGGATGGCGGCGTCGGCCGAAGCCAGGGTCGCGCTGATCCACGTCGACGATGTGGCTGAGCTTTTTTTCAGGCTTGTCACCGCCGGTCGTGTCCGCCACGCCGCCTATCACACCGGCGGCCACCTCGTGAGCAATGGCGAACTCGCCGAGATCGTACGGCGCCTGATCCCCGAAGCCGCGATCGCGTTCGACCCACCGGCCGCACCGCCCGCGCACTTCGGGCTGTCGTTCGTTTACGATCACGCCCGCGCGCAAGCCGAGTTCGGCTACGCGCCGGCGCCGCTCGCCCTGCGCGTGCACGAGACCATCGCAGCGACACGCGCCGCGTTCGGACGATCGAATGAAGCCGGGGTTAGAGGATCGTGAGCGCGCTGACCTGCCCCCTTCAGAGTGGTCCAAAAGTTAACTTAGAGTGGACCCTGAAGGAGACGGAACATGGGCAAGAAGCACGGGCCTGAGGAGATCATCGGCAAGCTGCGCGAGGCTGAGATCGTAATGGCGCA
>VGEO01000074.1 GCA_016869275.1 Alphaproteobacteria bacterium | reverse complement strand
TCGGGCTTCCGTCGCGGTTCTTATCGGGGCCGAACGCGGGCGGCGAGTTCAGCTTGGCGGCGGCGACATCGGCACCGGTCAGGACCGCGAGCACGCCGGGGTGCTTCTTGGCTGGCGCGACGTCGATCCGCTCGATGCGGGCATGAGCGTGCGGCGAGCGCAGCACGTGGCCGTAAGCCTGGCCGGCGATCGCGATGTCGTCAGTAAAGCGTCCGCGGCCGGTAATGAGACGCGCGTCCTCCTTGCGTGTGACCGACTGCCCGACACCGAACTTCATCATCGTAGGCTCCCCGAGTTTGCCGTCACTATAATCGGCACGCGCGCCGCGACAAAGCCTGCCGCCGGTTGCGCGAACGCGAGGCGGGGCGCTATAGGAAGCGCCGCGACTGGGAAAGGAACCGCGACCGTGGAACAACGACGTCTAGGCAGAAACGGGCCTATGGTCGGTATGATCGGCATGGGCTGCATGGCGATGGCCGGCTGGTATGGCGGGCGCGACGATTCGGAAGCGCGGCGCGCCATCAATCGTGCAATCGACCTCGGCGTAACCATGTTCGATACCGCCGATCTCTATGGCGGCGGCGACAACGAGCGCTTCGTCGGTCCGATCGTCAAGCCCCGGCGGCGCGAGGTCTTCTTCACGACCAAGTGGGGGCATATCTGGAACGAGCGCGGCTGGCCCAACGGGGTCGACGGGTCGCCGACGCGCTGCGCCAAGGCTTGCGACGACAGCCTGCAGCGGCTGGGTTTCGACCACATCGACCTCTACTACCTTCACCGCGTTGATCCCAAGGTGCCGATCGAGGACTCGATCGGGGCGATGAAGCGCCTGGTCGAGCAAGGCAAGGTCCGTCACATTGGCGTTTCCGAAGTCAACCCGACGACGCTTCGCCGCGCACATGGGGTTCATCCGATCGCCGCCCTTCAGACCGAGTACTCGCTGTGGTCGCGCGAACCCGAACAGGTCCTGTTCAAGGCGTGCGAGGAACTCGGCATCGGCTTCGTCGCCTATAGCCCGTTGGGGCGCGGCATCCTGACCGGCGCGATCAAGAAAGCGTCCGATATCAACGCGACCGACATCCGCGGCACGCTGCCGCGCTACCAGGGTGCCAACGTCGAGAGGAACCAGCAGATCCTCGCCAACGTGCGCGCGATCGCCGACGCCAAGGGCTGCACCCTCGCGCAACTGGCGCTCGTCTGGATCGTTGCCAAGCAACCGAACGTGGTGCCGATCCAAGGCGCCGACCGAGTCGCGTTCGTCGAAGAGAATATCGGCGCGGCGAACGTCAAGCTGACGGCGGCGGATATCGCGGCGATCGATGCCCTTAACCCGCCCAACGTCGCCGCCGGCGGACGCTACCCCGACGAGTGGATGGACGAGGTCAACCGCTAGTTACTGCCCGGCTCGCTCCGCGTCCCTCGATGTGGGACAGCGACGAAAAAAGGGCGCCGGATTGCTCCGGCGCCCTTCGCGATTTCGACGATCGCGGCGGTTACATGCCCGCCTTGACTTCTTCGATGTCGCCCTTGTCGTTGAAGATCGCGATCGAGACGCTGCCCTTGATGTCGCGGTCTTGATCGAGTTCGATCTTGCCGACCAAGCCGTCGAACGGCATCACCGAGAGAATCGACGCGGTGTCGACTTTGCCTGCCTTCTTGTAGGCGGCGACGACCACGCGGGCGGTGTCGTAGGCATAAGCCTCGACGTAAGTCGGATCCGAGTTGTACTTGGCTTTGAAGCGCGCCCGCCACTCGCCCGCCTTCGGGTTCTTGCCCGGCAGCTCGAAATCCGGGATCAGGAACGCGAAGCCCTTGAGCTCGTTGCGGTCGGTCTTGTTGTAGATCAGGTCGATCATGTCGAGCGCGGCGATGACGCGGCCGGGCTTGTCGGCCAAGCCGTAGGTACGCAGCGACTTGAGCGCGGGATAAACGTGGAACGAGAACCCTTCGACGATCACCATGTCGGGGTTGTAGGCGCGCGCCTTGAGCGCCAAGGCCGAGTAGTCCTTGTTGCCGAAGTCGTAGTATTCGGTCTGGAACTCGATCCCGCGCTTCTTGAGTTCGGGTTCGATGATCAACGCGAACATGTCGCGCTCGGATGAGATGTTCAACACCATGTTGAACACCTTCTTCGGCTTCTTGATATCCATGTAGCGGAAGTAGGCGTTCGGCGCGATCTTGAAGTTGGGCAGGATGCGGAAGCGGTCCTTGCCCTTCTGCGTGATGAAAGCGTCGAACGCGATCATGAAGTGCGGGATGCCCTTGGCGTCGACGGTCGGCGCGATCGCGTTCGAGCTCGGGCTGGTCCCCGAAATGATAACCGACGGATTGTCGAGCAACTGCTTTTGAATGACCGACTGCGCTTGTTCCGGTTTTTCGGCGTTGTCCTGGGCGTCGAGCTTGAACTGCTTGCAGTCGGCGCCGGTCTCCTTGCACCCGTCTTCGAGCCCCAGCTCGAAACCCTTGAAGGCGCCGCCCGAAAACGCGGCAACCGGGCCGGTGAGCGGAATATTGCCGGCGATCTTGACGGCCTGCGCCGAGGCATCGTTGCCCCCGGTCAAGCCCAGCCCGAGGGCAACCGCGATCGCCGCCAGACTTGTCACAAACGTGTTGCGTACCATCGTTAGCCTCCTGATTAAACCTGTCGACTTCGGACCCCTCCCCGGGCGCCCGTCGAAAGACCCGGAGTCCTGCCATGCCGCGTCACAGTCGGCAAGGGGAAGGCACGGAACTTAACGGAAACACGGCTCCTAGTTGGACGCCGCAGGGAGCAGCATCAGCGTGGCGCCGCTATTGCGGGCGACGATCTCGGACTGCAGGCGGCCGATCGCCTTGGCGTCCAGCATGCCGAAGGGTTCGTCGAGCACGTTGACCGCGTTGGGTCGGGCGTAGAGGGCGCAGACCGCGGCGACGTTCTGACGCTCCCCGCCCGAAAGCGCGGCGACCCGGCGCCCGAGAAACGGCTTTATGTGCTCGGGCACTTCGGGGACGCCGGCCAATTTGATCGCTTCGTCGACCAGGAGATTCGGGAACACGTTGTCGCGGCTCTGCAGGATGCCGAGGCCCCGGCCGATTCGGTCCCAGGTCGGACGATCGTGCACCGCCTTGCCGTCGATCGCGATCGAACCGCGGGCGATCGGAATGACGCCCGACAGCGCCTCGAGGAACGTCGTCTTGCCCCATCCGTTCGGCGCCTGCAGCACGCCGATCGACCCTTGCGGCAACGCGAACGAGAGCCCGGCGACTTCCTGGCCGTCGGCGCTCGGTGTGCCGATCACCGGGCGCCGGCCGCGGCGTACCACGAGGTCCTTGACGTCGAGCGCGGGCTCGGCCGCACCTGGCTTGAGCGCGACGTGCGAAAGCAGGGCGCCCCCGGGCAACTGGCGTTCGACGACTTGACCGCCAGACCCGGCGAGCTGGCGCAGCCACGGCCGGACGCCGTCGCTCTCGGTCGGGAGACCTTGGGCGCCGACCGCAGCCGGCGTCTCGATCTGAATTCGGCCGTTGGCGATGGTCCACACCGTGGTCGCCATGTCGAGGACGCGCGGGATGTTGAAGACGTGCTCGACCACGACCACCGTCACCTTGTGCTCGTCGACCACGCGGCGGAGCAGGCCCATGACGTCGTCGATCCCGCGCGAGTCGAGCGCGGCGAGCGGCTCGTCGAGGAACAGGATCTTGGCGCCGGCCAGCACCGAGCGGGCGATCGCGACCCGTTTCGACTGCCCGAGCGAGACCATGTCGGCGGAGGACAATTCGCGGCCGCCCAAGCCGAATTGCGCGAGCAGCGCGTCGGCATCCTTGGCGATCTTGGCTTCCTCCGCGCGAATCTGGCCGCGCTTGTAAAACACCGCGAACGGACTTTCGCCGGTCTGGTTCTGGATCGCGAGCGCAACGTTGTCGCGCAGCGTGTGGGTCGGGAACAGGCGGATGTCCTGCCAACTCCGGCTGACGCCCTCGCGCGCGATCCGCTCGGGCGTGAAGTGGTCCATGAAGTTCAAATTGCGCGCCCACGAGCGCGGGAACTGGAAGCATTCCTCGCGGCCGGTGGTGTAGAGCGAGATTGCGCCGGCGTCGGGCTCGAGGTTGCCGGTGAGGATGTTGAGGAGGGTGGTCTTGCCGGCGCCGTTGGCGCCGCGCAGCAGCACCACCTCGCCCTGGCGCATCTCGAACGCCGTCTCGTTCAAGATGATCTGGCCGCCGAACCGCTTGTGGAGGCCGGCGGCGCTCATCACGGTGGGGGTGAACGCGGACACCGGTTACTCCATCCGATAGGATCCGGCGACGCCTTGCGGGCGCCACCGCATCATCACGATCAGCAGCAGGCCGTAGACCATCAGCCGCAACTCGGCGGCGACGACCAGCGGCAGATCGAGGAACCGCAGCGCCTCGGGGATCGCGATCAGGATCAGCGCGCCGAAGAACGGCCCGATGAAGGCGTTGCCGACGCCGCCGACGATTATCATCGACAGGAGCATGATCGACTGGTTCAGGTCGAAAGACATCGGGTTGATGAACGCCATGTACGAGGCAAACATCGAACCGGCGAAGCCGGCGAGCGCGGCGGCGACGCCGATCGCCTGCATCTTGACGACGCGGACGTCCTTGCCGAGGCCGCGCGCGGCGAGCTCGTCGTCGCGTATCGCCTTCAGCATGCGGCCCCACGGCGAGGTCAGCATCAGGCGGGTCGCCAACGCCACCACGATCATGACGACCGTGAACAAGACCGCGGTCTCGTCGATCGCGGTGAATTTGTAGCCGAACACCTCGGGCTTCGCGATCGCGTTGAGCCCGTCGGCGCCGTTGGTGAGGTTTTCCCACGTCCCCGGTTGGGCGCCAGACTTTCGCCAGTTCCACAGCACGGTATAGACCGCGACCTGGACCGCGAGCGAGAACAGCACGAAGAAGTCGCCCTTCAAACGCCACGACGCCAGCGACAACGCGAACGACAGCGCGACCGCGAACAGGATGGCGGCGATCGCCGCCGGCACGAACTCCCACCCGAGCAGGAGCGAAACCAGCGCGTAGGCATAGCCGCCCATGGCGAAATAGGCGGCGTGGGCGAGCGTGAGCAGGCCGACATAGCCGACGATCACGTTGAGGCTGAGGGCCACGATCACGTAGATGTCGAGGAAAATGAGCAGGTGGAGCAGATAGTTCACGATGCCTGCTCCGCCTCGAGGCGCGCCTTGCGTACGATGATGCCGTTCGGTCGCAGGAGCAGGAACAAGGTGAGGACGACGAAGGTGGCGATGTCGATCCAGCGCGACGAGATGTACCACTCGATTTCCATGCGCGCGATCCCGAGGATGAAACCGCCGATCACCGGCCCGACGAACGACTGCCGGCCGCCGATGATGGCGGCGACGATCGCGAGCATCAGCTCTTGCAGGCCGCCGTGCGGGAAAAAGCCGGTATCGCGCGCCACCATCAGGGCGGCGGCGCCGACCATCGCCCCGGAGACGCCGAACGCGACGTAGCGGAGCCACGCGATGTTGTAGCCGCGCAGTGCGAGCTCGTTCGGGTTGTCGGCGAGGCCGCGGAACTGAAGCCCCATCCGCGTGAACCGCAACCACAGATAGAACGCGACCAGGATGCCGATGCAGCCGCCGACTTTCCACCACTGGGTGGCGGTCAGAACGACGTCGCCCACGAACGTGACCGGGTCGATCCCCTGGCGGATCACCTTGAGGTCGGCGCCCCAATTGAGCGTCAGCGCCTGAACGATGATGATGTAGATGCCGAGCGACGAGACGAAATGGGCGGTGAACGAGCCGCGGTGGCGGCTGATCGGGGCATGGGTCGACCATTCGCAGAGCAGCGACAACGCGGTCGCCAACACCAGCGCGCCGAGCAACGCCATCGGCACCGACCAGCCGATGTTGAGCAAGGCGAGGGCGAAAAACGGCGCCGCGGCGAAAATCGCCCCGAGCGCGACGTGGAATACCTTCGTCGGCAAGTAAACGAGCTGGAATGCGAGCCCGAGGACCGCGATCACTAGGCCGTTGATCGCGCCGTTGACGATCACCTGCATCGACGCGCGACCTCCCAAAAAACGCGCGCTAGAACGCCCGCCGCGGCCCGCCTTTCGTCCGTCACGGGTTTACGGCCGGGCGATCTTATCGACGCGTCACGCAAATTCAAAGCCGTTCGGACCGTGCGATCCGCCGGCCGTAACCGCGCTCATTCTCGGCCGGACCAGCCTCATCAGCAAAAGGAATGTGGCCCGGAGCCGGCGGGCCGGTGTACGCTTTGCCTGCCCGCGTGGAGGAAAACGGCCATGACCATACGCTCGCTTCAGCATTTCGCGTTGTCGGTTCCCAACCCCGACGCCGGCCGCAAGTTCTACGAGGACTTCGGCCTCGAGACCAGGAAATCGAACGGCGCCGTCGTGATGCGCTGTTATGGCCGCAAGCAGGATCAGGTCATCCTGCTCGAGGGCAAGCAGAAACGGTTTCACCACTTGTGCCTCGGCACCAAGGCGAGCGAGTTCGAGGCGACCAAACGCTCGATCGAGCGGGCTGGGCACCGCCTGGTCGATCCGCCGCGCGAGTATGAAGCCGAGGGCTTGTGGGTCCACGATCCGGATGGGCGTCTCGTCAACGTGCGGGTCGCGGCCGCGGCACCGGCCCGCGGCGGCGACCTATGGCGGCTCAACACGCCCGGCCACATCGCGCGGGTCGGCAAGCGCGGTTATCCGCCCCACGACATGAAAGTTCGGCCGCGCCGTTTGGGCCACGTGCTCTTTTTTACGCCCGACATCGACCGTCAGATCGACTTCTACGTCGGCGCGCTCGGCATGAAGCTCTCCGACCGCGCCAAGGACGTGGTCGCGTTTTTGCGCAATGAGGGCGCGAGCGACCATCACGTCGTCGCGTTCCTCAAATCCGATCGCCCCGGCTTCCATCACGCGAGCTTCGAGGTCGGCAACATCGACGAAATCGGGCTCGGTGCCAAACGGTTGCTCGATGCCGGCTACCGAAATGGCTGGGGCCTCGGCCGCCACGTCATCGGCTCTAACTTCTTCCACTACATCCGCGATCCGTGGATGAGCCTGGCCGAGTATTTCTGCGACATCGACCACATCCCGGCCAAGGGGTGGAAGGCCAAGGACTGGCCGCTCGACGACGCGCTCTATATCTGGGGGCCGAACGTCCCCGACGACTTCGGCAAGAATTTCGAAGCGGCCTAGCGCCAGAACTCCTCGCTGGCGCGGCGGGCGCCCTCGGCGATCGCCGCGAACTTGGCCCACACTACGTCGGGATCGACCGCCGCCTGGCCGACCCAGGTGCCGTAGCCGCAGTCCGAACCGGCGATCACGTTTTCGCGCCCGACCAGCTTGGCGTAGCGCCCGATCCGCTGCGCGATCAGCTCGGGGTGCTCGATGAAATTGGTTTTCGATTCGAGCACGCCCGGGATTAGGACTTTGCCCGCCGGCAGCTTGACCCGATCGAACACGATCCACTCATGCGCGTGGCGCAAATTGGCGGCTTCGAACGAGAGCCCGGCCGGGCGCGCGGTGAAAATGACGTCGATGATGTCGGCGAGCGGCAAGTCGCAGTGGTGCGGGCCCTCGTAGTTGCCCCAGCACAGGTGGACGCGCGCGCGATCGGGCGGAACGCCCGCCAGCGCGTGATTGAGTGCGGCGATATTGAGCCCGGCCTGATGGCGGAATTCGGCCAAGTCGGCGGCGGCGAACTGGATGTGGCGGCCCATGGCGAGATCCGGGCAGTCGATCTGCAGGATGAACCCAGCCTTGACCACCGTCTCGTACTCGGGCCGCATCGCTTAGGCGATCGAGAAGAGATAATCCTCGCGCGACTTGTAGTAGGTGTTCTGGAAGAACAGCGCGACCACGCCGGGCGAGGCCGCGCTCAGGAACGCTTCTTGATGAGGCGCTGCCGCGACCGCCGCCTTCAGGTGCTGGATATCGAGTTCGGCCGCGAGCGGATCGCGGACGCTGATCGGCGCGTTGCAGCCTGGCGTCTTGCGCCGCGCGCGGCCGGGGTCGCCGAACACGCGCTGCGCCAGGGTCGGGAAGTCGACCAGGTCCTGGTAGGTCAGGGGCTGGCTCGATCCGCCGAAGCCGTTCAAGCGGTCTTTGATGTAGGTCGCGTAGCTCGGCTTGCTCATCTCGCCGTCGTTGACGATGTCGATGCCGGCGCTGGCCTGCCGGCGCACGACCTCGGCGACCGCTTCGGCGACGCGCCGCTCGAGCGCGGCCGGATCGACCGGCACGCCCTCTTCTTTGGCGAACATCGTCCGAATCAGATCGGGCGGGCGCGGCAGGCTGCCGGTGTGGGTGGTAAGAAAGCGCTCGGTGCTGCGTTTCATGATCGGGCAGTCCCTCGTTCAAGCGCCGTCGCGACCGGCGCACGGCCGGACACGGTGCAACGTCGTCGCGCGACCGTCGTCAGCGGCTCGCGGCGGGTGGAGCATCGACGTCCTCGCCCAAGTAGGCTATGCGAATATGCGGCTGCGCAAGCAGCTCGACGGTCGGTCCGTCGGCGGCGACGCGCCCGCCCTCGAGGACGTACGCGCGCTCGGCCAACGCGAGCGCTTGCGCAGCGTTCTGCTCGATCAGGAGGATCGAGACGCCTTCGCCGTGGATCGCCCGAATGACGTCGAATACCTGCTGGGTCACCGACGGCGCGAGGCCGAGCGATGGTTCGTCGATCAGCAGCAGCCGCGGGCGCGCCATCAAAGCTCGGCCGATCGAGACCATTTGTTGCTGGCCGCCCGACAGCGTTCCCGCAGGCTGGCGCCTTCGCTCGCGCAGGATCGGAAACAGGCCGTAGACCCGGGCCAGGCTCTCGTCGTGGAACCGGCGGGCCTCGCGCCGGTAGCAGCCGAGCTCGAGATTCTCCTCGACGGTCATGCTCGCGAACAGCCGCCGCCCTTCCGGGACCAGGGCGACGCCGCGCTGGCAAAGGTCCCTGGCGCCGATCCCGGTGACGTCGCTGCCGTCGAGCCGCAGGCGTCCGCCCCGGATCGGCAGCAGCTGCGCGATCGCATTGACCAACGTGGTCTTGCCGGCACCGTTGGGACCGACGACGGCGACGAGTTCGCCGCGGCCGACGACGAGGGAGACATCCCACAATGCCGGCGCGTCGCCATAGGCGACGTCGATCTTTTGGACCTCAAGCATGGGCGGTTCCGAGATATGCCGTCACCACCGCCGGCTGTCGCACCACGCTGTGCGGTGCTCCTTCGGCGATGACTTGCCCGTGGTTGAGGACCACCAGGCGATGGGTAAGCGCGAGAACGGCGCGCATGTTGTGCTCGATGAAAACGATTGTCGCGCCGCGCGCGTTGATTTCGCGGATGAGGGCGAGCGCGTTGGTTACCTCGGCCGGTGTCAGGCCGGAAAGTACTTCGTCGAGCAGCACGAGTTGAGGAACCGATGCCAGCGCGCGCGCCAGTTCGAGGAACTTGCGCTGATGCAGGTTGAGTTCGAGCGGCGGTGCGAGCGCGTGCTTGGCCAGCCCGACGAAGTCGAGCCAGTATCGCGCTTCGCGCTGCGCGGCGACCCAGTCCAGCCGGCCGCCGCCGAACAGGGCGGCGACGGCGACGTTGTCGAGGACGGTGAGGCGCGGGAACGGGCGCGGGATTTGAAACGTACGGGCGACGCCGAGGTGCGCAATGCGATGGGCAGCCGTGGCGGCGAGGTCGGTTTGGCCCAGCAGGATGCGCCCGGTGTCGGGCCGGTAGTAGCCGCTGATCGTATTGACGAGGGTCGACTTGCCCGAGCCGTTCGGCCCGACCAGGCCGAGGATTTCACCGGCGCGCACGTCGAGATTGACGCCAGCGAGCGCGCGCACGCCGCGGAACGTGAGGTGGACGTCGTTGCAGCGAAGCAGCACGGCATCGCGAGGGCCCGAACCTACGGCGAGGCGGCGTGGGTTCGCGCCAGCGCTGGCGGCGACGAGCCGCGGTGGACGTCGGTGCGCGCGGCGGGCGGCGAAGCCCATCGCGCCATGCGGCAAGAACAGGATGACCAGGATCAGGATCAGGCCGATCACGGCCCGGCCGGGAACCGCCCACTCGCCGCCGACGAAGGCATAAGTGAGAGCGGTAATGAAGACGGCGCCCAGCGTCGGCCCCAGCCAGTGCCGCGCCCCTCCGACCACGCTCATCAGAATGACGAACAACGGCACCGTGATCGAAAAGGTCTCGGCGACGGTGACGTAGGTGACGAACAGAGCGTGAATGCCGCCGGCGACGCCGGCGAGGAAACACGATATGCAAAGCGCGGCGAGCTTGGCGCGATAGGCCGGGACGCCCATGACCTGGGCGGCGTCCTCATCGTCGCTGATCGCAAACAGCGCGAGCCCGAGCCGCGAATGCTGCACAGCCCAGGCGGCGGCGACGGCCGCCGCCGCCGCGCCCAGCCCAAACAAATAGATCGTCGATGCCGTTGTTCCGTAGACCTTCGGGACGGCGACGCCGCTTAGAAAAACGCCGGGTCCGCCATCGATCGGCGTGTTGAGGACGACCGTAGCGAGGACGAACGTCACCGCGAGCGTCAACAACGCGAACAGCTCGCCGCGAAGACGGCGCACCCGGAACACGACGGCGCCGACGGCGAATCCGAGCAGGGCGGCGACGAGCCCCGCCGCCGGCAGGGTCCAAACGAACGGCACCTCGAAGCGCGCCGCCAGCGCCGCGGTGGTGTAGACGCCGGCGCCGTAGAACGCACCGTGGCCGAACGAAAAATAACCGGAGTAGCCGCTCAGGATGTTCCACGAGGTGGCGAGGGCGATCCACAGGAACGTCAAATAGAGAAACGACTCGTAGAACGCCGGCGGCCGCAGCAGCGGCAGCAGCGCCAAAGCGGCGGTTGCCGCGACCAGCGCGATCGGACCGGAGCGGCGCCGCATGTCAGAGCCGACTCGGGCGGAGGACCAGCACGAGGATGAGCAGGGAGAACGACACCAGCGGCGCCCAGGTCGGCGCGGTGACCGCCATGGTGAGGGCTTCGCTCACCCCGATCGCGAGGCCGGCCGCCAAGACGCCCAGCGGGTTGCCGAGGCCGCCCAAGATCACCACCGCGAAAATCACGCCCATCCACGCAAAAATCTGAGCCGGCGTCAACGTAAAGATCAGGGCGAAAAACGCGCCCGCCAACGCGGCGTAAGCGACGCAGGCGCCGGCGAGCACCAGCGCCAGCCGGCGATGGTCGACACCGAACGCGGCGGCGATGTCGCGGTCCTCGGCGCTGGCCCGCAGCGCCTTGCCGGCGTAGGTGAAGTGCAGCCATGCCCACGTCGCCGCACAAACCACGGTGGTAACGACGAGCAGGAGGGCCTCGGTGACCGGAACGAACAGCGGCCCGACCCTCAGCGATCCGCCGTCGTGGCCGAGCTCGAGCCGCCGAAAATCGGCGGTCCAGTACCACTGGATCAAGCTTTCGACGATGACCGTCATACCGAACGTCACGAGCAACGATGCGAACTCGCTGATCGCGAAGCGGAGGAACAGGGCCTGGATCGCGGCGCCGATAACGAAAAACGCGGGAACGATGGCGATGATTGCCACGACCGGATGCCAGCCGAGAACCCCGACGAACTGGTAGGTCAAGTAGGCAGCAAGAAAGGCGAGGGCGAAGTGGGCGAGGTTGATCAGGCGCAGGTATCGCCAGAACAAACTGAGCCCGAGGCCCATCAGTCCGTACAGCCCGCCGATGAAGATGCCGGACAGCAGCGATTGTGCGAGGAGCGTGGCGCTCGGCATCAAGCTTCACTCTGCGATTGGGTCGCCACCGCGAGCCGGCAGGACCGCGGTTGCGACCAGGAGATCCGGCGGCAGCCAAGCGCTCCCGCCGAAACGACCCGGCTCGGCCGCAGCTACGGCGCGATGAGCTTGGCGCCCGGCGCGGCGAACTCGCGCGGCCAGACCACGACCCACTTGCCGTCCTGGAGCTGTTTCACCTTCATCAGGTCGTCGCCGTAGTTGTTTGCACCGTCGAAACGCAGGCGGCCGGTTATGCTATCGACCCGGTTTTTCTTGAGCCAGTCGCCGAAGACTTTGTCGTCGAGGCTCTTGGTCGCCGTGACCGCGGTCTCGAGGATTTGCCACGCCGTGTACGAAGCAGCGGCTTGGGTCTCGACCGACGTATCGGGGAGGCCCGCCTTGGCGGCGCGGTCGCTGTAGACCTTCCCGAACTGGGCGGCGACGGGATTGTTGGTGAACGGCGCATGCTGCTCGAAAACGCTCGCCGCTAACGCATTCTTCGCCACCGCGGCCGCGGCGGTCGGACCGGGCGCCGGGTAGAGATGGAAGTGGAGCGGTGGCTCATAGTCGATCTTCTTGGCTGCATCGAGCAGCATGACGCCCTCGAGACCGATCCCGCCGATCCACAGGAAATCGGGTTTGGCGTCCTTGATCCGGCTGGCGATGGGGCCGAAGTCGCGGTTGCCGAACTCCCATTCGAGCCACAACACCTCCTGGAGCCCGCGCTTCTTCACCGCATCGCGCGCACCCACCGACATGAAATGCACCGATGGGAACTTGCTCGAGACGATGGCGACAGTCTTCGGCGGTTTGCCGCCACTCGCCGCCGCATCGAGCACGAGATTCGGAAACGTCTGCTCCGGGATCGAACCCATGTGCCACGCCGGGAAATGCATGGTGTACTTAGCCAGGTTCGGGATACCGAACGTGTGGTGAATGAGGACCTTGTTGTAGCGCTCGGCAACGCTCATTGCCGACAGGATCGCGCCGGTCGCGTAGGGCCCCATTAGCAAGTCGACTTTGTCGACCGTGATCAGTTGCTCGTAAAGTGTGCGTGCCAGGTCGGGTTTCGATTGGTCGTCCTTGAGGACCCATTCGACCGGCCGCCCGAGCAGGCCGTCCTTCTGATTGATCTGCTCGACGAAGATTTCGCCGACCAGCTTATGGATGAGCGAGGTGGCGGCGAGGGGCCCGGTCAGGGCGAGAGTGCTGCCGATTCGAATCGGTTGCCCGCTCGGCGCCGCCGCAACCGGCCCAGCGAGGGTTAACGCGACCACGGCCGCCGCCATGAGGAAGCGTCCACGAACCCAGAACCCGTGTTGTCGTGTTGGCGTCATGCCAACCTCCCTGATTTGCCGAACGCCGATCAGCGTTCGCTCGGTTGATTGGCCCTCCCCGACGCCAGGATTGCACACGCGGGTCACGAGCGACAACGGAAAATCCTCGAGTGCGAACGCGCCCGCGGTCCAGTCCCGGCTACGCGGTCGGATCAAGCACGACCAGGAGGTCCTTGGCCTCGACCCGGTTGCCGGCCGGGACCACGACCTCGGCGACCTTGGCGGCTTTGTCGGCATGAATCGCCGTCTCCATCTTCATCGCCTCGATCGTGAGCAAGAGATCGCCGGCCTTGAGCTTGTCGCCGGCCTTTATCGCGACGCGGGCCACCAGCCCCGGCATCGGTGCGGCGACGTGGCGCGGGTTGCCATCTTCGGCCTTGCGGTGAACCTGGACTGCGGCCGCGAGCTTGCGATCGGCAATCGTCACCGTGCGCGGCTGACCGTTCAACTCGAAGAACACCGAGCGGTTGCCGTGCTCGTCGGCCTCGCCCACCGTGAAGAAGCGGATGATGAGGGTCTTGCCCTTCTCGATTTCGAGCGAAAGCTCCTCATCAGGTTCGAGGCCGTAGAAGAAGGCCGGCGTCGGGATGATCGAGACGTCGCCGAACTTGGTGCGGTTGTCGAGATAGGCGGCGAACACCTTGGGATACATCAAGGATGACGCGAGCCACCGGTCATCGATCTTGCGGTGATGCTTGGCTTCGAGCTCGGTCCGGGTCGCTTCGAGATCGACCGCCTTCAGCACCTGGCCGGGGCGGACGGTGATCGGCTTCGCGCCTTTGAGCACTTTCTTCTGCAGTTCCTTCGGAAAGCCGCCATGGGGCTGGCCCAAATCGCCGCGGAAAAACTCGATCACCGATTGCGGAAAGTCGACCGCGTGTCCGGCATCGGCCACCTGCTCGGGGCTGAGCCCATTGGTCACCATGTAGATCGCCATGTCGCCGACGACCTTCGAGCTCGGCGTCACCTTGATGATGTTGCCGAACATGTCGTTCACCTGCGCATAGGCGAGCGCGACCTCGGGCCAGCGCGTGTCGGGAATGCCGAGCGCGCGCGCCTGTTCGCGCAGGTTGGTGTATTGGCCGCCCGGCATGGCGTGGTCGTAGACCTCGGCCATCCCTGAGCGCAGATCGCTCTCGAACGCGCGGTAATAACGCCGCGCCCCCTCCCAGTAGTGGGCGAGGGCGCGGAGCGCGCCGTGATTGAGCCCGGTGTCGCGCTCGGTGCCGCGCAACGCCTCGACGATCGAACCCAGGTTCGGCTGCGAGGTGAGCCCGCTCATCGAGTCGACCGCGGCGTCGATGGCATCGACCCCGGCCTCGACCGCCGCCAGCACGCTCGCGGCCGCGATGCCGCTGGTGTCGTGGGTGTGGAAGTGGATCGGGATCTTGACCTCGTCCTTCAACGCCTCGATCAGCTTCTTGGCGGCGGCCGGTTTGCACAAGCCGCCCATGTCCTTGACCGCGAGAATATGGGCGCCGGCGCGTTCGAGTTGGCGCGCGATCTTGACGTAGTAGTCGAGCGTGTACTTCTTCTCGCGCGGGTCGATGAGATCGCCGCTGTAGCAGATCGCCGCCTCGCACAGCCGTCCGGTGTCGCGCACGGCGTCGATCGCGACGTGCATGTTCTCGACCCAGTTGAGTGAGTCGAAGATGCGGAACAGGTCGATCCCGCTCTCGGCGGCGACCTTGACGAAGTGCTCGACCACGTTGTCCGGGTAGTTGGTGTAGCCGACCGCGTTCGAGGCGCGCAGCAGCATCTGCAGGAGCGTGTTCGGCAGCATGCGCCGGAGCGCCGCCAGCCGGTCCCACGGGTCCTCGCGCAGGAAACGCATGGCGACGTCGAAGGTGGCGCCGCCCCAGCACTCGACCGAGAACAGTCCCGGCAGCGCCTTGGTGTAGTAGGGCGCGATCCGGAACATGTCGTGGCTCCGCATCCTCGTCGCCAGCAGCGACTGGTGCGCGTCGCGGAAGGTGGTGTCGGTGACGAGCAGCCGCTTTTCCTTCCGCATCCACGCGGCGAAGTCCTCGGGGCCGAGCTTGTCCAAGAGCTGCTTGGTGCCCGGGCGCGCGCGATCCGCGCTCGCTTTCGGCACCGGCGGCACCGGCTGCGGCCCGGGTTTGACGCGCCCGACCACCTCGGGGTTGCCGTTGACGATGACGTCGCCCAGGAACGCCAGGAGCCGCGTCGCGCGGTCGCGCCGCGGCGTGAACTTGAAGAGGTCGGGGGTCGTGTCGATGAAGCGGGTGGTGTAGTCCCATCCGGTGAACTTGGGATTGCCGATCAGCCCTTCGAGGAAGGTGAGGTTGGTCTTGACGCCGCGGATGCGGAACTCGCGGATCGCGCGCAGCATGCGCGCGGTCGCTTCCGCGGGCGTCGGCGCCCACGCCGTCACCTTTTCCAGCATCGAATCGTAATAGGGCGTGATGATCGCGCCCGAGAACGCGGTACCGCCGTCGAGACGAATGCCGAACCCGGTGGCGCCGCGGTAGTTGGTCAAGCGCCCGTAGTCGGGCGTGAAGTTGTTGGTCGGGTCTTCGGTGGTGATGCGGCACTGCAGCGCGTGGCCGTTGAGCCGGATGTCGGCCTGCTTGGGGACGACCGCGTCCTTGGCGCCGATCTTCATGCCCTCGCAAACGCGGATCTGCGCCTTGACCAGGTCGATGCCGGTCACGACCTCGGTCACCGTGTGCTCGACCTGGATGCGCGGATTGACCTCCATGAAGTAGAACTTGTCGCTGTCGGCATCCATCAGGAACTCGACGGTGCCGGCGGCGACGTAGTTGGCGGATTGCGCCAGCCGCACCGCCGAGACGCACACCGCCTCGCGCTGCTTGGGCGTGAGGTAGGCGGCCGGGGCGCGTTCGACCACTTTCTGGTTGCGCCGCTGCATCGAGCACTCGCGCTCGAACAGGTGAACGACGTTGCCGTACTGATCGCCCAACACCTGTACTTCGATGTGCTTGGCGCGCTCGACCATCTTTTCGAGGAACACCTCGCCGTTGCCGAACGCGGCCGCCGCCTCGCGGCTGCCGGCGGCGACCTGCTCGATCAATTCCTTTTCAGAGCGCACCGCGCGCATGCCGCGCCCGCCGCCGCCCCAGCTCGCCTTGAGCATGACCGGATAGCCGATCTTGCCGGCGAATTTCTTGATCGTCGCCGGGTCGTCGAGCGGGAGCGCGCCGGTCGCCGGCACCATCGGCACCTTGGCCCGCGCCGCCATCGCGCGCGCCGCCACTTTGTTGCCCATGTCGCGCATCGTCTGCGGCGACGGGCCGATGAAGGTGATGCCGGCGGCGGCGCAGGCCTCGGCGAAATCGGGATTCTCCGAGAGGAACCCGTAGCCCGGGTGGATCGCGTCGACGTCGGCTTCCTTGGCGATTCGGACGATGTCGGCGATGTCGAGATAGGCTTGGACCGGACCCTTGCCCTCGCCGACCAGGTAGGCTTCGTCGGCCTTGAAGCGGTGCAGCGCGAAGCGATCCTCGTGCGAGTAGATCGCGACCGTGCGAAGCCCGAGTTCGGTCGCGGCGCGAAATACGCGGATCGCGATCTCGCTACGATTGGCGGCGAGCAGCTTCTTGAACTTGCGGACTTTGGCCATGGGGGACTCGGGTGAAGAGGGGGCGGGCGAGTGGATAGTAGCCGACCCCGCGAGCCGCGGTCTAAGTAGTCGTCCTAGAGCCCTTTCATATTGAGTGGCGATAGCCGGCGTGAGCGAGATAGTTGCGGCATTCGGTGGGTTGGACGCTGCGCAGGAACTCGCCGACAGCCGCCCATAGGGCGTCGACGGTTCTGGCGGCGA
>VGEO01000073.1 GCA_016869275.1 Alphaproteobacteria bacterium | reverse complement strand
TACGCCGGCTGGCTTTACGGCGGCGTCGCGCTGCTCTGGGAAGATCGCGGCGCGAACGGCCGGTTGTCGACGCTCGACACCGTCGAACTCGACGTCGGCGTGGTCGGGCCGGCGGCGCTCGGGCGCGAGATCCAAAACGGTTACCACGACTTGATCGGCGTACCGCGCTCGTTGGGGTGGCGCCACCAGCTCGACAACGAGCAGGGCGTCCTGCTGAGCTACGAGCGAAAGTGGCGGACCTGGCCGAAAACCTCGGCGCTCGGGCTCGAGTTCGACGCCACGCCCCATGCTGGCGGCAGCGTCGGTAACGTGATGACGCACGTCGCCGGCGGGCTATCGCTCCGCTTCGGCGAGCGGTTGGCCGACGATTACGGCCCGCCCCGCATCCGGCCGAGCCTGCCCGGCTCGGTCTTTTTCGCGACCACGCCGGATTTCGATCGGCACGTTTTCGCTGACGCCGAGCTTCGCTACGTCGCGCGCGACGTTTTTCTCGACGGCAACTCTTTCACCGACAGCCACGGCGTCGAGCGCAAGCCCGTGGTCGGCGACGTTCAACTCGGCGTAACCGTGATCTATCGAACCGTGCGGCTCTCGTACACGCACGTGTTCCGGTCCGATGAATTCGAAGGTCAGCGCGGCGCCAACCGGTTCGGCTCGGTGAGCCTGTCGGTGAACTTCTAGGGCGCCACAGCCGCCACGGGTCCGCGCCGACGGCTAATGGTAGCGCCGCACCAGTGCCGCCAGACGACCCTGCACCTTGACCCGGTCCGGGCCGAAGATGCGGGTTTCGTAGGCGGTATTGGCGGCTTCGAGCGCGACCGAGTTGCCCTTGCGCCGCAGCCGTTTCAAGGTCACCTCTTCGTTGTCGATCAGCGCGACGACGATGGTGCCGTTCTCGGCAACGTCGCACCGTTCGATGATGACGGTGTCGCCGTCCTGAATCCCGGCATCGACCATCGAGTCGCCAGCCACCTCGAGCGCGTAGTACTCGCCCTTGCCGAGGAACGCACCCGGCACCGCGATCGTCGTCGAATGATCGCGAAGCGCCTCGATCGGCGTGCCGGCGGCGATGCGGCCGTAGAGCGGGAGGTCCATGGTGCCGCCCTCGGCCGCGGTCCTGGCGCCGGGGATCGCGTTTCCGGCGAAGCGACCTTCGATCACGTTGGGGGCGAAGCCGGCCGCGGTGGTGGCGCGGGCGGCCGCGGCCTCGGGCAGTTTCATGACTTCGAGCGCCCGGGCGCGGTGCGGCAGGCGCCGGATGAAGCCGCGTTCTTCGAGGGCGGTGATCAAGCGGTGAACGCCCGATTTCGACTTGAGCTTGAGGGCCTCTTTCATCTCGTCGAACGAGGGCGAAATCCCGGATTGGGACAGCCGATCGCGGATGAAGAGGAGAAGCTCGTATTGCTTTTTCGTCAGCATGGCGCGCGCTCGTCCCGGCAGCCGAGGGTCGTAGAACAAAACCAAAACATCGGCTGTTGTTCTAGTTTAGTTCTCGTGCCGAAGTCAAGCGTCAAATCGGTCCACAAAAGCGCCAGCGGGCGGCGGCATCAGATCGCGGGCGATGCGGTACCGGGGAGGGGTATGACCGCGACCCGGTCGCCGGCCGCGGCAGCGGGCGCGAGCGGCGGGCGCACGATCAGGCCGGTGGCGGCGGCGAGCGTCGAGAGCATGCTCGAGTCTTGGGTCGCGAACGGTGTCGCGACCCAGATGCCGTTGTCGCCCGGATCCAACGTCGCCCGCAGATAGTCTTCGCGGCGGTCATTGGCGGGAAGCGCCGCGCCGAGCCGGGCGCCGATCGTGTCGGGCGCGGCCGCTGCGGCGAGACCGAGCAGCGCTCGGATCGCGGGCACGACGAAAACGAGCGCGCACACCAGCGACGACACCGGATTGCCGGGGACGCCGATCATCGGAATGCCGTCGAGGGTACCGAACATCAAGGGCTTTCCCGGCCGCATCGCGATCTGCCAGAAATCGATGGCGAGGCCGCGCTCGCCCAAAACCGCGCGCACCAGATCGTGCTCGCCGACCGAGGCGCCGCCCATCGTGATCAAGAGATCGGCGCCGCGAACGCCTTGCGCCATCTGGGCGAGCGACTCGCGGTTGTCGAGCGCGATGCCGAGGTCGATCGGATCGGCGCCGTTCTCGGAGAGTACCGCCGCCATCGCCAACGCATTCGAGCTCACGATCTGGCCGGGGCCGACCGGCTCGCCGGGACGGACGATCTCGTCGCCGGTCGCGAGCAGCGCCACCCGCGGCCGGCGCCGGACCTCGAGCCAGGGCACGTTCATCGCGGCGGCGAGGCCGATGTCGCGTGGGCTGAGGCGCTTCCCGGCTTCGATCCCGACCGTTCCGACCGTGAAGTCGAGCCCCGCCGGCCGCACGTAGCGGCCCTGGGCTGCGCTTTCATTGACGGTGATGCGAGTGCCCTCGGCGGTCGTATCTTCCTGGATCACAATCGCGTCGGCGCCGGTCGGGAGCGGCGCCCCGGTGAAGATGCGGACCGTCTCGCCGGCGGCGATCGCGCCTTGGTAAATCGCGCCGGCCTGCACCTCGCCGACCTGGGTGAGAGTCGTCGGCACGCGGGCGACATCGGCCGCGCGCACGGCGTAACCGTCCATCGCCGATACGGCGAGCGGCGGCTGGGTCACGCGGGCGACGACGTCGGTCGCGAGCACGCGCCCGATCGCATGCGCGATCCCGACGGTCTCCTTGGGCAGCACGCGCATCGCGGCGCAAATGCGCGCGCGCGCCTCGGCGACGGGAAGGAGCGGGGCGGGCCCGCGCGTCAGCGCCATCGTCAGGAGGCCGTGAAGGTTCCGGACTTGCCGCCGGCCTTGTGGATCAGGCGGACTTCGGTCACGCGCATGCCGCGATCGACCGACTTGCACATGTCATAGACGGTCAGTGCGGCGATCGAAGCCGCGGTCATCGCTTCCATTTCGACCCCGGTGCGGGCGATCACCCGGCAGGTGGCGCGAATGTCGACCGCGTTCCGCGCGGGATCGCAAGTGAGTTCGAGATCGACGGCGGCGAGGGAGAGCGGGTGGCAGAGCGGAATCAGGTCGGCCGTGCGTTTGGCGGCCATGATCCCGGCCAAGCGCGCGACCTGGAGGACGTCGCCCTTTTTGACGCCGCCGCTCCGGATCAACGCCAGCGTCGCCGGCTGCATCGCAACCGTGGCGACGGCGGTCGCGGTGCGCTCGGTCACGTCCTTGTCCCCGACGTCGACCATGCGCGCGTTGCCCTTGGCGTCGAAATGGGTGAAGTCGCTCATCGCGCGTACGCCGCTCGCTGGGGCGCGCGGTCGCGGGCGAGGAGCGCCGTGGTCGCCGCCGCGACATCCGCCTCGCGCATCAGCGCTTCGCCGACCAGGAAGCAGCGGACCCCGACCTTGGCCATGCGCGCGAGGTCGGCCGGACGGGAAAGTCCGCTTTCGCTCACCACGGTCGCACCAGCCGGCAGGTGCGGCACCAAGGCTTCGGTGGTCGCGAGATCGACGGCGAGCGTCTTCAGGTTGCGGTTGTTGATACCGATCAGGCGGCTTCGCCGCGCGTGGCTACGGTCGAGCTCGGCGCGGTCATGAACTTCGATCAGGACATCGAGTCCGACCTCGGCGGCGGCAGCCTCGATCTCGTCAGCCAGGCGATCGTCGACCGCGGCCATGATCAGAAGGATACAGTCGGCCCCGAGCGCGCGGGCTTCGGCCGCTTGATAGGGGTCGACGGTGAAGTCCTTGCGCAGCACCGGCAGGTCGACCGCGCCGCGCGCGGCGACGAGGTGCCGGTCGTCGCCTTGAAACGACGGTCCTTCGGTCAGCACCGAAAGGCAGGTCGCCCCGCCGGTGGCGTAAGCGCGCGCCAGCGCAGGCGGGTCGAAGTCGGCGCGGATCAACCCTTTGCTGGGCGACGCTTTCTTGATCTCGGCGATCAGCGCATACGCCCCGTGGGCCGCGACGGCCGCGAGCCGGCGCTGAAAACCCCGCGGCGGGCTCGCAGTTTTCGCCGCCGCCATGACGTCGCCGAGCGGGCGGTCCCGTTTACGCGCCGCGACGTCGAGGCGCTTCTGCTCGCAGATCGCGGCGAGGACGTCGCTCATGCCGGCGGCGCTTCGTTGGTGATGGCGACGAGCTTGGCGAGCGTTGCCTTGGCCTTGCCGGCATCGATCGCCGCTCGAGCCAGGGCGGCGCCGGCCTTGAGGTCGGGTGCTTTATCGGCGACGACCAGCGCCGCGCCGGCGTTGAGCGCGACGATGTCGCGGTAGGCGCTCTTCTCGCCGTCGAGCAACTCGCGGAGCGCTCGCGCGTTGAACTCGGCATCCGCCCCCTTCAAGGCTTCGAGCGGCGCGGTTGCGAGGCCGGCGTCGGCGGGATTGACCTCGAACGTCCGCACCGTCCCATTCTTGAGTTCGGCGACCGTGGTCGGCCCCGAGAGCGTGATCTCGTCGATGCCGTCCGAGCCGTGCACGACCCACACCCGCTCGGAACCCAAGTTGCCGAGCACCCGTGCCATCGGCTCAACCCACTGGCGCGCGAACACGCCCAAGAGTTGACGCTTGGTGGCGGCCGGGTTGGAGAGCGGACCGAGGAGGTTGAAGATCGTGCGGGTCCCCAATTCGACCCGGGTGCCGGCGACGTGGCGCATGGCGCCGTGGTGGCGCGGCGCCATCAGGAAGCAGACGTTGGCCTCCCAGAGCGCGCGCTTCACCAGCGACATGTGGGCGTCGATGTTGACGCCGAGCGCCGCCAGCACGTCGGCAGCGCCCGAACGCGAAGACTGCGCGCGATTGCCGTGCTTGGCGACCGGAACGCCGCAGGCCGCGACGACCAAGCTGGTGGCGGTGGAAATGTTGAGCGTGCCCGACGCATCGCCGCCGGTGCCGCAGGTGTCGATCGCGCCGGCCGGCGCCTCGATGGCGAGCGCCTTGGCCCGCATCGCCATCGCGCCACCGGTGATTTCCTCGACCGTCTCGCCGCGAACGCGGAGTGCCATCAAGAGGCCGCCCATCTGCGCCGGCGTCGCATTGCCCGACATCATGATGTCGAACGCCGTCCGCGCTTCGTCGATCGTCAAGCGGTGGCCGTCCGCGACGCGGGCGACGAACCGCTTGAATTCGTTCATGTCATTGCTCATCGTTCGTACCGTATCGGGCGCGTTGCGGCGGCGTTCGTGGGGTCGCCGGGAGAAGAAGCTGTCGGCTCAAGGTAAACGTAACATCTACAACACGTTATCGGTCGATTTTCAACCATTGGCGTGGGCACGGCGGCGATGGTAGCGCCGCCGCGGCGTCGGCCCCACGCGCGGCCAGCGCGGGGCCTGAGCCGGCCTCCGCCCAAGCGGGCCCGCTGGCTGCGCGCTTGGAACCGGCTCCTCGATGCGGTCGCGGGTCTTGGCCGCATCGCCAAGGTCGGGCTCGCGGTGGCTGCGGTAGCGATCGCCCTCGGCATCGGCGCGACGCTCGGCTGGCTCACCGACGTCGAGCCGCCACGGCGCGAACCGCCGCGGTCGGATGCATCGGCACCGGTCGCGCCGCCCGCGACCGTTCCTTTACCGGCGCGACCTGTTCCGCCGACGCCACCGCTCGCGGCATCCGTCCCGTCGCGCCCACCGTTGCCGTCGGTGGCGCCCGCGGCTCTAGCGCCGCCGCCGCCCGCGGAACGGACCGCGCTTCCGGCCTGGCAACGCCACGCGGTGCGCGCCGCCTGGACCGACGACAAGATTCCGATCGCGATCATGATCGACGACACCGGACTCAACCGCCGTAACGCGCAACGCGTCAACCGCCTGAAGGCGCCGCTCTCGATCTCGTTCATGGCGTACGCCGACGAACTCGGCCGCCAGACCCAGGCGGCGCGCGCGGCCGGCCATGAGATCTGGCTGCACGTGCCGATGGAGCCGTCGGATGCCGGCGAAAAACCCGGGCCGCAGGCGCTGCTCACGCATTTGAGCGAGGCCGAGTTGCGCTCCCGGCTCGAATGGATGCTGGCGCGCATCGAGGGCGGCTTCGTCGGGCTCAACAATCACATGGGGAGCAAGTTCACCGCGCAGGCGGCCGGCATGGACCTCGTCATGGCGACGATCAAGCCTTACGGCATCGCCTTTCTCGATTCGCGCACCTCGGCGCAGAGCGTCGCCGCCGAAGCGGCGCGGCGCCATGGTGTACCGTTCGTTGCCCGCGACGTCTTTCTCGACAACGACCAAGGCGCCGACAACGTCCGCCGCCAGCTCAAAGCCACCGAGGATATCGCGCGCAAGCAGGGCCACGCCGTCGCGATCGGTCATCCGCATAGCGGCACCATCGAAGCGCTCGATGCGTGGCTGGCGACGCTCGATCAGCGCGGGTTCGTGCTGGTGCCGGTGAGCGCCATTGTCCGCAAGCGGAACGGCGGTTGAGGCGTCCGGTTCGCTAGAACAGCTGCTCGACCGCCTTGGTGTTGGTGGTGACGCCGTAGCGTCGCTCTAGCGCCGCCTGGAACGCCTCGCCGATATCGGCACCGATCGCTCGCGCGACCTCACGCTTGAACGCGGCGCGCTGCTCGCTCGCGTCGGCCGCGACCGCGGTCACCTCCTTGAGCACCGCGACCGCGTAGCCGTCGCGCTTGGCGGTGGGCGCGAGCGCGGTCTCGCCGATCTTGAGCTTGAAGAGTTCGGTCAAGAGTTCGGCCGAAACGTCGGGATCGAGGTCGAGCCGATAGCGGAGGAGGGGCGAGGTCGTCTTGTGGGTGCGCCCGTCCTTGGCCTGATCGCCCGCTTTCTGGCCGCCCTTGATCGCCTGCTGGACTGCCGCGGCCGCGTTGCGCGCGGCAGCCTCGAGCTCGGCCTCGAGCCATGCGGCTTTGACGGCGTCCCGCACGTTGGCGAGCGGCTTGGGCGCCGGCGGCGTCACGCCGGTGACTTCGACCGCGAAGTAGGCGCCGCCTGGCAAGTCGCGTAAGCGGAGTTCGGCGCCAGGCTGGGTGCCGAACACGGCCGACACGAACGCACCGCCGCGCGCGAACCCGTCGAGCGGTTTTTCGTCCGCGCCACGCCCGCGTGCATCGACTGCGGCGACCGTTTCGACCTTGAGGCCGAGCTTTCGCGCCGCCTCCATCAACTTGGCGCCGCCGGCGAACTCGTCCTCGACTTTTTCGTACAATTTGACGATGGCATCGCCGGCGCGGCGGAGCGCGACGTCGCGTGTCAACGCGGGGGCGACTTCAGCCAGCGGCCTGATCGACCCGGCCTCGATCTTACCGACCCGGAACACGTGCCAGCCGAACGGGCTCTTGACCGGGTCGCTGACCGCGCCTTCGGCGAGCTTGAACACGGTTTCGGCGACCGCGGCCGGCAGCTTATCCCGCGTGATCAGACCGAGTGACGGGCTATCGGCGGTGCTGCTCTTGGTTTCCTTGGCGACATCGGCCAAGGAACGGCCACCCGCCACGAGCGCGCGCGCCGCGGCCGCAGCGGCTTCGTTGTCGTAGAGCAGTTGCTCGACCTCGCGCTTTTCGGCGACCGTGAAACGGCCGATCTGCGCCTCGTACTCTTCTTTGAGTTCGGCCTCGGAGACCGCAATCTCTTTTGCCACGACCTCGGGCTCGAGCAGAACGTAGTTGACGCTGCGGTACTCGGGCGCCGTGAACGCGCCCTGGTTGTCCTGATAGTATTTCTCGATCTGGGCGGCGGTCGGCTCCACCGGTGCCGGCAACGCGCTCTTCGGCACCAGCACGAGCTCGGCCACGCGTTTTTCCTCGCGGTAAGCGAAGAGCCGGTCGGCGAGCGTCGCCGACACCTCGCCTTCGGCGGCGACAGTGTTGACGAGCTGCTCGCGGACCGTGTCGCCGCGTTCGCTCGCGAGATAGGCGGCTTCGCTGAAACCGGCGGCGTTGATCACTTGCTGGAACACGCGCGGGTCGAACTGCCCCGTCGCGTTGGCGAACGACGGGTTGGTGCGGATCTGTTCGACCAGCGCCTGGGTCGAGATCGCGAGGCCCAGATCGTCGGCCGCGATCGCGAACAAGGTGCGGCCGACCATTTGGTCCAGCACCGACTGAGCCAACCTGATTTCGCGCGCCTGCTCGGGCGTGAGGCGGCCGCCGAGCTGCTGCGACAGGCGGTCGAACTCGCGCCGATAGGTCGAAGTGAACTCGTTGGCGGTGATTTCGACACCGCCGACGGTCGCGACCGGCTGGCTCGGCGGCGCGAACAACATGTCGTTGACGCCCCAGCCGACGAACGAGAGGGCGAGGATGCCAAGGAAGATCTTGACGACCCATGTGCCGGCGGACTTGCGAAGAGCTTGCAGCATGCGCGAACGACGATGATCAGGGAATGACGGCGCGCATCATAGGGAGGCACCCCGCGCGGGACAAGCGCCGGTCCGGTGCCGCCGTAGCCGGCCGGTCTCCGCCATGCTAAACGGGCCGCATCCGATCCGATCGAACCACCGGACCCGCGCGTGCGCCTGATTGCCGGAAATTGGAAAATGAATGGGCTCAGGACCGAGGGCCTCGCTCTCGCCCGTGCGGTCGCCGACGCGATCCGTACGTCGCAGCTGCCGGGTACCGAAGCCTTGATCTGCCCGCCCGCGACGCTGCTCGCCCCCGTCGGCGCTGCGATCGAAGGCACCGGCCTCGCGCTCGGCGGCCAGGACTGCAGCCCGGAAGCGAAGGGCGCCTTCACCGGCGATGTCAGCGCCGCCATGCTCGCGGACCTGGGCTGCCGCTACGTGATCGTCGGCCACTCCGAGCGGCGCCAGTTCAGGGGCGAAACCGATACCACGGTCGCGAAGAAAGCCGCCGCTGCCCAAGCGGCCGGGCTCAGCGCGATCGTCTGCGTCGGCGAGCGCGGCGACGAGCGGGCGCGCGGCGCCACGCAAACGATTGTGCTCGGGCAGATGGTTGGGTCGTTGCCGCCGGACCTCGATCCGACCCGCCTGGTCGTCGCCTACGAGCCGGTGTGGGCGATCGGGAGCGGGCGCACGCCGACCCCGGCCGAGATCGCGGAAGTCCACGGCGCGCTCCGGCGCGGACTCGGCGACCGATTCGGATCGCCGGGGTTTGGGATCCGCCTACTTTACGGCGGCTCGGTCACGACGGCGAACGCGGCGGCGATCTTGGCCGTGCCGGCGGTCGATGGCGCGCTGGTCGGCGGCGCCAGTCTCAAAGCATCTGATTTTATCGGCATTATTCGCGCGGCCGCATGATGTGTTCCCGGCGCTTGGTTGCCGCTCCGGTTTAGTGTACAAGCTCGGGCCAAGCGAAAACCGCGGAGCCTTCGCGCGCCCGATCCCGTACCGATGGTAACCGTCCTTCTCGTCATTCACATCCTGATCGCGGCGGCGCTGATCGGCGTTGTCCTCCTGCAGCGGAGCGAAGGCGGCGCGCTCGGAATCGGCGGCGGCCAGAGCGGCGGCCTCGTCACCGGCCGCTCGGCGGCCAATTTGCTCACCCGTACGACCACGATCCTGGCGGTCGCGTTTTTCGCGTCGAGCATCGTGCTCGCGATCCTGTCCGGCGCCCGTGGACCCGAGCGTTCGATCGTCGCTCCGAAACCGACGCAGGAGCAGCCGGGACAGCCGGCGGTTCCCAGGGCACCGATCTCGCAGTGAGCGGGCGCGCGCCTGTGCGGCTCGGCTGCATCGCTCACCGCAAACCAAGGGCGAACCGTCTCCAACCGATGCTGGCTCGACGATGACGACCCTCTTCGTCTTCATCACCGGCGGCGTCGTCTCATCGCTCGGCAAGGGTTTGGCTTCGGCGGCGCTCGGCGCGGCACTCCAGGCCCGCGGCTACAAGGTGCGGCTGCGAAAACTCGACCCGTACTTGAACATCGACCCCGGGACGATGAGCCCGTACCAACACGGCGAGGTCTACGTCACCTCCGACGGTGCCGAGACCGATCTAGACTTGGGTCACTACGAGCGCTTCACCGGCGTCAATTCGCGGCGCAGCGACAACATCACCTCCGGTCAGATTTACCAGTCGGTCATCGCCAAGGAGCGGCGCGGCGACTATCTGGGCGCGACGGTCCAGGTCATTCCCCACGTCACCGACGAGATCAAGCGCTTCATCATGTCGGGGACCGAGGACGCGGACTTCGCGCTGATCGAGATCGGCGGCACCGTCGGCGACATCGAGAGCCTGCCGTTCCTCGAGGCGATCCGGCAGTTGGGCTACGAACTGGGGCGCGACCGCACGCTTTTCATCCACGTGACGCTGGTGCCACGCATCTCGGTCGCGGGCGAACTCAAGACCAAGCCGACGCAGCACTCGGTCAAGGAACTGCGTTCGATCGGCATCCAACCCGATATTCTGCTGTGCCGCTGCACCGAGCCGCTGCCCGAAGGCGTGCGGCGCAAGATCGCGCTCTTTTGCAACGTCCGCGAAGAGGATGTGATCGCCGCGCCCGATGCCGCCTCGCTCTACGAGGTGCCGCTCACCTATCACCAGGAAGGGCTCGACTCCCAGGTCCTCAAGATCTTCCGCCTCGATGCGCGCCCGCCCAATTTGAATCGCTGGGAAACGATCGTCGAACGTGTTCACGCGCCGGAAGGCCGGGTCTCGATTGCGATCGTCGGCAAGTATACCGAGCTGCGCGATGCCTATATTTCGCTCGGCGAAGCGCTGGTCCACGGCGGTATCGCCAACCGCGTCAGCGTCGACTTGAAATGGCTCGACGCCGAGATTTTCGAGCGGCCCGACACCATCCATCACCTCGATGGGGTCGACGGCATCCTGGTGCCGGGCGGGTTCGGCGAACGCGGCACCCGCGGCAAGATCACCGCCGCCCAGTTCGCGCGCGAGCACAAGGTGCCGTATTTCGGCATCTGCTTCGGCATGCAGATGGCGGTACTCGAGGCGGCGCGCAACCTGGCCAAGATCGACGGTGCCAGCTCGAGCGAGTTCGGCCCGTGCAAGGTCCCGGTCGTGGGCCTCCTGACCGAGTGGATGCGCGGCAACGAGATCGTGGTGCGTTCGGGAAGCGATCCCCTGGGCGGTACCATGCGGCTCGGCAACTACGAGTGCCGCCTGAAGCCCGATTCGCTCGCGCACTCGATCTACGGCGTCGACACCATCGTCGAGCGCCACCGCCACCGCTACGAGGTCAACATCAACCTGAAAGAGCAGCTCGAGGAGGTCGGCGTCGTGTTCTCGGGCATGTCGCCCGACAATATGCTGCCCGAGATCATCGAGCGCGCCGATCACCCCTGGTTCGTCGGCGTCCAGTTTCACCCCGAACTCCGCTCGCGTCCGTTCGAGCCGCACCCGCTGTTTCAGTCCTTCATCAAGGCGGCGTTCGCGCAGTCGCGGCTGGTGTAGGCCGATGACCGCCCCGCGCGCCGTCACGGTCGGCTTCGGCAACGTCCGCCGCGTCACGCTCGCGAACGACCGCCCGTTCGGCCTGATCGCCGGCCCGTGCGCGATCGAGAGCCGGGCGCACGCGCTTGAAGTCGCGCATGCGCTCAAGGAAATGACCGACAAGGCGGGCGTCGGCCTCATCTACAAGTCTTCGTTCGACAAGGCGAACCGCACCAGCGGCGCGAGCCAGCGCGGTTTGGGCCTGGCCGAAGCGCTCCCGATCTTCGCCGCGATCCGCGAGGAAGTCGGCTGCCCGGTCGTGACCGACGTCCACGACGCCGCGCAGTGCGCACCGGTCGCGGCCGCGGTCGATGTCCTGCAGATCCCGGCTTTCCTCTGTCGCCAGACCGATCTCCTGCGCGCCGCCGCGCGGACCGGGCGCGCCGTCCACGTCAAGAAGGGCCAGTTCCTGGCGCCGTGGGACATGAAGAACGTGGTCGCCAAGATCACGGCCGAGGGCAACGAGAACGTGCTGGTCTGCGAGCGCGGCGTCTCGTTCGGCTACAACACGCTGGTGTCCGACCTGCGAGCACTGCCGATCCTGGCCGAATTGGGCTACCCGGTCGTGTTCGACGCCACCCACTCGGTGCAGCAGCCGGGCGGGCAGGGGACCGCCTCGGGCGGCGAGCGCCGTTTCGTGCCGGTGTTGGCGCGCGCGGCGGCCGCGGTCGGTATCGCCGCGATCTTCATGGAAACCCACCCCGACCCCGATCGCGCGCCGTCGGATGGGCCCAACATGGTTCCGCTCCGCTCCATGCCTGCGCTCATCTCCGACCTCAAAGACTTCGATCAACTATCTAAAAAGAAACAAAAATCATGACGGCTATCACCGACATTGTCGGCCGCGAGATCCTCGATTCGCGCGGCAACCCCACGGTCGAGGTCGACGTCACGTTGGCGGGCGGAACCAAGGGGCGCGCCGCCGTGCCCTCGGGCGCTTCGACCGGCGCCCACGAAGCGGTCGAGAAGCGGGACGGCGGTCCGCGCTATTTGGGCAAGGGCGTCGAGCAAGCCGTCGGCGCGGTCAACGGCGAAATCTTCGATGCGCTCTCCGGCCTCGATGCCGAGGATCAAGGCCACGTCGACCAGATCATGGTCGAGCTCGACGGCACCCCCAACAAGAGCCGGCTCGGCGCCAACGCGATCCTGGGCGTCAGCCTCGCGGTCGCCAAGGCGGCGGCCGCGGCGCGCGGGCTCCCGCTCTACCGCTATGTCGGCGGGGTCGACGCACGGACGCTCCCGGTGCCGATGATGAACATCGTGAACGGCGGCGCGCATGCCGACAACGGACTCGATTTCCAAGAGTTCATGATCATGCCAGTCGCGGCGACGACGCTGCGCGACGCGGTCCGGGTCGGCGCGGAGATCTTCCATACGCTCAAGAAAGCGCTCGCCGCGGCCGGGCTCGGCACCAATGTTGGCGACGAAGGCGGTTTTGCGCCGGCGCTCGACAACGCCGATGCCGCCGCCGGTTTCGTGTTAGGCGCGATCGAAAAAGCCGGCTATCGCCCGGGCGAAGACGTGATGCTCGCCTTCGATGCCGCCTCGACCGAGTTCTACCGGAACGGGCGCTACGCGCTCGCAGGCGAAGGCAAGACGCTCGATTCGGCCGGCATGGTCAAGTTCTACGAGGGCTTGGTTGCCAAATATCCGATCGCCTCGATCGAGGACGGCATGGCCGAGGACGATTGGGAAGGGTGGGCGGCGCTCACGCAGGCGATCGGCGCTAAAGTGCAGCTCGTCGGCGACGACATATTCGTCACCAACCCCGAGCGTCTCCAACGCGGGATCGCCAAGGGGGTCGCCAATGCGCTGCTCGTCAAGGTGAACCAGATCGGGACGCTCACAGAAACCCTGGCCGCGGTCGAAACCGCGCATCGCGCGCGCTACCGCACCGTCATGTCGCACCGCTCGGGCGAGACCGAGGACGCGACCATCGCCGACCTCGCGGTCGCGACCAATGGCGGCCAGATCAAGACCGGGTCGCTCGCGCGCTCGGACCGCACCGCCAAGTACAACCAGCTGATCCGGATCGAAGAAGAACTCGGGCCCCGCGCGGTTTACGCCGGGAAGTCGGTGCTGACGCGACGCTGAGGCAGGGTCCGTCATGGCCGGACGGCGTATGTCGCCAAAAATTGTCGCGGGTGCCCGGCATTCGCCTGCATGAGGTTCCTCGCTGGCTGGCGCAGGTTAGCGAGCCAGGGTAAATGATATTGATCGGGAGCAATGACCGAGACTCTCGCGACTCATCAATCGGTTAAGGCGACGCGCTCTTGATCGACTCAAGCGAAACCTGCCACATTCTTGTTGACACAAAGAATCCAGTTGTGATTCGGTGGCGCGCATGGGGCTCGTCTATGAAACCAAACGCCGGGCGCGGGAAGCGATCGCTCCATTCGTCTGTTTCGCCCTGGTGATCTATTTCGGCTATCACGTCATTCACGGCGATCGCGGGCTCTTGGCGTACCTCCATCTCACCAAGAAGATCGCCACCCTCGAGGCGAGCCACGGCCAGGTCGCCCGCGAGCGCGACAAGCTCGAGAACGCGGCCAGGCGGCTACGCGCGGACAATCTCGACCTCGATCTGCTCGAAGAGCGGAGTCGCATCGTTCTCGGTCACATCCGCCGTGACGAGGCGATTATCCTCGCCAACTGAGCGCTCGGCGGCGCCTTCTGGACCGGCGCACGTAATTTTATGAGCGAAGCGGCCGTCCGCACGCAATTCTCGTGCCCTGAAAGCGCTTCGGTTATCGGCGTCACTCGCAGTAACATCCTTGGCACGCTAACGTTTTCGACAAAGGCGGCGGGGGACGGCGCATGGCGAAAGACAAGGTAAAGAAACCGATCAAGGTCGACCTTTCACGCACCAACGCCAAAGAACTCACCACGCTCTATCACGACATGCTGCTGATCCGGCGCTTCGAGGAGAAGGCCGGCCAGCTTTACGGCATGGGCGCCATCGGCGGCTTCTGCCACCTCTACATCGGGCAGGAGGCGGTGGTGGTCGGGATGCAGGCGGTATTGAAGCCGGGCGATACCGTCATCACCACGTACCGCGACCACGGGCACATGCTGGCCTGCGGCATGGACCCCAAGGGCGTGATGGCCGAGTTGACCGGCCGCGCCACCGGCTATTCGCGCGGCAAAGGCGGCTCGATGCACATGTTCTCGGCCGAGAGGAATTTCTTCGGCGGCCACGGCATCGTCGGTGCCTCGGTTCCGATCGGCGCCGGCCTCGCGTTCGCCCACGCCTACAGGAACGACGGCAATGTCTGTCTCGCCTATTTCGGCGACGGCGCCGCCAACCAGGGCCAGGTCTATGAGTCGTTCAACATGGCGGCGCTGTGGAAGCTGCCGGTGGTGTTCATCATCGAGAACAACGAGTACGCGATGGGCACTTCGGTCAAGCGCGGTTCGGCCAAGACCGAGTTCTTCCGCCGCGGCGAGAGCTCGGGCGTGCCCGGCAAGCAGGTCGACGGCATGGACGTGCTCGCGGTCAAGGAGGGCGGCGCCGAAGCGGTCGCGCATGCGCGCGGCGGCAAGGGACCGATGCTCTTGGAAATGAAAACCTACCGCTACCGCGGCCACTCGATGTCGGATCCCGCCACCTATCGCTCGCGCGACGAGGTGACGCGCGTGCGCGAGGAACGCGACCCGATCGATCGCGTGCGCGACTGGCTGATCGAGGCCAACATGGCGAGCGAGGACGCCCTCAAGAAGACCGAGGCCGATATCCGTGCGATCGTGAACGAATCGGCCGAGTTCGCGACCGCCAGTCCCGAACCCGATCCGGCCGAGCTTTACACCGACGTTTACGTAGCCGCGTAGAGCCCAAGACCAAGAAACGAACTAGGGAAGGCGATGCCTGTAGAAATCCTGATGCCGGCGCTGTCGCCGACGATGACCGAGGGCAACCTCGTGCGCTGGGTCAAGCGCGAAGGCGACGCGGTCGCGCCCGGCGACGTCATCGCCGAAATCGAGACCGACAAGGCGACGATGGAGATCGAGGCGATCGACGAGGGCACGCTCGGCAAGATCGTCGTCCCGGAAGGAACCGAAGGCGTCGCCGTCAACACCGTGATCGCGCTCCTCTTGATGGATGGCGAGGACAAGGCGGCGCTGAACGGCTGCAAAAGAGCGGCCGCGCCCAAAGCCAAGCCTGCCCCGACCGCGGCGCCGGCTGCCGCGCCGGCGGCGCTGGCTGGACCCCCGGTTCATGCGCCGGCCGCCGACCCCGACCTGTCGGCCGGGATCGCGACCGTCGAACTCACAGTCCGCGAAGCGCTGCGCGATGCCATGGCCGAGGAAATGCGACGCGACCCCAACGTGTTCCTGATGGGCGAGGAAGTCGCCGAGTATCAGGGCGCCTACAAAGTGAGCCAGGGGCTGTTGCAGGAGTTCGGCCCGCGCCGCGTCATCGACACGCCGATCACCGAGCAGGGTTTCGCCGGGATCGGCGTCGGCGCCGCCTTCAAGGGTCTGCGTCCGATCATCGAGTTCATGACCTTCAACTTCGCGATGCAGGCGATCGACCAGATCGTCAATTCGGCGGCGAAGACGCTATACATGTCGGGCGGCCAGATGGGCTGCCCGATCGTGTTCCGCGGCCCCAACGGCGCCGCCTCGCGCGTCGCCGCCCAGCATTCGCAGTGTTACGCGAGCTGGTACGCCCACATCCCGGGCTTGAAGGTGATCGCGCCCTACGGCGCGGCCGATGCCAAGGGGCTCCTGAAGGCGGCGATCCGCGACCCCAACCCGGTCGTCCTCCTCGAAAACGAAATACTCTACGGGCGCAAGTTCTCGGTGCCCAAGGTCGAGGACTATGTGCTGCCGATCGGGAAAGCGCGGATCGCGCGCGCCGGATCGCACGTTACCATCGTCGCCTATTCGATCGCGGTCGGCCTCGCGCTCGACGCTGCCGAGCGCCTGGCGGGCGAGGGGATCGAGGCCGAAGTGATCGACCTGCGCACGCTCCGCCCGCTCGACATCGACACCGTGCTCGCCTCGGTCGCCAAGACCAACCGCCTCGTCACTGTTGAAGAAGGCTGGCCGGTCGCTTCGATCGGCGCGGAAGTCGCGGCCCAGGTGATGGAGCGCGCGTTCGACGACCTCGATGCGCCGGTCACGCGCGTCAACGGCAAGGACGTGCCGATGCCCTACGCCGCCAACCTCGAAAAACTCGCGCTGCCGCAGGTCGACGATGTCGTCCAAGCGGTCAACGCCGTGCTCTACCGCTCCTGACGCCCGCGCCGTCAATCGCTTTACGAACCAGGACCCGCCATGCCGATCCCGATTACGATGCCTGCGCTCTCGCCGACCATGACCGAGGGCAATCTCACCAAGTGGCTGAAGGCCGAAGGCGACAAGGTCAAGCCGGGCGACGTTATCGCCGAGATCGAGACCGACAAGGCGACGATGGAGGTCGAAGCGGTGGATGAAGGAACCCTCGGCAAGATCCTAGTCGCCGAAGGGAGCGAGAGCGTCGCCGTCAACACCGTGATCGCGGTGCTGTTGGCCGAGGGCGAGGACAAGAAGGCGCTCGCCTCCTACGCGGCCGGCGCCAAAGCGGCGCCGGCGGCCGCGCCTGCAAAGCCGGCCGCCCC
>VGEO01000072.1 GCA_016869275.1 Alphaproteobacteria bacterium | reverse complement strand
GAATATCGCGCACGCGCGTCCGAATCAAGCGCCCGGCATCCGTGATCAGCATGATCTGATCGCCGTCCTCGACCGGAAACGCGCCGACCACGGCACCGTTCTTCCTGGTCACCTCGATATTGATGACGCCCGAACCGCCGCGGCTGGTGATGCGGTAGTCGAACGCCGACGTGCGCTTGCCGTAGCCCTTTTCGGTGACGGCGAGAATGAATTCCTCCTGTTCGGCGAGCGCTGCCGCGCGCGCCGGCGCGATCGTCGGCCCGGCCGGCTCGCCCTCGCCGCTCGCCTCCTCGTCGCGGCGGAGCTTGGCCGCGTGCTTCAGGTAGGCCTCGCGCTCCTCGGTATCGAGCTCGATGTGCGAGATCACCGACATCGACATCACTTCGTCTTTGTCCTTGAGCCGCATGCCGCGCACCCCGGCCGAGCTGCGGCTCTTGAAAACGCGGACGTTCGCGACCGGAAAGCGCACGCACTTGCCGCCGCGCGCCGACAGCAGCACGTCCTGATTCTCGCGGCACGTCGCGACCTGGACGATGCGGTCGCCCTCGTCGAGCTTCATCGCGATCTTGCCGCTGGCGGTGATGTGCTCGAAATCGTCGATCGCGTTCCGGCGTACGTTGCCCTTGGCCGTCGCGAACATCAAATAGAGGCCGGCCCGCGCCGCCGCCTCGGGTGGGTACGGCGTCATCGTCGCGATGGTCTCGCCCTCGCTCAAGGGCAGCAGGTTGACCATCGGCTTGCCGCGCGCCTGCGGCGCCGCCAGCGGCAGCATGTAGGTCTTGAGGCGATAGGCCTTGCCGTTGGTCGAGAAGAACAGGATCGGGGTGTGGGTGTCGACGATGAAGATCTGCGACACGAAGTCTTCCTCGCGCGTCGCCATGCCGGTGCGGCCGCGGCCGCCGCGCGCCTGGACGCGGTAGGCCGAGAGCGGAACCCGCTTGATGTAGCCGGCGTGCGAGACGGTGACCACCATCTCCTCGCGTTGGATCAGGTCCTCTTCCTCGGTTTCGACCGCGGCGCCGACGATCTCGGAGCGGCGCGGGGTCGCGAACTTGGCAGCGACCTCGGCGAACTCCTTGCGCATCACGCCGTAGAGCTTGTCGCGGCTGCGCAGGATGTCGAGGTACTCGTTGATCTTGCCGGCCAGCTCCTTGAGCTCGGCATCGATCTCGTCGCGCCCGAGCGCGGTCAACCGCTGCAGACGCAGATCGAGGATGGCGCGGGCCTGGGCGTCGTTGAGCCGGTACTTGCCCGCGACGATGGTGTGCCCGGGCTCGTCGATCAGCGCCACCAGCACCGCGATGTCTGCGGCCGGCCACGCCTTCGCCATCAACGCCTCGCGCGCCGCTTGCGGGTCCTTGGCCCTGCGGATCAGCGCCACGACTTCGTCGATATTGGCGACGGCGATGGCGAGGCCGATCAGCACCTGGGCCCGCTCGCGCGCCTTGGCGAGGTCGAACTTGGTGCGCCGGGTGATGACTTCTTCGCGGAACTCTACGAAGATCTGGAGCAGCTGCTTGAGGTTCAGGAGCTCCGGCTTGCCGCGGTTCAACGCCAGCATGTTGACCGGGAAGTTGGTCTGCAGCGGCGTATAGCGGTAGAGCTGATTCAAGACGACGTCGATGTTGGCGTCGCGCTTGACCTCGATCACGACGCGGACGCCGTCGCGATCGGACTCGTCCCTGATCTCGGCGATGCCGTCGACCCGTTTTTCGCGCGCGACCTCGGCGATCTGCTCGACCATGCGCGACTTGTTCACTTGGAACGGAATCTCGGTGACCACGATCGCCTGGCGGTCGCGGCCCATATCCTCGGTGTGGACCTTGGCGCGCATCACGACCGTGCCGCGCCCGGTTTCGAACGCTTCGCGCGCCCCGGCCTGGCCCATGATCAGCCCGCCGGTCGGAAAATCCGGCGCCGGGATCACGGTCATCAGTTCGGCGATGGTGACGTCGGGATGGTCGAGGTAGAGGCCGATCGCCGCGAACAGCTCGCCCAAATTGTGGGTCGGGATGTTGGTCGCCATGCCGACGGCGATGCCGCTGCCGCCGTTGACCAGCAGGTTCGGGATCCGCGCCGGCAGCACGATCGGCTCGCGCGCGGTGTCGTCATAGTTGGACTGATCGTCGACGGTATCCTTGTCGATGTCGTCCAAGAGCGCCCGCGCCGATTCGGCCAGGCGGATCTCGGTGTAGCGCATCGCCGCGGGCGGATCGCCGTCCATCGAGCCGAAATTGCCCTGGCCGTCGAGGAGCGGCAGGCGCATCGAAAAGTCCTGCGCCATCCGCACCATCGCTTCGTAGATCGCCTGATCGCCGTGCGGGTGGTATTTGCCCATCACGTCGCCGACCACGCGCGCCGACTTGCGATACGGGCGGTTCCAGTCGTAACCCGACTCCTCCATCCCGAACAGGATGCGGCGATGGACCGGCTTCAAGCCGTCGCGCGCGTCGGGCAATGCGCGCGCGACGATCACGCTCATCGCGTAGGAGAGGTACGCGGTCTGCAGCTCGCGCTCGATGTCGATCGGGGTCGCCGACGACGGCGGTGGCGTCGGCGGCGGCGCGGGCGGCGGAGGATCGACCGTATCGGTCACGCTCGGGGCTCGAAGCGCGGGGAATGATTACGCGGCGCGTGCGCGCGCCGGCGAGGGGAAAAAACAAGCCCTCGAGATGGCGGTGGAAAGCACGCGGTACCATACGAAATCTTGGCTCGGCGCGCCAGCGAATTCACTCGCGGAAAACCGATAATAGTGTTTGTATTTCAATTAGTTATAGGCGTCACCCGAGGTCGGGATCAGGCCCCCGTCGGGAGCTCGACCAGGGCACGCTTGGCCGCCTAAAGGTTGCATAAGAATGGTAGGAACCCGGGAGTTTCGACCATGACGCTCCGATCGACTGCCACTGCGTGCTTGTTATTCGCCGTCTTGGCCGGCTGCGCCGGGCAGGACGTGAAAAGGGTCGCGACCGAGACCGGCGCGGCGATCGGTTTCGCGGCTGGCATCGCCGCCGCCGCGCTCACCCGCCAGAGCGGGTTTTGGACCTATGACCTCTCGGCCAAGGGCGGGGCACTCGCCGGCGCCGCGGCCGGTTACGTCCTGGGGGAAGCCGAAGAAGAAGAACGGCGCCGCGCGGCGCCAAAAGCCCCTTGAACCGGTTTCGGTTTTTTACGCACCGCCGAATCAGGACGAGTCCGTCAAGCTCACTCGCACAACCCCCTTCGGTTAATCGGTACAAAGGTTAATCGGTACGAATGTGCGATCAGGGCCCGCTATTCCCCATCAGCGTCTGGTCGAGGTCGCGGTAGAGATCGTCGACGTCCTCGATGCCGACTGCGAGACGCAGCATGTCGTCGGGCGCCGGTGTGTCGGCGCCTTCGACCGAGGCGCGGTGCTCGATCAAACTTTCGACCCCGCCGAGCGAGGTCGCGCGCTTCCACAACTGGACGCGCGCCGCCGTCGCGATCGCGGCCGCGGCCCCGCCCACGACCCGGATCGAGAGGAGCGCGCCGAACCCCCCGCTCATCTGGCGGGCGGCAATGGCGTGGCCGGGATGGTTGGGGAGGCCGGGATAAAGTACATCGCGCACCCGGGGGTGGGTCGCGAGGCGCGCGGCGAGGCCCGCCGCATTGCCGCTCGCGACCGGTACCCTGACGAACAGGGTGCGCATGCCGCGAAGGAGCAGCCAGGCCTCGAAGCTCCCGAGAATGCCGCCGAGCTGCTGGCGGTTGACGCGAATCCGGTCCCAAAACTCGTCGTGATGAGCCGCAATCAACGCGCCGGCGACAACGTCGGAGTGGCCGTTGAGCGCCTTGGTCGCGGCGTGCATGACGAGATCGGCGCCGAGGCCGATCGGGCGCGTGTGGAACGGGGTCGCCACCGTGTTGTCGACCGCAAGGCGCGCGCCGGCGCGGTGGGCGATCGCGGCCACGGCTGCAATGTCGGTGACGACCCAAGTCGGATTGGCGGGCGTTTCGACCCAGACCAGCTTGGTGCGCCCTGGCACGACCGCGGCGGCCAGCGCGGCGAGGTCGTCCATCGCGACGAAGGTTACCGCGAGCCCCCAGCGCACCGCGAACGTCGCGAGCCAGTTCCGGAGCGACCAGTACATCACCTTGGGCGCGACGACGTGGTCGCCCGGCGCGAGCGCCTGGAACGCTGCGGTCGCCGCCGCCATACCGGAAGCGAACAGCATGGCCGCTGCGCCACCCTCGAGGTCGGCGAGAAGCTCCTCGGCCGGCCGGTAAGTCGGGTTGGTGTCGCGGCCGTAGCTAAACCCGCGGCGATAGGCGTTGTCGGGATCGCGGAGAAAGGTCGTCGACGGCTGGATGCCCGGCGTTATCGCGCCGGTTGCCGCCTCGATCGCGCCGAGCGCTTGGGCGGCGCGAGTCGCCGGCCGCCACGGCGCGTCGTCCGCCACGCCTCCTCCGACTAGAACGGGATCTCGTCGTCGAACTCGCCCGACGCCGGCTTGCGCCCGCCGCCGCCGCCGCTACTACCGCCGCCACCGCCCTCGAACGGTGCCGAATCGCCGCCGGCATCGTCGTAGGACGAAGCCCCGGCCCCGGCGCCGGCGCCGCGACTATCCAACATCGTGAGCTCGCCCCGGAACCGCGGCACCACGACCTCGGTCGAATAGCGCTCCTGGCCCGACTGGTCGGTCCACTTCCGCGTCTGCAGCTTGCCTTCGATGTAAACCTTGGCGCCTTTCTTCAGGTATTGCTCGGCGACCTTGGCGAGGTTCTCGTTGAAGATCACGACCCGGTGCCATTCGGTCTTTTCTTTGCGCTCCCCGGTGCCTTTGTCGCGCCAAGTCTCCGAGGTCGCGACCGAAAGATTGACCACGCGGCCGCCCCCCTGCATGTCGCGCGCCTCGGGGTCGCGCCCTAAATTTCCCACTAGAATCACCTTGTTGACGCTGCCGGCCATGCCGCTTCCTTCCTTGCTTGAAGTTTGACCTATCCTACGCACAATCAGTTTGGGCCTGCCACCGGAACGACCGAGTTATCAACAGGCCTCTATCGTTCTATATGCAAGGACGTAAGGCTTGGCGGCGCGGCGCCCGCCGGGCGTCGGGCGGGAATTGGGGCGGACACGGAAAATCAGCGAGAAATTCGGTTGAGCAACAAGTCGATCGTCATCCGCGGCGCCCGCGAGCACAACTTGAAGGGCTTCGATCTCACCCTGCCGCGCGACAAGCTGGTGGTGATCACCGGCTTGTCGGGCTCGGGCAAGTCCTCGCTCGCCTTCGACACGATCTACGCCGAGGGCCAGCGCCGCTACGTCGAAAGCCTTTCGTCCTACGCCCGCCAGTTCCTCGAATTGATGGAGAAGCCCGACGTCGAGTCGATCGACGGGCTGTCGCCGGCGATCTCGATCGAGCAGAAGACGACCTCGCGCAATCCGCGCTCGACCGTCGGCACGGTCACCGAGATTTACGACTACATGCGGCTCCTGTTCGCCCGCGTCGGCGTGCCCTATTCGCCGGCGACCGGTTTGCCGATCGAGAGCCAGACCGTGTCGCAGATGGTCGACATCACGCTCGGCCTGAAAGCGGGAACGCGGCTCTATCTGCTGGCGCCGATCGTGCGCGGTCGCAAGGGCGAGTACCGCAAGGAGTTGGCCGACCTGATGAAGCGCGGCTTCCAGCGCGTCAAGGTCGACGGCAAGCTCCACGAAATCGACGCGGTGCCGGCGCTCAACAAGAAGGTCAAGCACGAGATCGAGGTGGTGGTCGACCGCCTGGTCGTCGGCCCCGACATCAAGACCCGGCTCGCCGATTCGATCGAGACCGCGCTCAACCTGGCCGACGGGCTCGCCATCGCCGAGAACGCCGATACCGGCGAGCGCACGGTGTTCTCGGCCAAGTTCGCGTGCCCGGTCTCGGGCTTCACGATCGAAGAGATCGAGCCGCGGCTGTTCTCGTTCAACAACCCGTTCGGCGCCTGCCCGACCTGCGACGGGCTCGGCACCCGCATGTATTTCGATCCCGCCCTGGTCGTGCCCGACCCCGGCCTCTCGCTCAAGGACGGTGCGGTCGCGCCGTGGTCGAAGTCGAGCTCGCCCTATTACGCGCAAACGCTCAAAGGCCTCGCCCGCCACTTCAAGTTCTCGATGACGGTGCCGTTCCGCGACCTCCCCGAACGCGCCCAGGACGCGATCCTGAACGGTTCGGACGGCGAGCGGGTCTCGATCACCTACGACGACGGCGACCATCGCTACACCACCGAACGCCCGTTCGAGGGCGTCATTCCCAACATGCAGCGGCGATGGAAGGAAACGGATTCCGAGTGGATCCGCGAGGAGCTTTCGCGTTACCAGTCGACCGCGCCGTGCGAAGCCTGCAACGGCTATCGCCTGAAACCGGAGGCGCTCGCGATCAAGATCGACAAGAAGCACATCGGCGAAGTGTCGCTGATGTCGATCGGCGACGCGCGGAGCTGGTGCGAGGCGCTGCCGAAGAAGCTCAGTCCCAAGCACCAGGAAATCGCGAGCCGGATCCTGAAAGAGCTGCAGGCGCGGCTCGGGTTCCTGGTGAACGTCGGGCTCGAATATCTGACGCTGTCGCGGAACGCCGGCACGCTCTCGGGCGGCGAAAGCCAGCGCATCCGGCTCGCTTCGCAGATCGGCTCCGGATTGACCGGCGTGCTTTACGTGCTGGACGAGCCTTCGATCGGGCTTCACCAGCGGGACAACGCGCGGCTGCTCGAGACCCTGAAACGGCTTCGCGATATCGGCAACACGGTGATCGTGGTCGAGCACGACGAGGAAGCGATCGAATCGGCCGACCATGTCGTCGACATGGGGCCCGGCGCCGGAATCCATGGCGGGCACGTCGTCGCCGAGGGCGAGCCGATGGCGATCGCCGCCAACGCCCAGAGCCTGACCGGCGCCTATCTCTCCGGCGTCAAGTCGATCGCGATCCCGCTCGCCCGCCGCAGCGGCAAGAAAGACAAGTGGCTCGCGATCGTCGGCGCGCGCGAGCACAACCTGAAGAACGTGACGGCCAAGATCCCGCTCGGCACCTTCACCTGCGTGACCGGCGTTTCCGGCAGCGGCAAATCGACGCTGGTGATCGACACGCTCTACCAGGCCGCAGCGCGCAAGCTGACGGGCGCCCGCGCCCTCCCCGGCGACCACGACGACATCCGCGGGCTCGAGTTCCTGGACAAGATCGTCGACATCGACCAGTCGCCGATCGGGCGGACGCCGCGCTCGAACCCGGCGACCTACACCGGCGCCTTCACCCCGATCCGCGATTGGTTCGCCGGTTTGCCCGAGGCGGTCGCGCGCGGCTACCAGCCGGGCCGGTTCTCGTTCAACGTCAAGGGCGGGCGCTGCGAGGCCTGCCAAGGCGATGGCGTCATCAAGATCGAGATGCATTTTCTTCCCGACGTCTACGTTCAGTGCGACGTCTGCAAGGGCCGCCGCTACAATCGAGAAACTCTGGAAATAACATACAAAAACAAATCGATAGCTGACGTTCTTGATATGACAGTCGAGGAAGGTCTGGAATTTTTCTCGGCGGTACCGGCGATCCGCGACCGCCTGAAAACGATGGACCAAGTGGGCTTGAGCTACATTCAGATCGGCCAAGCAGCGACCACACTGTCCGGCGGCGAGGCGCAACGGGTCAAACTCTCGAAGGAACTCTCGCGGCGCGCCACCGGCCAGACGCTCTATATCCTCGATGAGCCGACCACGGGGCTCCACTTCGAGGACGTGCGCAAGCTCCTCGAGGTACTGCATGCCCTGGTCGAATCCGGCAACACCGTGGTCGTGATCGAGCACAATCTGGACGTCATCAAGACCGCCGATTGGCTGATCGACCTCGGTCCCGACGGCGGCGACGGCGGCGGCCGCATCGTAGCCGAAGGGACGCCGGAGACGATCCTCGCCAATCCGGCGAGCTACACCGGGCAGTTCCTGAAGCGCCATTTGGCGCGGAGCAAGGCGCGCGCGGCAGTTCTGACCCCCACCGCGCTCGACGCCGCCGCGGGGCCAAACGGCAAACGCGCCCGCCGCACCAAGGCCGCGGAGTAAGGGACCGTGCCGAAGTCCCGATCCGGAACGACCGCAATTCGAAAGCGGTCGCTCGATCGTATCCCCAGGATCGTGCTCCGCCGATTATCCGGCCATCGAACGCGCGTCTTTCTGTTTGGATCGTGTGCGATCGGTGATGCCACGCGGACGAGCCACATCGATATTGCGATCGATCCGCAAGAAAAGCTTCCAGCCGAATTGATGCTGCGAAACCTCGTCCGTCGCGAAGGCATCGAATCCCGTGGTCGCTGACAAGTTAGCGCCCGTCCACGTGATCGGCGGCGGCCTCGCCGGGTGCGAGGCGGCGTGGCAGATCGCGAAGGCCGGCGTTCCGGTCGTGCTCCACGAAATGCGGCCGATCCGCGCCACCGAAGCACATGCGACCGCGCGCCTTGCCGAGCTCGTGTGCTCGAACTCGCTCCGCTCGGACGACCCCGACCACAACGCGGTCGGGCTCTTGCACGAGGAGATGCGGCGCGCGAACTCGCTCATTCTCGCCGCCGCCGACCGCGCCCGGGTTCCGGCCGGGACCGCGCTCGCGGTCGATCGCGACGGCTTTACGGCCGCCGTCGAAGCGGCCCTCGCCGCCATGCCCAATGTCGCGATCGCGCGCGAGGAGATCGCCGACCTTCCGCCGCCCGCCTGGGATTCGGTCATTGTCGCGACCGGCCCGCTCACCTCGCCGGCGCTGGCGCAGGCGATTCGGACCCTGACCGGCGAGGACGCGCTCGCGTTTTTCGACGCGATCGCGCCGATCGTCTATAGGGACTCGATCGACATGGCGATCGCTTGGAGCCAATCCCGCTACGACAAGGGCGACACCGCCGACTACATCAACTGCCCCTTCCACCTCAAGAGCGACTACGAGGCGTTCGTCGCCCGGGTGCTGGCTGCCGACCGGATCGAGTACAAGGAATGGGAAGCGGTGACGCCCTATTTCGAGGGCTGCCTACCGATCGAAGTGATGGCAGCCCGCGGGCCGAAGACGCTCCGGTTCGGTCCGATGAAGCCGGTCGGCCTGGTCGATCCGCGCTACGGCGCGCGCCCTTACGCGGTCGTTCAGCTCCGCCAGGACAATGCCCTCGGCACGCTTTGGAACATGGTCGGCTTCCAGACCAAGCTCACGCATGGCGAGCAAACGCGGATTTTCCGCACCGTGCCCGGGCTCGCCAACGCCCGCTTCGCCCGGCTCGGCGGCATCCATCGCAACACGTTCCTGAACAGCCCCCGGTTGCTCGATGCGGAACTGCGGCTCAAGGCGGAACCGCGGCTCCGCTTTGCCGGCCAGATCACCGGGGTCGAAGGCTACGTCGAGAGCGCCGCGATCGGTCTGTTGGCGGGGCGCTCGGCCGCCGCCGAACGGATGGGCGCCGCGTTCGTCGCGCCGCCCGCCACCACCGCGATGGGCGCGCTCCTCTCCCATATCACGGGCGGGGCTCGGGCGCAGAGTTTCCAACCGATGAACGTCAATTTCGGGCTGTTTCCGCCGATCGAAACCGACGCCAAGCGCCAGAACCGCAAGGCGGTCTACACGACCCGGGCGCGGACCGATTTCACGCGCTGGCTCGCGGCCCACGGGCCGATGCCGGCCGGGGCCGCGGCCGCGTAGCGCTGCGAGGGCGGCCGTGGCCGATTTTTCTTTTTGGGACGAACGTTACGCGCGGCCGGGATTTTTCTACGGCACCGCGCCCAACGTCTTCTTGACGGGCGCCATCGGCCGCGTGCCGAACGGCGGACAGGTGCTCTCGGTCGGCGACGGCGAGGGCCGCAACGGGGTCTGGCTCGCGGCCCAGGGCTACCGCGTCACCACCGTCGACGGTTCGGCGATCGCGGTCGGCAAAGCCCAAGAACTCGCGGCGGCGCGCGGGGTCGCGATCGCTGCCCATTGCGCCGATCTGCTCGCCTGGGACTGGCCGGTCGCGGCATACGATGCGGTGGTCGCGATTTTCGTCCACTTCATGCCGAGCGAGCGGCCCCTGGTTCACGCGCGCATGCGCGCAGCCTTGAAACCGGGCGGCCTCATCGTCATGGAAGCGTTCCATCCGCATCAGCACGGCCGGTCCTCGGGCGGACCGCCGGTCAAAGAGATGCTCTACGACCGCGCCACGCTGGCGGCCGATTTCGCCGACACCGAAATCGTTCTCATCGAGGAGGCCGCGACCGACCTCGACGAAGGCCGCCACCACGGCCTGGCCGAGGTCACACGCCTGATCGCGCGGCGTCCCACCGCTCAGTAGCGGCCGACGGCCGCGAACAGCAGTAGCGCGAGCTGGCGCCGAAGTGGCGATACCGCCGACGTCGCCGCGAACGGATCGAAGCCGGCGCGTTCGAGTCTTATGAGGTCGCGGCGCGCGAGCACGGCCGGGAGCAGCGCGGGCAGCGCCGCCCGCGGAACGTCGCGGTGCGCTTGCGCCGCCCGATCGAGCCGCCGCCACGCCGCGTGCGCGACCTCACCTACAACCGAGCCCAGTTTGTTCCCGCTTTTCCCCGCAAATAAAGCTTCGCGGTCGACACCGGCGGCGGCCAGGCGATCGGCCGGCAAATAGAGCCGCCGCGTCGCCGCATGAAACGGTACCGCGCGCACCAGCCCGACGAGGGCGAACGCGGTGCCGACGTCGCAGGCGGCCGCCCGGCTCGCCTCGCCATCGACGCCGAGCAGGTCGAGCGCCAGCGCCGCCAGCGCACCTCCGGTCGCCTCGGCATAGGCCACGAGCGCGGCGAGATCGGCCGGCGGTTCATCCTTCAGGTCGGCGTCGCGCGCATCGGTCAGCGCCTCGAGCCGCGCCCGCTCGAGCCGCGCGGCAGCACCGGTCGCCGCGAGCGTGAGCGTCGCCGGATGCCGCGGCGGCTTTCCGGTGTAAAGATCGGTCACGGCATCGCGCCAAAAGCGGAGCCGCACCGCCCCCAGGATCGGCTCGCTCACGCTTTCGCGGACGCGCGCGATTTGGAGGTTGAAGGCGTAGAGCGCAAACAGGCGCGCACGGTCTTCGGCCGGCGCGAACAGCGCGGTAAGGTAGCGATCGTTGTCGTGCCGGCGTACCTCCTCGGCGCACGCTGCAACCGGATCGAGCGCCGCGGGCGCGCTCATTCAGGACGCGCGGACGCGGCCGGCGCGTCGCCCCATCCATGGCTTTCGAGGTAAGCGGCGTAGTCCGCGGCGAGGACCGCATAGGTCGCTTCGTAGCGGGCGCGGACGCTGGCGAGCGCGGCCTTGGCGTCGGCATCGAGCCTCGGTTCGAGCGGTCGGAGGGTCTCGGCCGCACGACGCCGGAACCGGGCCGCTTTATCGAGCAAAGCCCCCGCCAGCGGCAGCAACGCCGGTGCGTCGTGCGTCCTGACGGCGCGGGCCAAGCGGCCGCTGTCGAGCCGGGTGTGCACGAGCAGGCTGGCCGGCAGTGTCGTCAACCCGGCACGAACGTCGGGTGCCAAATCGCGCAGCATGTGAACCAGATAACAAAAGAGCGCGAGGTCACGGGCATACGCGGCCGGCGGCCGCGGCAAACGGAGGCGCGTGCGCGATCCTCGCCCGACCTCGCAGCCGATGATGTAGATGAAGATGCCGGCGGGGGCGACCGACGCGCCCTCGGCGTAAGTCATGAAATCGCGCCAGGTCGCGAGCTTGCGGCCGGCGACATCGGTCTGCAGTGCGCGCGCGAGCCGACGCCATGGCGTCGGCCCGATCGTGCTGCCGCCGCCATAACGGTCGAGAGCGGCGAACAGCGCCGGTTCGTAGGAGTCCGGTTGCGGGCGAAATCGCCCCCGCATCGCCGCTACCGCCTGCGTCAGCCAGCGATCGACGCGCGCGGCGACGGCGCGCCGAGGAAGCCGCGGCGCGGCATCGACGGCGTCGTCGACGATCCGCATTGCCGCATACGTGCAATCGAACAAAGCCCGCCGCTCCGGACAGCGCAGCAGACCTGCGGCGCGCACCAGCGGGCTCGCGCGCGCGCGCGTAATCGCCTGCGCCCGTGCGAGGCCAGCCCGCACCAGGGCGAGATCGGACCCAACCGTCGCTTCTGTGACGTTCGTCACTTTCGTTGCCGGTCCCCGCCCTTTCGGTATAATGCGCTGCGATTCTCGTATCCACCGGTTACGTTGGGGGCATAAGGCATGAAGAATCCTCTGGAGTCACTCCCGAGCACCATCGTGATGGGGCTCATCCTCACGGTGATACTCGTTCTCGTCGTCGAGGCGATCGGCAAGTAAGGCCAGCAAGGGAGATCGATCATGGATTTCGACTATAACTGGTTCACGTTCCTCGTCCGCTGGCTCCACGTCCTCTCGGGAGTGATGTGGATCGGGTTGCTCTGGTACTTCAACTTCGTCCAGATCCCGACCATGCCGAAGATCCCCGACGAGCATAAGCCCGGTGTCACCAAGCACATCGCGCCGCAGGCTCTGTTCTGGTTCCGCTGGGCAGCGATGTCGACCCTGGGCTGGGGCATTCTGCTCGCGCTCATGAACAACTATTTCAGCGATTCCATCATCATCGGGCTGGGCTCCGGCGTCGCCAAGCACGCCGCGATCGGACTCGGCATGTGGCTCGGCACGATCATGTGGTTCAACGTCTGGTTCGTCATTTGGCCGAACCAGAAGATCGCGCTCGGGCTGGTCGAAGCGTCGGCCGACGAGAAGAAGAAAGCCGGCCGTACCGCGATGCTGTTCTCACGCTTCAACACCATGTCGTCGATCCCGATGCTCTACGCCATGGTCGCAGCGCAGAACGTCTACTGATCGACCACGTCCGTCGATCGCGGAAACGGGGGCCGTGCGGCCCCCGTTTCTTTTCCGGCGAGTCTCTTCAGGCGAGCGCAACCAAGGCCGCCGCGACGCGTCGGCCTTCGCCGACCAGCAGACCGAAGGTCCGGCAGGCCGCCCCGGTGTCCATGGTGTCGACGGCGATCTGCGCGGCGCGAAACCGCGCGCGGAGCGGCGCCGGCAGCGGTTCGAGTTGGGGACCGGTTCCGATCAGCAGCACTTCCGGCGCCGGTGATTCGGCGAAGATCGGCGCGAAACCCGCCTCGCTCGCCTCGGCGAAAGCGACCACCGGCCAAGCGATCGTCCGCGTCGCGAACACGACGATCGAACCCCGCCACACGACGCCGCTCACGCGGAACCCGCCGCCGCCGTAGCTTTGGATGTACTGGCGCCCGGGCGTTGCCGCGGAAAGGCGCAACGGAACCGCCCCCTAGGGCGTGGCGGGCTTGGCGCCGGCCTGGTCGCCGTCGGCACCTTCTCGGCCGCGCACCTTGAGCCCGCCGTAGACCAGGATCGGCGCGGCGACGTAGATCGAGGAGTAAGTACCGACGAACGCGCCCCACAGCATCGCGATGGCAAAGCCGCGGATCACCTCGCCCCCGAAAACGAGCAGCGCCAGCAACGTCAACACCACGGTCGAAACCGTCATCACCGTGCGCGAAAGCGTCTCGTTGATCGAGAGGTCGATCAGCTCGTCGATCGGCATCACCTTGTACTTGCGCATGTTCTCGCGGATGCGGTCGTAGATGACGACGGTGTCGTTGATCGAGAAGCCGATGATCGTCAGTACCGCGGCAACGGTGGTCAGGTTGAACTCCATGCCGGTTACGGCAAAGAGCCCGATCGTCGTGATCGCGTCGTGGAGCAGCGCAATGACGCCGCCGATTCCGAACTGCCATTCGAATCGGAACCAGACATAAACCGCGATCGCGATCATCGCGAGGATCAGCGCGATCGCGCTGCCTTCGATCAGCTCGCCCGAAACCTTGGGTCCGACGAACTCGACCCGGCGTTCGACGACGCCCGGCCCCACCGCCTTGTTGAGCGCGTCGCGCACCTGAATCAGGATCTTTTCGCGCGCCGCTTCGTCGGTGGCGGAGGCCTCGATCCGGATCAGCACGTTGTCGGAGGCGCCGAACTCCTGGAGCGCGACCTCGCCGAGATTGAGCTCACCCAGCGCCGTGCGCATGACGCCGAGGTCGGCGGGCTTGGGCGTCTTGACGTCGATCATGAGGCCCCCGGCGAAGTCGACGCCGAAGTTGAGGCCGACTGTGAACACCAGCACGATCGCGGCCGCGTTCAGCATCGACGAGATCGAGACGGCGAGCGTCCGAAACCGGGTGAATCGGATCTTGGTCTTGGTCGGGACGAGCCGAAGGCGGAACGCCATGCCGTTCCTCCCTTAGATCGCGATCGTTGTCGGACGCGCCCATCGCATCCACGACACCAGCATCAGGCGGGAGAGCGTGATCGCGGTGAACATCGAGGCGATGATTCCGATCGTCAGCGTGACCGCGAAGCCGCGCACCGGACCGGAGCCGAACTGGTAGAGCAGAATCGCGGCAATGACGGTGGTGAGGTTCGAGTCGAGGATGGTGACGAAGGCGCGTTTGTAGCCGGCTTCGACCGCGTTGAACGGAGTTTTGCCGGCGCGCACTTCTTCGCGGATGCGTTCGAATATCAAGACGTTGGCATCGACCGCCATGCCGACCGTGAGCACGATTCCGGCGATACCGGGGAGCGTGAGCGTCGCCTGTAGGAGCGTCATCGCCGCCGCCAGCAACACCATGTTGACCGCCAGCGCAATGTTTGCGGTCGCCGCGAACGGCCCGTAGGACAGGAACATGAAAGCGATCACGGCGATGACCGCGACGAACGCCGCGATGGTGCCGGCGCGGATCGAGTCCGAGCCGAGCTCCGGTCCGACCGTCCGTTCCTCGATGATCTTGAGCGGCGCCGGCAGCGCACCGGCGCGCAGCAGCACCGCCAGATCGTTGGCGCCCTGGACGGTGAAGCGGCCGCTGATTTGGCCGCTGCCGCCCAGGATCGGCTCGCGGATCACCGGTGCGCTGATCACCTTGCCGTCGAGGACGATGGCGAACGGCCGGCCGACATTCTGCTGGGTCACCTCGCCGAAGCGCTTGGCGCCGACCGAATCGAAGCGAAACGACACCACTGGTTCGTTGGTGCGCTGATCGAACGAGGGCTGTGCGTCGACCAGGCTTTCACCCGAGACCATGACTTGCTTGCGGACCACGTACTGAAGCGGCCGGCCGGCGGAATCGTTCTCGGTCGAATCGAGCAGGTCCGAGCCCGGCGGCAGCCGCCCGGCGCGCGCTTCCTCGACCGAAACCGTCGCGTCGACCAGGCGAAATACCATCTTGGCGGTGCGGCCCAACAACCGCTTGACCCGGTCGGGGTCGTCGAGGCCGGGGAGTTGTACCAGGATCCGCTCGGCGCCTTGCTGCTGAATGGTCGGCTCGCGCACGCCGGTCTCGTCGATGCGGCGCCGGACGATCTCGATCGACTGCTGGATCGCCTTGCGGCGCGCCTCGAGCACGGCGGCCTCGGTGAGCTTGAGCGTGATCGTGCCGTCGGGCGCGGTCTCGACTTCGATATCGGGGCCGCCGCCGCCCAAGATCGCTCCCAACTGCGCGCCGACCCCGGCGATCGGCGTGGCGAGGCCGCGCAGGAGATCGCGCGCCTTGTCGAGCTGCGGCAGGTCGCGGAGCTTGAGCGTGACCTGACGGCCGGCCGCGCCCAATCCGGTGTAACCGATCTGGTCCCGGCGCAGGGTCTGGCGAACGGCGTCGACCAGGTTTTCGAGCCGCTCGCGCACCAGCGCCTCGGTCTCGACTTCGAGCAGCAGATGCGATCCGCCCTGCAGGTCGAGCCCCAAATTGAGCTGCCGGCTCGGAACCCAATTGGGCAGACCTTCGACCGACTTGGCGGGAAACGCGTTCGGCAGGGCGAACACGACGCCGAGCACGATCACCGCGGCGATCAGCCACACCTTCCATTGCGCGAAGTAGATCATGCCCGCCGTTCCTGCCGGCGCCGCGTCGGTCTATTCCTTGCCGCCGCCGCCCGAGCCGGGCTCCGGCGCGGTATTCTTCTTGTCGTCGTTGTCGTTCTTGCGATCGCGCGTTTCCTTGACCGGCTCGGTCTTGTAGAGCACGTCGGCGATCATCGCGCGCGAGACGTGGACGCGGACATTGTCGGCGATTTCGACCTGGAGCCTGGTGTCGTCGATCACCTTGGTGACGCGGCCATAGAGTCCGCCCGAGGTCAGGACGTTGTCGCCGCGCTTGACCGCACCGATCATTTCGCGGTGCGCTTTTTGCTTTTTCTGCTGCGGCCTGATCAACAAGAAATAAAAGACGACGAAGATGAGTACGAGCGGCAGAATCGACATGTAGTCGAAGCCGCCGGTACCCCCGGCCGCCTGCGCGTATGCCGGCGAGACAAACATCGGCTACCTCTTGATCGCTGGAACGGAAACGCCGCGACTATACCGGGCGGGCCCCGGTTTGCAAGCAGCGCGCCCGCCGCGCACGCTGCGCCCGGGCCCCGGTGCGCTTGCGTTGACGCTCGGCGCGTTTGCGCCTAGGACTCCGCGCCGCCGGCGCCGGGATCGTTCCGCCTAGCCGGCGACCAGCACAGGTCGAAACCCGTGGCCCGCTCCGCCAAGAAACACCCCACGCTCAAGTCTAGGTCCAAGTCCGCACCGGCCGCGGCCAGCGACCTCAAGCCGCTGCTCGCTCGGATCGCTGCTGCGCTCGAAGCGCGCACCCCGCGCGCCGCCATCACCGCCGATATCGACGCGAGCGACGCGTTCGTGTGGCATGCCGACTCGGGCGAACTCGAAGCGGTCGCGCACGTCAACCGGGTCGCGCTCGACTTGCTGATCGGGATCGAGCGCGTCCGCGACATCCTGCTCGACAACACCCGCCGCTTCGCCAGAGGTCTCCCCGCCAACAACGCGCTGTTGTGGGGCGCGCGCGGCGCCGGCAAAAGCTCGCTGATCAAAGCCGTGCACGCCGAGATCGCCCGCGAGCTACCGAAGAGCCTCGCGCTGGTCGAAATCCACCGCGAGGATATTTCCTCGCTGCCCCGCCTCCTGAAGCGGCTTCGCACCGAGCGGCGGCGGTTCCTGTTGTTCTGCGACGATCTCTCGTTCGAGTCCGAGGACTCGACCTACAAGTCCTTGAAGGCCGTGCTCGAGGGCGGCATCGAGGGCCGGCCCGAGAACGTCATATTCTACGCGACCTCGAA
>VGEO01000071.1 GCA_016869275.1 Alphaproteobacteria bacterium | reverse complement strand
CATCACTGTTCGCGGCCGCGCTCGTCGATCGCGTGCTCTGGTTCCGCGCCGCCCGGATCGCCGGCGGCGACGGGCGGGCGGCGATCCTGCCGCTTGGGGTCGCGGCGGTCGCGGCGATGCCGACGCTTGCGCGGCTGACGACGCAGGCGCTCGGCGAGGATGTGCTGGAAACCTACGCGGTCCAGACGTAAGTAGTGACCATGTTTACCGGCATCGTGACCGACCTCGGGCGCGTCCGTGCGGTCGAGCAGCGGGGCGACCGTCGCATGACCATCGCGTGCCGTTTCTCGGCGACCGCGCTCGGCGTCGGCGCGTCGATCGCGTGCTCGGGCGCCTGCCTGACGGTGGTCGAGGCGGGCGACGGCTGGTTCGCGGTCGACGTCTCGAACGAGACCTTGGCCAAGACGACGCTCGGTACATGGGCGGTCGGAACCGAGGTCAATCTCGAGCGAAGCCTCGCGGCCGGCCAGGAATTGGGCGGCCATTTCGTCCTCGGCCATGTCGATGCGACCGCGGCGGTGATCGAGCGCCGCGCCGATGGCGATTCGATCCGCTTCGCGTTCGAGGCGCCGGTTGCGCTCGCGCGCTTCATCGCGCTCAAAGGCTCGATCGCGCTCGATGGCGTGTCGCTCACCGTCAACGAAGTCGATGGCGCACGCTTCGGCGTCAACATCATTCCTCACACCGGCGCGGTCACGACCTTCGGCCGCCTCCGCCCCGGCGCGCGCGTCAACGTGGAAGTCGATATGATCGCGCGCTACCTTGCCCGTTTGGTGGAAAAGCCGTGACCGTTCGCGTCGTCGAAAACCTGTCGACCATCGAAGAGGCGCTCGACGATGTGCGCCGCGGCCGCATGATCGTGCTGGTCGACGCCGAGGATCGCGAGAACGAGGGCGATCTCGTCATCCCGGCCGAGAAGGCGACCCCCGACGTCATCAATTTCATGGCCAAGTTCGGGCGCGGCCTCATCTGCCTGGCGTTGACGTCCGACCGGGTCGCCGCGCTCGGCCTGCCTTTGATGCCGCGCGAGAACCAGGCGCGCCGGCAGACCGCCTTTACCGTCTCGATCGAAGCGCGTGAAGGCATTTCGACCGGAATTTCGGCCGCCGACCGCGCCCGCACGATCGCGGTTGCGATCGACCCCGCCAAGGGCAAGGCCGATATCTCGACGCCGGGACACGTGTTCCCGCTGGTGGCGCGCACGGGTGGCGTCCTGGTGAGGGGCGGACATACCGAGGCCGCCGTCGACCTCGCGCGCCTCGCCGGGCTCAACCCCTCGGGCGTCATTTGCGAGGTCATGAACGACGACGGCACCATGGCGCGGATGCCCGACCTCGTGAAGTTCGCGCAGTATCACGGCATCAAGGTCGCGACCATCGCCGACCTGATCGCCTATCGCCTGCGCAAGGACAAGCTCGTGCAGCGCGCGGCCGAGTCGACGCTGGACAGCGTTCACGGCGGCCGCTTCCGCATGATCGTCTACACGACGGCCGTCGAAGGCGGTGAGCACGTGGCTCTGGTCAAGGGCGAGATCGGCGGTTCCGAGCCGGTCCTGGTCCGCGTCCACACTTTCGATGTTTTGGGCGACGTGCTCGGCGACCGCACCAGCCGCGGCGGCGTCCTGCAAAGCGCGATGCGCGCCGTCGCCGACGCCGACCGCGGCGTGGTCGTGCTGATCCGCAAGAGCCGCGTTCAAGATCTGGTCGATCGCACGACCCACGGCCATGACGATCCGGTGCCGATCGCCAAGTGGCGCGAGATCGGGATCGGCTCGCAGATCCTGGTCGACTTGGGCGTCCGCAAGATGATCTTGCTCTCGAACTCGCAGCAGCCGCTGGTCGGTCTCGAGGGTTACGGCCTCGAGATCGTCGCGCGCCGTGCGGTCCCGGGCAGTCGCTAAGGGCGGACGATGGCGGTTCCCAACATCCTGATCGTCGAGGCGCGCTACTACGAGGAGATCGCCGACGAGCTTCTGCAGGGCGCGCGCGTCGAAATCGACGCCCACGGCGCCAGCCACGAGACCGTGACCGTGCCGGGGGCATTCGAGATACCGGCGGCGATCCGAGCGGCGCTCGACGGCGCCCGCCGCCGCTATTCGGCGTATGTCGCGCTCGGCTGCGTCATTCGCGGCGAGACCGACCACCACGAGCATGTCGCTCGAGCCTGCGTTCAGGGCCTCTCCGATTTGGTGACGCGCGAATCGATCGTCGTCGGGTTCGGCGTCCTTACCTGCCACACGTTCGAGCAGGCGATGGAGAGAGCCGCGATCGATCGCGGCAACAAGGGCGCCGAAGCAGTCCGCGCCGCTTTTACGGTGCTCGACATGAAGCGTGCGTTCGAGCGGCGGAAAGGCCAATGAGCGGGGCGCCGTCCGCGCTGCGGCCGCGCACGGCCGCTCGCTTGTGCGCGGTGCAAGCGCTTTACCAGATCGATCTCGCGACCGCGCCGGCCGATGAGGTGATCGCCCAGTTTCTCGCCCATCGCATCGGCCACGTTCTCGAGGGCGTCGACTATCGCGGCGCCGACCGCGAGCTGTTTCGCGCGATCGTCGCCGGGACGATCGCGCGTGCGGGCGAGATCGACCCGCGGCTCGCCGGAGCGCTCGGCGAAGGCTGGACCCTCGCTCGCATCGACAACATTCTCCGCGCGATCCTGCGCGCGGGCGCGTTCGAGCTTCTGGCCCACCCCGATGTTCCGGTCCGCGTCGTCATCACCGAGTATATCGAAGTCGCCCACGCGTTCTTCTCCGGGCCCGAGCCCAGCGTCGTCAACGGCGTGCTCGATCGCTTGGCGCGCGAGCTGCGCGCGCCGGAACTCGAGCGCCGCGCGCCATGACCGGCCGCCGGCGCGGCGAATTCGAGCTGATCGCCGACCTGTTCGCGCCGCTCGCGCGTTCCTACCCGCTCGCGTTCGGGCTTACCGACGATGCCGCTGTGCTGGCGCCGGCGCCGGGCGAGGAAATCGTCGTGACCGCCGATGCGCTGATCGCCGGCGTCCACTTCCCGGCCGACGAGCGGGCCGATTGGGTCGCGCAGAAGGCGCTCCGCGTCAATCTCTCCGACATTGCGGCGATGGGCGCGCGGCCGCACTCTTACGTCCTCACCATCGCGCTGCCCGAGACCGTCGGCGAACCCTGGCTCGAGCGCTTCGTCGCCGGCTTGGCTGCGGACCAGGCGGCGTTCGGGATCGTCCTGATCGGCGGCGATACGGTGGCGACATCGGGACCGCTCGCCTTGTCGATCACCATGTTCGGCCTCGCCCGATCGGGCCAGCGCCTGCGCCGGAACGGTGCCAAACCAGGCGACCGGATCGTCGTTTCGGGCACGATCGGCGATGCCGCGCTCGGACTTAAGGTTGTCACCGGCGCGCTGCCGGCGGCCGGACGGGCGTTCCTCGCCGAACGCTACCGACTGCCGACGCCGCGCATTGCGCTTGGCCAGCGTTTGATCGGGCTTGCTACCGCCGCTCTCGATGTGTCCGATGGCCTGATCGCCGATCTCGGCCATATCTGCGACACCAGCGGCGTCGGCGCCCGGGTCGAAACCGCACGGGTGCCGCTTTCGGGGCCGGCGGCGGCGCTCGTCGCTGAACGACCTGAGTTCCTCGAAACCGCACTGACCGGCGGCGACGACTACGAGCTCCTGTTCACGGTTCCGCCGACCATCGCGCTGGACCCGGTTGCGAGCGCCGCCGGCGTCGCCCTGACCGTCATCGGCGGGATCGTCCCGGGCGGCGGTGTCGTCGCCCTCGATGCCGGCGGCGGCGCGCTCGATCTCGAGCGGCCCGGCTACACCCATCGTTAGCTGACAATGATCGCTCGGCTGGCCTAGAGTCGGACCCGTCCGGCCATGAAACTCGTCATCATCCTGGCGGTGGTCTTGCTCGTCCTCGGTTTGGGCGGCGGCGCTGCGTTCGTTCTGATGTTCGATTTCGCCGACAAGAAAGAGGCCAAGGTCGAAGCAGCGCCTAAGCCGGTCAACCTCGAGGAGCTCAAGCTCGACCCGTTTATCGTTCCAGTCACGAGCTCGCAGCACACCGCGGTCAAGGTCGAGCTGGTCTTGGTCGACAAAGCCGCAGCAGCCAAGGTCAAGGCGCTGACGCCCAAGCTTCGCGACGCGCTCCTGACCGAACTTTACGCACAGGCCGATAAAGGCGGCCGGGCGGCGACGGTCATGGACTTCACTGCCGTGCAGCCGCGGCTGCTGGCGGCGGCGCGCAAGGTGATCGGCGAGGCCGACGTCGTCGACATCCGCGTCGGCGACGCCACCCTCGACATGGCGAAGCCGCCGGTGCCCAAGACGTCGGAAAAAGAAAAGAAGAAATCGAGTCACTGAGTGAACTGGTTCGCCCGCGTCTCCGACGAGAAGCGTAACGTCTTCCTGCTCGCCGCCTGTACGGCGCTGCTGATGACGGGCTCGACGTTGATGATGTTGCTGTCCTCGATCGTCGGCGATTGGCTCCTGGTCGAGGACAAGGCGCTGGCGACGCTGCCGGTGACAGCGATGGTGGTCGGGACGCTCGCGACCACGATCCCGGCGTCGCTGTGGATGCGCCGCGTCGGCCGCCGGTTCGGCTTCATGACCGGCGCCGGGTTCGGCGTGATCGGTGGTCTGGTGGCCGCGCTCGCGATCTACTGGAAGCTGTTCCCGCTGTTCTGTCTCGGCACGTTCCTGATGGGGAGCTACAACGCGTTCGGCCAGTATTACCGCTTCGCGGCCGCCGACGCTTCGAGCGGTCCGTTCAAGGGCCGCGCCGTGTCCTATGTGCTGACGGGCGGCGTGGTCGCGGCGGTGTGCGGGCCCGAGGTCGCCAAATTCACCCGCGACCTCTTTTCCGACCTGCTCTACGTCGGCTCGTACCTGACGCTATCGGTGCTCGCTGCCGTCGCCATGCTGACGCTTTCGTTCATCAACATCCCGCCGCCCTCGGCGGCGGAGCGCACCGGCGGCGGCCGGCCGCTATTGGCGATCGCGCGCCAGCCGGTGTTCGTCGTCGCGGTACTATCCTCGCTCGTGAGCTACACGGCGATGAGCACGGTCATGACCGCGACGCCGCTTGCCATGGGCTTGTGTGCGCTGCCGCTCGAGGATGCCGCCTTCGTCATCCAGTGGCACGCGCTCGGCATGTTCGCGCCCGGGTTCGTGACCGGCCATCTGATCCGCCGCTTCGGCGTGCTATCGGTCATGATCGCCGGCGGCGTTCTGCTGGTGCTGGCCTCGCTCATCAACCTCCACGGCATCACGCTCACCCATTTCTGGATTGCGCTCTTTCTGTTCGGGGTCGGCTGGAACTTCATGTTCGTCGGCGGCACCACGCTCGTGACCGAGACTTATGCCCCGGCCGAGCGGGCCAAGACCCAGGCGCTCAACGACTTCCTGGTGTTCGGTTCGGTCGCCGCCGGCTCGTTCCTCTCGGGCAACCTGCTCTACTTTTTCGGGTGGGGATCGGTCAATTACAGCGTGCTGCCGATCCTGACGGTGACGATCGCCGCCTCGGCCTGGCTCGCGCTCCGCCGCCGCGCCGCGGCTCCTGCCTAACCCTCCGGCCGAGCGGCGCAGCGGCGGTTGCCATCCCCCCGTAACTTTGGCATTGTCCCGCCGCCCGCGCGTAACCCCGTGCGGCGCTTGAATTTTCCTGGAGGGGGACTGAATTCATGACCGGACAATTGTGGTTCGTCATCGCTTGCGGCGTCATCGCGCTGCTCTACGGCCTGTGGGCCAGCCGATCCGTGCTGGCGGCCGACGCCGGCAACCCGCGCATGCGCGAAATCGCCAACGCGATCCAGGTCGGAGCCTCGGCCTACCTCAACCGCCAGTATCGAACCATCGCTGTGGTCGGAGTCGCGGTGTTTGTGATCTTGACGGCGCTGCTCGGGTGGCGGGTCGGCGTCGGGTTCGTGATCGGGGCGGTGCTGTCGGGTGCGACCGGCTACATCGGCATGAACATCTCGGTCCGCGCCAACGTCCGCACCGCGCAGGCCGCGACCGGCGGATTGAATCCGGCGCTCGCGATCGCGTTCAAGGCCGGCGCCGTGACCGGTTTGCTCGTGGTCGGGCTCGCGCTGTTGGCGGTCGCGGTCTACTACGGTTTCCTGGTCGCAACCGCCACGCCGACCGACAAGATTCTCGAGGCGCTGGTCGGGTTGGGCTTCGGCGGCTCGCTGATCTCGATCTTCGCGCGGTTGGGCGGCGGCATCTTCACCAAGGGTGCCGACGTCGGCGCCGACCTGGTCGGCAAAGTCGAGGCCGGCATCCCCGAGGACGATCCGCGCAATCCGGCGGTGATCGCCGACAATGTCGGCGACAACGTCGGCGACTGCGCCGGCATGGCGGCCGATTTGTTCGAGACCTACGCCGTCACCATCGTCGCGACCATGCTGTTGGCCGCGATCTCGTTCACCGGCGCGTCCCAGGGCGCGCTCATGATGTACCCGCTGATGATCGGCGCCGTCTGTATCCTCGCCTCCGTGGTCGGCACGTTCTTCGTCCGCCTCGGCAGCGACAACAAGATCATGGCGGCGCTTTACAAGGGATGCATCGCGACCGGTATCATCTCGGCGATCGCGCTGTGGTTCGTGACCGACATGGTGGTCGGGAGCGGCACCAAGCTGGGAAGCGGCGCCGAGGCGTTCACCGGGCGGCACCTCTACTACTGCGCGCTGGTCGGCCTCGCCGTGACCGGGCTCTTGATGTGGATCACCGAGTACTACACCGGCACCGGCTTCAAGCCGGTCCGGAGCATCGCGCAGGCTTCGACCACCGGCCACGGCACCAACGTGATCCAGGGGCTCGCCGTATCGATGGAGGCGACCGCGGCCCCGGTCGTGGTGATCTGCGTCGGCATCGTCGTCTCGTACCTGCTGGCCGGAGTCTACGGCATCGCCATCGCCGCGACCGCGATGCTGGCGCTGGCCGGCATGGTGGTGGCGCTCGACGCCTACGGTCCCGTGACCGACAACGCCGGCGGCATCGCCGAAATGGCCGACCTGCCGCGCGAGGTGCGCAAGTCGACCGACGCGCTCGATGCGGTCGGCAATACCACCAAGGCGGTGACCAAGGGCTACGCGATCGGCTCGGCCGGCTTGGCTGCGCTCGTGCTGTTCGCGGCTTACGTCGAGGACCTCAAGAAGTACTTCCCCAAACTTCAGGTCGAGTTCGACCTCTCCAACCCCTATGTCGTGGTTGGCCTGTTCGTGGGCGGCCTGCTGCCGTACCTGTTCGGCTCGCTCGGCATGCGCGCGGTCGGGCGCGCGGCCGGGTCGATCGTGATCGAGGTGCGCAGGCAGTTCAAGGAGATCGCCGGCATCATGGAAGGCAAGGCCAAGCCCGATTATTCGCGCGCGGTCGACCTCCTCACCAAGGCGGCGATTCGCGAGATGATCGTGCCCTCGCTCTTGCCGGTGCTGGCGCCGATCGTGCTCTACGTCGTCGTGCTGTGGATCGCAGGCCAGTCGGCTGCGTTCGCGAGCATGGGCGCGATGTTGCTGGGCTCGATCGTGACCGGGCTGTTCGTCGCGCTGTCGATGACCTCGGGCGGCGGTGCCTGGGACAACGCCAAGAAGTACATCGAGGAAGGCAATCACGGCGGCAAGGGTTCGGACGCCCACAAGGCGGCCGTGACCGGCGACACCGTCGGCGATCCCTACAAGGACACCGCCGGGCCCGCGGTCAACCCGATGATCAAGATCGTCAACATCGTGGCGTTGCTGGTGCTCGCGGTGCTGGCGACGTTCGCGAAATAGCCGATCGAACTCGCGGCGGGCCGGGGCGAGAGGCCCCGGCCATGCCGGCTCCCGCTCCGTGGGCGGCTCGCCGGCTAGCGGCGGCCGCGAGTCGGCGTGCGGCCTTCGTCGCTGAAGCGGCCGACGTTGCCGATCAACTGCTCGACGAAACCCAGTTCCTTGCCGCGGGTCGGGGTTTCGCGTTCGACGAAAGCGACGTCGCGCCCATCCTCGACCGAGAACCGGCGCACCTCGGCGACCAGCCCGTTGTTGGCATCGAAGCTCACGGCAACGACCCGTTGATCAGTGACTTTGGGTTTCAGGAACGCGACCGTCTCGGTGCGTCGCGTAATGTAATACCAGGTCTCGCCGTTGAACGAGGCGACGCTCGATGGGGCACCCAGGATTTCGGTTACTTGCGAGCGCGTGTGGGTTCCGACCTTGACCCGGTCGACCAACTCGTTGTCGGGAATGAAGCCGTGTTGGGCGACGATCGGCGAACAGGCGCCGAGCGCGAGTACCGCAATTGCCGCCACGATCGTCGATTTCATCCTGCGCTGCCTCGATCCATCAATCGGCCTGGCGAGGTTCGGGTTGACGGCCGGTGTCCAAGCCCGTACCTCAAAGACTAAATGGCACCCCGAGTCGCCGCTGTCAAACCGCCGGCCTGCCCGCGTGATTAACCTGTTTCGCCGTCAAACGCCCGCGCAGGCGTCCGCCCACGCGCTGTTCGGCGCGCTGGTGGCGCAGTCGCGGCTCCCGGCGTTCTACATGGCGGGCGAGGTGCCCGATACCATCGACGGCCGCTTCGATCTCCTGGCGCTCCATGTTTCGCTGGCGATTCGCCGGCTCCAGCGCGATCCGGCGCTTGGCCCGCTCGGCCAGGCCCTGTTCGAGGCGATGGTCGACAATCTCGATCACGGATTGCGCAAGGCCGGGGTCGGCGACCTCCGCGTCGGCAAACGGGTCAAGGCGATGGTGGCGGCGTTCTACGGGCGCCTCAAAGCCTATGGCGATGCGCTCGATCCCGCCGCGCCCGCCGACGCGCTCGACTTTGCCCTCGCCCGCAACCTCTATCGCGACGCCCGACCGAAGCCCGAAACGGCGGCGGCCATGGCGAACTACGTCCGCCGTCAGGACCGGGCGATCCTGGGCCTCCGGGCGGCCGATCTGGCGGCCGGGCGCCTCGCGATGATCCCGTTTCCGCCCGATGGCGGGCCGGCGCTCGTTGACCGGGGCTCGGCTTGACCTTATGGTCCGCGCCCTTTAGGTCACCTGCGGATCCACGAAGGGTCGGCCATGGAGGGTGAAACCGCCGCCGCCGAATTCAGCCGCATCGTGCGGCGCGACGACTTGGCCGAGACCCCGGTTTCGCGCGAGTTCGCGGCCACCGATTCGGAATGTGCCGCGCTCGCCCGCCGGTTCGGTCTGGTTCGGATCGAGCGCTTCGCGGTCGCGGCCGATTTGGTGCCGCTCGGCGGCGGACGCCGGTTCCGGCTTCGCGTTACTTTTCAAGTGGATGTGGTACAATCTTGCGTCGTAACGCTCGATCCGATTAGCGCGCGGGTCGAGGACACCATCACTCAGGAAGTCGTCTTTGCGGAGGCGCCCGCAGCCGGAACGCCCGACCGCGAAGTCGATGTCGAACTGGATGATGAGCCTGAAATCGTATACGGAGACGCGTTCGACCTAGGCGAATTCGCCGCCCAGCAGCTATCGCTGGCCCTCGAACCCTACCCGCGTAAGCCGGGGGCGGCGTTCTCGGGTTATAGCGACGCCGCCGGCGCGACCGGACCGTTTGCCGCGCTCGGCAAGCTGAAGGAAAGTTTGAGCAAGAAAGGTTCGCCCTAACGGCGCCCACGCCCCGCAACGAAATTAGTGACGAAGCGAGAGACCCATGGCTGTTCCGAAGAAAAAAATCTCCAAGTCGCGCCGCAACATGCGCCGCGCTCATCACGCCCTCGAGGCGCCGAATTCGGGCGAATGCCCGAATTGCGGCGAACTCAAGCGCCCGCACCACGTCTGCCGCGCCTGCGGCTACTACGACGGACGCGAGGTGGTGCCGGCTCCCGACAGCGCCAGCGCCTAACCGGGCGGCCCGGCCGACGTGGCCCCGGCGACCATCACCCTTGCGCTCGATGCGATGGGGGGCGACCACGCCCCCGACCACGTCGTGCGCGGGGCCGCGATCGCGCGCGAGCGCTTCCCGACGGTCCGCTATCTGCTGTTCGGCGACGAGCGCAAGATCAAGCCGCTGCTCGACAAGGCCCCCAAAATCGGGGCGCTTTCGGACATTCGCCATACCGACGAAGCGATCGGCGACAGCGACAAGCCGGCCCAGGCGCTCCGCCGTGGCGCGCGCTCGAGCATGCGCCTCGCGATCGATGCGGTCCGCGACAGCGCGGCGCAGGGCGTGGTCTCCGCCGGCAACACCGGCGCCCTGATGGCGATGGCCAGGTTCGTCCTGAAGACGCTGCCGACCATCGACCGGCCGGCGATCGTCGGCCTGTTCCCGACCGTCAAGAGCGAGTGCACGATGCTCGACCTGGGCGCCAACGTCGAATGCGACGCCAGCACGCTGGTTCAGTTCGCGGTGATGGGTTCGGCGTTCGCGCGCACGCTGCTCGGCATCGAGCGGCCGCGGGTTGGCCTTCTCAACGTCGGCTCGGAAGAACTGAAGGGCCATGAAGACGTGCGCGGCGCCTATCAGCTGTTGAAGGACGGCGACCTGCCGCTCGAATTCATCGGCTACGTCGAGGGCAGCGACATCCCGGCCGGCACCGCCGATGTGGTCGTCACCGACGGCTTCACCGGCAACGTTGCGCTCAAGACGGCCGAAGGCACGGCCCGGCTCTACACCAATTTTCTCGCCAAGGCGTTTCGCCGCTCGTTGATGTCGAAGTTGGGATACTTGCTGGCGCGGCCGGCGCTCAAGACGCTCCGGGCCCGCGTCGATCCGCGCGTCTACAACGGCGCCATGTTCGTCGGCCTGAACGGCATCGTCGTCAAGAGCCATGGCTCGATGGACGCGATGGGGTTCGCGAGCGCGATCGGCGTCGCGGTCGACATGGTGCGCGGCAATATCTCCGAGCGCATCGTCGAGGACTTCAAGCGCTTCGACGCCAAGACGGCGCCGCTGACGCCGGCGACGGTCGCGTGAGCCCGGTGCGCCGTTCGAGGTTTGTCGGTTGCGGCGCGTACTTGCCGGCGCGCGTCGTCACCAACGCCGAGCTCGCCGAGCGCGTCGACACCTCGAACGAATGGATCGTCGAGCGGACCGGCATCCTCGAACGGCACATCGCCGCCGACGGCGAGAAGACCTCGGACCTGGCGATCGCGGCGGCGCGTCCGGCGCTGGCGGCGGCCGGTTTGGGGGCGAACGATCTCGACCTCATCATCGTCGCGACGGCGACGCCGGACGAGACCTTCCCGGCAACCGCGACCGTGGTGCAAGCCGGGCTCGGTATGACCCGCGGCGCGGCGTTCGACGTGCAGGCGGTGTGCTCCGGGTTCATCTACGGCCTCACCGTCGCCGACAATTTCATCCGCGCTGGCTCGGCCGAAACCGTGCTGGTGATCGGCGCCGAGACGTTCTCGCGCATCCTCGATTGGCAGGACCGCACCACCTGCGTCCTGTTCGGCGACGGCGCCGGCGCGGTGGTACTGAAGGCGAGCGAGGGGCAGGGCGGTCTCGACGATCGCGGCATCTTGCGCACCTGTCTTCATTCCGACGGCCGTCAGCACGATGCGCTCTACGTCGACGGCGGCCCGTCCTCGACCCAGACCACGGGGCATCTGCGCATGAACGGCCGCGAGGTGTTCCGCCACGCCGTCGTCAACCTGGGCGACGTCATCAAGGAAGCGCTCGAAGGCGCCGGGATTACCGCCGCCGACGTCGACTGGATCGTGCCGCACCAGGCCAACCAGCGGATTCTCGAGGGCACCGCCCGACGCCTGGGTATCGCGCCCGGCAAGGTGATCTCGACCATCGCCCGGCACGCCAATACCTCGGCCGCGTCGGTGCCGCTCGCGCTCGCCGAGGCGGTCGGCGATGGCCGCATCAAACCCGGCCAACTCCTACTAATGGAGGCGATGGGCGGGGGATTCACCTGGGGATCGTGTCTGGCCCGCTGGTAACGGGCGAAAAAACCTAAACCACTTAAATGACGACCCGCATCCCTTTGATATTGACGGGTTTCTGTTCCGAAGCTACCGTACGCCCAAACTAAAAAACGCGCACGCAGTAGGGGGAACCGGTGACAGAGGGTAAAACCGTTACGCGCGCTCAATTGAGCGAGGCGGTGTACCAAGAAGTCGGACTCTCGCGGAACGAATCCGCCGATCTGGTGGAGTCCGTCCTGGCCGAGATCGCGACCAGCCTGATCGCCGGGGAAACCGTAAAAGTTTCTTCATTTGGAAGCTTTTACGTCCGCGAAAAGGGCCAGCGGGTGGGCCGCAACCCGAAGACCGGCGAGGAGGTTCCGATCCTGCCGCGGCGGGTCTTGGTGTTCCGGCCCTCGCACGTCCTCAAAGACCGTATCAACCAGGCCCTGAACGGCAAGACCACCCCGTCGGCGTCGTAGCCCATGGCCGAAGACATCGCCCGCTCCATCGCCGCTGGCCCGCGCGGCGCCAAGTCGCCCGGCGCCTTCCGCACGATCAGCGAGGTCGCGTCCGAGCTCGACGTGCCGCAGCACGTGCTCCGGTTCTGGGAGAGCAAGTTCGCCCAGGTGAAACCGATGAAGCGGGGCGGCGGCCGGCGCTACTACCGTCCGGAGGACGTCGAACTCCTGCGCCGGATCCGAAGCCTGCTCTACGACGAGGGCTACACCATCAAGGGCGTGCAGAAGGTCCTGAAGGACCGCAACGGCGGCGCCCGCGACGACATTCGCAAGGTCCCGCGCGAGGTGGTGCGGACAGCCCAACGCCTGCGCGACGACGAGGCCGACGCGCCGCCGGCGGCGGCGCCGGCCAGCGCGAGCCCGGCGTCCGACCTCAACCTGCGCCAGCGCCAGCGGATCGAAGCGGCGATCAGCGAACTTTCTTCCCTCCGCAAGCTGCTCAAGGTCATCAAGCGCTGACGTTCGAAGGCCTTCATGGCGCTTCGTCGAACCGTGAAAGTCCTCATCGCCGGGCGAAGCCCCTGCCACCGAGGCTCGCTTTAGAAAGCCGTCATCGCCGGGCGAAGTCCTGGCGAAGTCCCGGCAATCGATGTCGAGGCGTTCGAGCCGGGATGCGCGGGTCTCCGCTCGCGCATGACGGCTATGGTTGGGTGGGCGGCGCTAACGTTGCCGCGTCTGCACGCGCTCGATATAGTCGCCCGCGCCGGCCAACCCGGCGGTCGGAGCGTGGCGCAGCCTGGTTAGCGCACCAGACTGGGGGTCTGGGGGTCGGTGGTTCAAATCCACTCGCTCCGACCATTTAACTTCGAGGGCGGGCCCGCGAAGTCGCGCGCGAGCGAATCGTTCCGATCCCGGTTACCGGGTAGAGCGGACGACGCGAGTCTCAAGCAGCGTTGAGAACGCACTCGGTCGAGGGCGCGCCCTGGATCGTCCAGCCGGTCCGGGTACGCGTGCATCCGCGTGAGACTGAGGATTGAACATCCGCCAGAAGCCGGCCCCTCTCCAGGATAGCGTGGCTCCTCGGTTCGGCGAGCAGTTGAACGAAGCGGCACGCGCCCCTAAGCTGCTCGCCTCCAACAACCAAGGGAAGTGCTCCATGTCTTCGATTGTTCGTATCGGCGCGACGACGGTCGCCGCGATAGCCCTCACGGTCGGGGCGGCGTTCGCCCAGGACGCCTGCCAGAAGCCGGCCGAGGCCAAGAAGATCATCGTCATGGCCGATTGGATTCCATGGTCGAACCAGGGGCCGATGTTTACCGCCCAGCAGAAGGGGCTCTACAAGGAAGAAGGTATCGAGGTCGAGGTGATCTCGCCCGCCAACCCGGCCGATCCGATCAAGCTGGTCGCGCGCGAGCGGGTCAACATGAGCATGACCTACGTGCCCGAAGTGATGCTCTCGCGCGAGACCGGCATTCCGGTGACCGCGGTCGCGGTCGCGCTCCGCGTGCTGTCGTCGGGCTTGACCACGCATGGCGAGGAGAACATCAAGACGCCGGCCGACCTCAAAGGCAAGATCATCGGCATCGGGCCTAAGCAGGATGCGCAGGCGTATCTCGATACCCTGCTCAAGTCGGCGGGCTTGACCAAGAAAGACGTTCAGATGGTCGACCCGGGCTTCGGTCACAGCCAATACCTGATGACGCGCAAGGTGGCGGCGGCGCACACGCTCGCCTACGCCGAGAACATGATTATCGAGGAAATGAGCGCCAAGGAAGGTAAGCCCAAGCCCAACTTCCTCCGCTACTCCGATTTCGGCGTGCCGAAGTTCTACTACCAGCTCTACGTCGCCAACGAGAATTGGAGCAAGAAGAACGCCGCCACCATCTGCCGCTTCCTCCGCGCCACCGGCAAGGGCGCCGACGACTATTTCGGCAAGCAGGGTTGGCAGGAAACCAACAAGTGGGTGCACTCGAAGAACAGCGTGTTCTCGCTCGAGCAGCACAACAAGATGGCGCAAGCGATCTCGACCCACTGGAAGGACGAGGCCGGTAAGTACTGGGTGCAGAAGGAAGAGGTGTGGAAGCAGGCGCAGGATTGGGCGCTGCAGCAGAAGTTCATCTCGATTCCCGAAGGAACCAAGAAGTACTTCACCAACGCCTACGTGCCGAAGTCGTAACCGCCCGGGCGGTCGAGGTCGCGAAACGCGGGCCTTCGGGCCCGTGTTTTTTTACTTGCTTACGCGGTGTGCGCCGGTTCGCACCCAGCGCGGCGCGCGAGTCACGCTTCGAACATCCGCTCGGTGTAGTAGTTGATGACGTGCTGGATCGGCGCTTCCATGCGGCAGAAGCGGCCGGGCCTGAAGTGGCGCGAAGCGACCCCGTTCTGAAGCGACTGCACCATGGCGCGGTCTTCCTCGAACACGCGGGTCTCGGTGTCGGTGTACTGTTTGATCCGGCTCGCGAACTCGGGATGGTCGAGGAACGGTTTCGGGAACAAGAGATAGACGTAGAGCCGGGTGCGGTCGACGCCGAGCGGCCAGTAGGTGAGGCATTCGACGTTGTCGCAGTAGTAGAACTGCTGGAAATTGGGGGCCATGAAGCTCGCGCCGGCGAAATCGAGCGGCTTGTCTTCGAGCGATGCCATCGGCCGGTCGAACAGCGGCCGGTGATCGTTGAAGCGGGGCGCGAACGAGAAAAACGTTCCGTACATCCCGCGCTTTTTGAGCCAGAACTCGACCGCCGTGTGATCGGCGCCGTAGGAAAGCGTCTCGGCGTGGATGGTGCCGATGTGGTACTTGTCCATCGCGTTCTCGACCACGAGCTTCCAGTTGCAGTTGAGCACGATGTCGAGCTTGGCCGCGATCGCGAGCTCCTGTTGGCGGATGAAGCCGAAGTCGGCGTCGAAATCGGCGACGAAGCGGGCGAGCGGCTCAGGGTCGGCGTCGAAATTGACGAACACCCATCCCTGCCACACCTCGCAGTGCAGCGGCGGCAGCCGGCAGCGCGCCGGGTCGAAGCCTGCCGCTTCCTTCATGTAGGGTGCACCGAGGAGCCGGCCGTCGAGGCCGTAGAGCCAGCCATGGTACGGGCACATGAATTCCTTGGCATTGCCCGCGCCGGCCGCGACTTCGACCCCGCGATGGGCGCAGACATTGGCGAAGGCATGGAGCGTGCCCCCGTGGTCGCGCGTCAGCAGCAGCGGCTCATCGACCACGCGGAGCGCCAGATAGTCGCCCGGCTGCGCTAGTTCCTCGATCCGCGCCACCGCGATCCAGTCTTTCATCCAAATGCGGTCTTTTTCGGCCGTGTAGACCGCGGCATCGGTGTAGATGAAACCCGGCGCGTGGTTTGCCCGCGCGAGTGGCGCGCGGGTTGCCGCCAGCATCGCGCGCGTCGTCGAATTGAGTTCGTTCCCGACGAAGCCCATCATCGGCCCCCTTCAAGATAACAGTCGCCTCTCCCGCGTTCGATCTTACAGCAACCCCACGCGGTTCGGCGAGCGGGTTGGCGGCGTGGTCTGTTTCGCACTAAAATTAAGGCGTTCGTCACAGTCTGGCATACAGGGAGGTTGCTGCTATGAGAGGATTTCATCGTTTACTGTCGGCCACCGCGCTCGCCGCGGCTGCGCTCGTCGTCGCTGTTCCGCCGGCGGCGGCCCAAGATGCGTGCGAAAAACCGGCCGAAACCAAGTCGATCACCGTGATGGCGGACTGGATTCCATGGTCGAACCAGGGCCCGATGTTCACCGCCATCAACAAGGGCTACTACCAGGCCGAGGGCATCGAAGTGAAAGTGATCTCGCCGGCCAACCCCGCCGATCCGATCAAGCTGGTCGCGCGCGAGCGGGTGCAGTTCTCGATGACCTACGTACCCGAAGTGATGCTCTCGCGCGAGACCGGGATCCCGGTGGTGTCGGCCGCGGTCGCGCTCTACAAGCTCTCGTCGGGCCTCACGGCGATGGGCGACGAGAACATCAAGAAGCCGGCTGACCTCAAGGGGAAGATTCTTGGCGTGGGACCCAAGCAGGACGCGCAAGCGTTCCTCGACACGATCCTCGAAGCGGGCGGCTTGACGCGCAAAGACGTGCAGATCGTTGATCCCGGCTTTGGCCACATTTCGTACCTGATGACCAAGAAGGTGGCGGCGGCGCACACGCTCGAGTACGCCGAGCACATGATCACGTCCGAACTCGCCAAAAAGGAAGGTAAGGCCCTGCCGACGTTCCTGCGCTATTCGGATTTCGGGGTGCCCAAGTTCTATTATCAGCTCTACGTCGCGCCCGAGCGTTGGATCACCAAGAACGGCGCGACCACGTGCCGCTTCCTGCGTGCGACCCAGAAGGGGATCGAGGATTATTTCGGCAAACAGGAGTGGAAAGAGACCAACAAGTGGGTCCACTCGAAGAACGAGATCTTCACCCTCGACCAGCACAACGGCATGGCGCAAGCGATCGCCACCCATTGGCAGGATCCCGACGGCAAGTACTGGGTGCAGAAGGAAGCGGTCTGGAAAGAAGCCCAGGAGTGGGCGATCAAGCGCAAGCTGATCACGATTCCAGAGGATCCCAAGAAGTACTTCACCAACCGTTACGTACCGAAGTCGTAACCGGCGCATCAAACGCGCAACGAAACGCGGGCCTTCGGGCCCGTGTTTTTTTGCGCTCTAGCCGAACGCGTCGCTCCTCGCATACCCTTTCGGGTAGGACGGGCCGCGAACGAAGAGGATCCACGATGCCGCACAAGGTCGGACGCGCGCTGGGCTACGCCGCGATTTTGTGGCTGGTCGGGATGGTGTGGGGGAGCGTGGTGTTCGCGATTCCCGCGCTCAAGGACTGGGGGCGAACCGCGTACGTGTCGGCGAACCTCGCGGTCAGCGTGCCAATCCTGATCGCGTGGGCGGTCTTGATCCCGTGGCTGGCCAAGCGGCACTTGCGCGATACCGCGCAACGCGCGGCCGAAGGCTTGAAGCTCGGGATCGTGTTCGCCGCGGTGGCGATCGTCCTCGATGCGGTGGTGGTCGCGGTCGCGCTCAAGGCCGGCGCCTCGTTCTTCGGGTACATTTTGCTGTGGCTCGGCTACGCC
>VGEO01000070.1 GCA_016869275.1 Alphaproteobacteria bacterium | reverse complement strand
CACGGTGCCGCCGTGCGGCCGACTTCTTACGCGTGGTAGTCAACGATTTCGACATCGAATGCGTCTCCATTGTGCCAGCGAAAGCAAACCCGCCACTGGTCGTTAATTCGCAGCGAATACTGCCCGGCCATGTCACCACGTAGTTTCTCGAGCCGATTCCCGGGAATGTTTCGAAGTTCGTCCAAGGATATTGCTGCGTTCAAGGCGACGAGCTTCTGCAATGCCCGGCGCTGAATCTCGGTCGGCAAGCGTCGGCTTGTTTGGCCCCGAAACAGGGCTTCCGACTCCTTCGAGCCAAAGCTCTTGATCACAAGCGAGTGTAACGATGGTCGTTACAGAATTCAAGTAATCTTCTTGAGCGCCTTCAAGACCACGTCCGGGGTGATCGGAATCTCGCCGATCGGCGTCGCGCCGAGCGGCACGAGCGCGTCGTTGACCGCGTTCAAGACCGCGGCGGCGGCGCCGACGGTACCGGCTTCGCCCGCGCCCTTGGCGCCCAACATCGTCGCTTCGTAGGGCGTCTCGATGTGGCCGATGGTGATGTCGGGCATCTCGGACGCCATCGGCACCAGATAGTCGACCAAGGTCGCGGTCTGGTTCTGGCCGCGCTCGTCGTAGACGATGTGCTCGAACAAGGCGGCGCCCAGGCCCTGCACCACGCCGCCCCGGATCTGCTCCTCGACCAGCGCCGGGTTGATCAGGCGGCCGCAGTCCTCGACCACCCAATGGTGGAGCAGCCTGACGATGCCGGTGTCGGGATCGACCTCGACGTAGGCGGCTTGAATCCCGCTCGCGACCGCCGCCATTTTCTTCGGGTTGAACGAGCGCGTCACCGCGAACTCGGGCTGGACGTCGGGCGGAAGCTCGTTCTGGCGGAAATAACCGAGCGCGGCGAGCTCAGGCAGGCTCATGCGGACAACGCCCGAGCCGGCGTTGCAGATCTGGCCATCGACCAGATCGAGCGTGCCGGGATCGGCCTGGAGCACGGTGCCGGCAAGCTTCAAGACGTTACCCTTGAGCTCGGTCGCGGCCAGCAGCGCCGCCTCGCCGCCGATCGCGGTGCCGCGCGAGCCCCAGGCGCCGCCGCCATAGGCCGAGGCCGCGGTGTCGCTGTGGATCACGCTCACGTCCTCGTAGCGGACGCCCAAGCCGCCGGCGACGATCTGGGCGATGCCGGTCTCGGTGCCCTGGCCCTGATCGGTGACCGAGGAGATCACGCGGACCTTGCCGGTCGGGTCGAGCCGCACGGTGGCGCCGTCGTTCGAGCTGACGCCGTGGCGCGAAGGCCCGTAATAGTGGGGGCCCGGCGCGGTGATCTCGACGAAGGTCGCGAGCCCGATGCCGCGGAGCGTGCCCTTGACACGCTCGGCGCGCTGCTCGGCGCGGAGCTCGGGGTAACGCATGAGCTTCACGAGCTCATCCAGCGCGCGCTCGAACGCGAGCTTCTCCATCGGCATGCCGCCGGGCGAGGTGGTCGGGAAATCGGCTTCGCGCAGGTAATTGCGGCGGCGGAATTCGACCGGGTCGAGCCCCAACGCCGACGCCGCGCGGTCGGCGAGCGCCTCGGTCACGGCGCAGGCGATCGGCTGGCCGACACCGCGGTACATGCCGGTCGTGTTCTTGTTTTGGAACGGCATCCGGAAGCGGGCGCGGTAGTTGGGGATGCGGTAAGGCGCGCCCGAGAAGAACAGGATCAGCATGCCTTCGCCGCTCGAGAAGCGGCGATAGTTGGCGTAGGCGCCGATGATGCAGAGATCCTCGAGCTCCATCGCCCTGATGGTGCCGTCGGAACCGAGCGCCAGGCGCGCGCTGACGCGGTGGTCGCGGGCATGGATGTCGGTGAGCATGCTCTCGATGCGGTCGGCGATGAACTTGACCGGCCGGCCGGTGAGCTTGCTCATGGCGCAGGCCGCGACCTCGTCGCCGTAGATGTGGAGCTTGATGCCGAAGCCGCCGCCGACGTCGGGGCAGACGACGCGGATCAAGTGTTCGGGGATGCCGAGATGCATCGCGAACACGTGCTGCATCTGGAACGGCGCCTGGCAGGCGTGGTGGACGGTGAGGGTGCCGAGGCTCGGGTCGTAGTCGGCGATGATCGAACGCGGCTCCAAGGTGACGCCGGTGTGGCGGCCGAAGCTGAACGAGGCCTCGACCACGTGCGCAGCGCCGGCGAATGCCTTGTCGGCCTCGCCCTTGGCGACGGTGTGCTGGAACGCCAAGTTGGTGCCGAGCGCGGGATGGACGAGCGCGGCGCCCGGCGCGAGCGCCTGGGTCGCATCGGCCGCGGCCGGCAGCTCCTCCCACGCGACCGCCACTTCGGCCGCGGCGTCCTCGGCCTCGGCGCGGCTGTCGGCCAGGACGGCCGCGACCGGCTCGCCCTGCCATTTCGCGATCTCGACCGCGAGCGCGTGCTGGGGCGGGGACTTGAGCGTCGGGAGATGCGGCGCTTCGCCCGACCACGGCGTGCATACACGCGCGATGTCGGCGCCGGTGAAGACGTGGCGGACGCCCGGCATCGCCAGCGCCCGGGCCGGGTCGATCGCCGCGATGCGGGCGTGGGCATAGGGCGAGCGCACGAACGCCGCGTGCAGCATGCGCGGCAGCCGCATGTCGTCGGTATAGCGGCCGCGGCCGGCGATCAGTTTACGCGAGCGCGTGCGCTCGACGCGTTGGCCGATCGGGCTGCGGATCGACGGGGTGGTCGTCATCGCCGCCTCATCGTTTGGCCAGGCGCCGGGCGAGCGTCGCCTCGACCGCATCGATGATCGCCTGATAGCCGGTGCAGCGGCAGTAGTTGCCCGACAGGAACGCGCGGATTTCGGCCCGCGTCATGGGCGCTTTCGCCGCCAGAAGCTCGGCCGCCGTCGTCACCATCCCGGGCGTGCAGTATCCGCACTGGAGCGCGTTGCGCTTGACGAACTCCTCCTGCAGGTCGGCGACCTCGCCGCTCGCGGTCAGGCCTTCGATGGTGGCGACCTCGGCGCCGTCGGCCTGCACCGCCAGCATCAGGCAGCCGCGCACGGCGCGGCCGTTGACGCGCACCGTGCAGGCTCCGCAGACGCCGTGCTCGCAGCCGAGATGCGGGCCGGTGATCTCGAGCTCGTGGCGCAGGAAGTCGACCAGGTGCTGGCGCACCTTGACGGTGCGCGCGACCGCGGCGCCGTTGACGGTGAGGGCGATGTCGCGGGTTTCGTCGGTCACGCGACCCCCTCCCTACCCTCCCCCTGCACACAGCGGGAGAGGGGGTTCGAGAAAATCGAGGGGGTCGAGCGCGCCATCATCGGCACCTCAGTTCCTGAACATCGAGCCGAGGGCCCGGCGGGTGATGGTCTTGGCGATGTGGCGCTTGGCGGCGGCGCTCCCCAACAGGTTGCCGACCGGATCCAGGTCGCGATCGAGCGCGGCGACCGCGGCCTCGACCGCGACCGCATCGAACTTGCGCTCGCGCACGACCTTGATCGCGCCGGTGGCGAGCTTGGGCCGGTCTTCGCAGCCGAAATAGACGAGCTTCAGATCCTGGACGCGGGCGCCATCCCAGCGGCCGATCGCCGCCAGGCCGACGATCGCGAAATCGCCGTGGCGGCGCACGACTTCGCCGAACGCGAACGCGAAGCCCAAACGCTGGCGCGGGATGAACGCCTCGATCAGGAGCTCGTCGGGGGCGCGCTCGGTCTGGTAGAGCCCTTTGAAGAAATCGGCCGCCGCCACCTCGCGCCGCCCGCGCTTGCTTTGCAGGACGAAGCGCGCGTCGAGCGCGACCGCGCACGCCGGCAGCTCGGCGGCGGGATCGGCGTAGGCGATCGAGCCGCCGAAGGTGCCGCGGTTGCGGACCGCGACGTGGGCGACGTGCGGCATCGCCTTGGCGATCAGCGGCAGCTGGCCCTGGATCGCCTCCGACGTCAGCACCTCGGCGTGGCGGGCGAGCGCTCCGATCCGGACCGAGTCGCCCGCGATCACGATGCCGCCGAGCGCGCTCAACCCGTTGATGTCGATGACCAGTTTGGGCGCCGCCAGCCGCAAGTTGAGCGCCGGCACCAGACTCTGGCCGCCGGCCAGCACTTGGGCGTCGTCGCCGTGTTCGGCCAGGAGGTCGAGCGCGTGGTCGACGCTTTCGGCGCGCACGTAGCGGAACGGCGGAGCTTTCATGGAACGGATCGGAAACGAGAACGCCGACGACGGAGCCCCGATCTTACACGATCTCGTCTACTATCAATCGTCTCCGTTGGCGGGGCGAGAACCGGGAGGAGCACATCCGATGGCGCGCCGAATCGTCGAGGACTTCGTCATTCCCGCGCGTCATGGGCGGGCGTTCATGGTCAAGCAGGGCCAGCTGTTCCGCATTCACCTGGTCGAGGACAAGCAGGTCGGCGACTGCTGCTTCTTCAACGCCGAAGACTTCAAGGAAAGCTTCCACGTTGGTCAGACCTGGGCGCTCAACGTCATGCTCGGCCACGGCACCGCCAAGGCGCTCAAGTACTTCTATTCGAAGCCGCCGCGCGAGAACCTGATGATGACGGTGACCGACGATACAGTGAAAAACCACTGGGGCAGCATGGGCGGGCGCTGCTCGAAGAAGCTCTACATGCTGCGCGACAACGATCGTACCCACCGCTCGTGCCAGGAGAACCTGACCGAGGCGTTGGCGCCCTACGGCATCGAGGGCGACGACATCGTCGACGTCTTCAACGTGTTCATGAACGTCGACGTCGCGCCGGACGGTACCTTCACCATCCACCCGCCGACCGCGAAGAAGGGCGACTACATCGAGTTCCGGGCCGAGATGGACATTTTGGCCGCGGTCTCGGCCTGCCCGGCGGACAAGAACGCCACCAACGACCGCCGGCCGAAGCCGCTCGGGATCACGATCTACGAGGGCGACGGCTGAACGGCCGGTGCCGGCACGGCGGCGAGTTTGCGCCGGAGCCACGCCTGCGCCAGGAATAGGAGCGCGTAGGGCAGGACGCCGGCGAGCGCGATGTCGCCGCGCAGGAGATAACTCAGCGCGAACGCAGCGATCGTCGCGAGGATGAGCGGCGACGACAGGCGCCGGACCGCAGCGCGGTCGGCGTGGACGGCATCGACGAAGCCGCGCGGGTTCGCGATCGTTTCGTAAAGCCCGACCGCGAGAATGACGGCGAACAAGAGCGGCTCCTCGAGCCGCCCGGCGGCGCCGATTCCGGCGAGGTAGGCGGCGGCGACAACAAGGAACCACAGCAGCGCGCCGGTGATGAGCGGATTGACCCGGCGGCGGCGCACGACCGAGGCGAGGCCGACCGCGGCCGCGACCAGGGCCGCGACGTAGAATCGTTCGGCCGCGTCGAGGCCGAACCGCGCGGCGAGCCCAAGCGCGAAAAACGGCGAAAAGTCGATCAACCGCCACATCGGGTTTCCCAATGGGGCTACCATACGGTTATCCCCCCGGCCTGCGAAAGCACCCCCTTCCCCCGTCCGCTCCGGCCATGGAGGGGACGGCTTTCGAGTGGTCGCATCCATTTGCAGTTTTCGCGCCCGTGTGGAGAATCGACCCCTGGCGCCGGGTCGCTCCGACACGGCCAAGCAATCGTCCAGGGAGGACAGCATGACCATCAATCGGCGCAACCTGCTCAAAGGCGCAGCGGCCGGCACTATGGCCGTCGTCGCGAGCCCGTTCGTCCATACCGTGGCGCGGGCGGCACCGCCGATCCGGATCGGCGTCGTGCTCGACCTGACCGGTCCGATCGGCATCTTCGGCGTCAACAAGAAGCGCTGCTACGATTTGGCGGCTGATGAAGTGAACACGAAGGGCGGCCTGTTGGGGCGGCAGATCGAATTCGTCACCTACGATGCCCAGGCCAACAACCAGCTCTACGGGCAATTCGCACAGCAGATGGTGCTGCGCGACAAGCTCGACGTGGTGTTCGGCGGCATGACCTCGTCCTCGCGCGAGATCATCCGGCCGATCTTCAATCGCGGCAAGCTGCTCTACTTCTACAACATGCCCTACGAGGGCGGCGTGTGCGACCGCAATGCCTTCGTCACCGGCACCACGCCCGGCCAGCTCCTCGCCAACCTGCTGCCGGCGGCGATCAAGAAGTTCGGAAAGAAGATCTACTATGTCGGCGTCGACTACAATTTCGGCCAGATTTCCGGCAAGTGGGCGGCAAAGATCGCCAAGGAGAACGGCGCCGAGGTGATCGGGCAGGAATTCCACCCGATCGGCGCCAATCAGTTCGGCCCGACCATCAGCAAGATTCAGGCGGCGAAGCCCGATTTCGTGCTCACCACCCTGATCGCGTCGGACGCGTTCTACCAGCAGTTCGCGGCCTCCGGCGCCAAGCGCTCGATCGGGTTGGCCTCGCAGACCTTCGGCCAGGTCGGCGAGCACTTCCGCCTGCCCAAGGACGTCGGCGACGGCATCATGATTTGCTACAACTACGTCGACGAGATCGATACGCCGGCCAACAAGTCGTTCCTCGACCGCTTCAAGAAGCACTTCCAGGGCGTCGATTACGGCTACTTGGGCGACCTCGCCGGCAACTCCTACCAGGGCTTCTGGCTCTATCACGACGCGGTCAAGATGGCCGGCACGACCAGCCGCGACAAAGTCATCCAGGCGCTCGAAACCGGCAAGATCGCGATCGACGGCCCGAGCGGCCGCATCTCGGTCGATCCCAAGACCCACCACGTCAACTTCAACATGTTCCTGTGGGAAGTGCAGAATCAGGCGCTCAAGCTGGTGCAGAAGTTCGACAGCGTCGCGCCGGCCAATCCCAACAACGAGTGCGACCTGCAGAAGAACCCGAACACCAACGCGCAGTTCGAACCGAAGATCTGACGCCGACCGGTTCAAGCGCCTCATCCCGAGCGGGTCGAAGGATGAGGCGCTCTCCTTCGTAGCCCTCACATGGTTCGACAAGCTCGCTATGAGGGTTTTTGTCGAGTCCGAACCGCCGCTTAGCTTCGTGCCGCCATGGACTACGCGCTCGTCGTCCTGATCCAGGTCGCCTACGCGATTGCCTCGCTCGCCCTGATCAGCGTCGGCCTCGCCATCATCTTCGGCATGATGCGGGTCATCAACTTCGCCCACGGCGAGTTCCTGATGCTGGGCGGATTCGCCACCATCATCGCCGTCCACCAGGGCGCCAATCTCTGGGTCGCGATGTTCGCGGTCGCGCCGCTCACCGTCGGCCTGTTCGGCATCGTCGTCGAGCGCCTGATCATCCGGCCGTTGTACGGCCGCATGATCGAGACCGTGCTCGCGACCTGGGGGCTCTCGCTCCTGATGATCGGGGTCGCCTCGGTCGCGATCGGCTACTACCGCGAGGGCGTCGCGACCCCGCTCGGGAGCTTCGCGATCGGCATCTACCGCGAGAGCGGCTACACGCTCTTCATCATCGCCGTGAGCGCACTCGTGCTGTTGGCGGTATTCGCGCTGCTGCGCTTCACCCGCTTCGGCCTGATCGCCCGCGCCACCATGCAGAACCCCGGCATGGCGGCGAGCCTGGGCGTCAACACGCGCCGGGTCTATGCGCTCACCTTCTTCGTCGGCTCGGCGCTCTCCGGCCTCGCCGGCGGCCTGATCGCACCGCTGACCTCGATCGTGCCCAACGTCGGCACCGCCTATATCGCCAAGGCGTTCATCACCGTGATCGGCGGCGGCGCGGTCGCGCTCGCCGGAACGCTGTCGGCGTCGGCCTTGTTCGGCACCGTGTCGCAGATCGTCGCCTTCCTCGCCACCCCGATCATCGGCGAGGTCGCGCTCTTGATCGCGGCAATCGCGCTCCTGCGGCTGCTGCCCGAGGGCATCACCGGCCGCTATTTCCGGCGGAGCCTGTGAGCGCGACCGCAACCAGGCTCGGGCTCGCCGCGATGGTCGTGGCCGCGCTGTTCTTCCTGTTCGCGCTGCCTCGATTTGCCGAGCTCTACGTCCTGAACGACATCACCGTCTACGCGGCGATGGCGACGCTCGCGCTCTCGCTCGCGCTGGTGTGGGGGTTCGGCGGCATCCTGAGCCTCGGCCAGTCGGTGTTCTTCGGCATCGGCGGCTACGCCTATGCGGTCGCCGCCATCAATATGGGCGAGAGCACCGTGCCGGTGCTGCTGGGCGTCGCGCTGCCGATGGCGGCGGCGGCGCTGCTCGGTTATTTCATGTTTTACGGCCGCGTCAGCGACGTCTACCTCGCGGTGATCACGCTCACCGTCTCGCTCATCTTCTATCACGTCATGGTCGCGACCTCCGGCGGATTGACCGGCGGCCAGATCAAGATCGGCTCGGCCGCGCTCGGCGGCTACAACGGCATTCCCGGGCTGCCGGTCGTCAACCTCCCCGGCGATCCGGCCGCGCAGCTCGATTTCGAGGGCATGTACTATTTCGCGGTCGGAACCTTGTTCCTGGTCTATTTCGGCGTGCGCTGGCTGCTGACCACCCGCTTCGGCCGGGTCGCGGTCGCGATCCGCGAGAACGAGCGCCGCGCCGAACTGCTGGGCTACGACGCCCGGCTCTATAAGCTCGGGGTCTACGTCGTCGGCGCCGGCATCGCCGGGCTGGCCGGCGTGCTCTACGCCAACTGGGGCGGCTTCATCAGCCCGGTCGTGTTCAACATCTTCTTCACCGCCCAGGTCATCGTCTGGGTCATGGTCGGCGGGCTCGGTACTTTGGTCGGGCCGATGGTGGCGGCGGTCGCCCTGCAATACGTCGTGACCGAGCTCGGCGCCGCCGCGACCAGCGAGATCAAGGCCTCGGCGACGATCCTGGGCGTCCGGTTCGACGCCCGCGACTTCCTCGATTCGAACGTCGTCTTGGGTGTCGTCTTCATCGTCTTCACCTTGTTCGTGCCGAAGGGCGTCGCGCCCTACGTCCAGGAAAAGCTGGCGCCGTGGTTCGCCCGGCGCCGGGCCGACGGGCGGGCGGCGCCGTGACCGGCCCGATCCTCGCCACGCGCGGCCTCGTCAAACGCTTCGGCGGCGTCGCGGCCGTCGACGACGTCGATTTCGCGTTGGCCGAGGGCGAGCTCCGCTGCCTGATCGGCCCCAACGGCGCCGGCAAGAGCACGTTCTTCAAGATGCTGTCCGGTCAGATCAGACCGACCGGCGGCCGCATCGCCTTCCGCGGCGCCGACATCACCGGGTTCGAGCCGCACGCGATCGCGGGCCTCGGGGTCGGGATCAAGACCCAGGTGCCGAGCGTGTTCGACGGTCTCTCGGTGCGCGAGAACTTGATGCTCGCCGCTTGGCGCACGCGGCCGCGGCACGCGGCGGCGGCCGCGGTCGAAGAGCTGCTGGCGCGCGTTCGGCTCACGGCCGAGGCCGACCGCCCGGTCGGCCACCTCGCCCACGGCCAGCGCCAGTGGGTCGAGCTCGGCATGGTGTTGGCGCGCGATCCGGCACTCGTCCTCTTGGACGAACCGACCGCGGGCATGACCCACGAGGAGACCGCCGCGACCGCCGACTTGATCCGCGCCGTCAACGCCCGCTGCGCCATCGTCGTTGTCGAGCACGACATGCAGTTCGTGCGCATGATCGCGACCACGGTCACCGTGCTCCACCAGGGCCGCGTCCTCGCCGAGGACCATGTCGACGTCGTCATGCGCGACCAGCGCGTGCGCGACGTCTACCTGGGGCGACAAGAGGGGCCGCCCGATGCTTGAGGTCGCCGGACTTCGCGCCAACTACGGCCGCATTCCGGTCTTGAACGGCATCACCTTCGGCATCGGCGCCGGCGAGGTGGTGGGCGTCTTGGGCCACAACGGCATGGGCAAGACCACGCTGATGAAGACGATCATGGGTCACGTCCCGGCGAGCGCGGGCCGCATCGCCTTCGACGGCCGCGACATCACCCGCGCCGCGACCTACGCGCGGGCGCGGGCGGGCTTGGGCTACGTGCCGCAGGGGCGCGACATTTTCCCGCATCTCACCGTCGCCGAGAATCTCTCGATCGCGACGCCCGACAAAGCCACGATCGAAGGCGTCGTCGCCGACTTCCCGATCCTCGAGCCGCTGCTCGGCCGGCCTGGCGGGGCGCTCTCGGGCGGCGAGCAGCAGATCCTGGCGCTGGCGCGCTGCTTCTGCACGCGCCCCAAGCTCATTCTGCTCGATGAGCCGACCGAGGGCATCCAGCCCTCGATCGTCGCGCACATCGCCGAAATCCTGAGTGGGCTCAGGGCCCGCGCCGGCATCGCCTTGATCGTGGTCGAGCAGAACCTCGACTTCGTCGCCGGGCTCGCGGAGCGCGTGCTCATCATCCAGAAGGGCGCGATCGTCCGCGAAGCACGACCCGAGGAGCTTCGCGGCGCGGCCCTGCTCGACGAATTCACCGGGGTGGGCGCCTGAGGCGCGAGGAGGGACGCATGACGTTCAAGCTGCCGAGTGTCGGTCAACTCAAGGAAGCGGGCGATCGGATCGGGATCGACCTCGACGACGAGCGTGCCGCCACCATCCGGAACTTCCTGGGTCCGTTCGTCGACGCCTACAATCTCGTCGGCGCGTTGCCCGAGCCGCTGCCGCCGGTCAAATACCCGCGCACGCCCGGCTACCGGCCGACCGGCGCCGACAACCGATGGGGCGCGTGGTTCGTCAAGACCCGGATCGAAGGCGCGCGCCGCGGCCCGCTCGCCGGCAAGACGGTCGCGATCAAGGACACGATCGCGATCGCCGGCGTGCCGATGATGAACGGCGCCTCGGTGCTCGAAGGCTACATCCCCGACATCGATGCGACCGTGGTGACGCGGCTCCTCGACGCCGGCGCGACCATCCTCGGCAAGACCGTCTGCGAATATTTCTCCTACGCCGGCGGCAGCGCCACCAGCGCCGCGGGCGTCGTCGAGAGCCCGCGCAATCCCGGCTATACGCCGGGCGGCTCCTCGACCGGTAGCGCCGCGGTGGTGGCGGCGGGCGAGGTCGACATCGCGTTGGGGGGCGATCAGGCCGGCTCGATCCGGATCCCGGCGTCCTACTCCGGGGTCGTCGGCCTCAAACCCACCTATGGCCTCGTCCCCTACTCCGGAATCATGTCGATCGAAGCGACGATCGATCACACCGGGCCGATGACCGCGGACGTCGCCACCAACGCGCTAGCGCTCGAGGCGCTGGCGGGCGAGGACGGGCTCGATCCGCGTCAGCGCAACGTCAAGACCGCGCGCTATACCGATGCGCTCGGGGCCAGCGCCAAAGGCTTGAAAATCGCATTGGTGCGCGAAGGCTTCGGCCAGTTCGATTCCGAGCCCGACGTCGACGCCGCGGTGCGGGCCGCCGCCCGGCGGCTCGAACGCCTGGGCGCGCGGGTCGTCGAGGTCTCGATCCCGTGGCATGCCTACGCGGTGCCGATCTGGGGGCCGCTCACGCTCGAAGGCTCGTTCCGGGTCTTCCAGACCAACGGCACCGGTACCAACGTCGAAGGGCTCTATTCGACCTCGCTCGCCGCCGCGCTCGCCGGCTGGCGCCGCCGCGCCAACGAGTTTCCGCCGACCATCGCGGTCGCGCTGCTGTTGTCGCAGTACGCCGAAACCCATTACCACGGCCGCTACTACGCCAAGGCCCAGAACCTGCGCCGGAGCCTCCGCGCCGCCTACGACGCGGTACTGGCCGAGCACGACCTGCTTCTCATGCCGACGACGCGGATGAAGACCTCGAAGATTCCGCCGCCCGACGCCCCGTTCGAAGCGATCATGAAGCACAGTTGGGAGAACATCGCCAACACCTGCGGGGCCAACGTGACCGGGCACCCGGCGATCTCGATCCCGTGCGGACTGTCGGACGCGCGCCCGGTCGGGCTCATGCTGATGGCGAAGCACTGGAACGAGACCGCGCTCTACCGCGCCGCGCACGCGTTTGAACGCGCGGGCGACTGGCGGACGATGGGTCCCGACCGCACTGCGCCGCGCCGCAAACGGAGGACGTAATGGCGGACTGGGTCGAAACCGCGCGCGGGGTCGTGTTCCCGTGGCTCTGCGACCATTTCGGGCATCTGTCCGCGCGCCACTACCTCGACTGGTTCGACGACGGCGGCTTCCATATCTGGACGCTGGTCGGCGTTTCCCACAAGGAGATGCGCGAACGCGGCCTGGCAATCGTCGTGGCGCGCTTCACCATCAACTACGTCCACGAACTCAAGGCCGGCAACCTCCTGGTCGTCAAGGGCGCCTTCACCAAGGTCGGCACCAAGAGCATCGCGACCCTGCAGAAGATGTACAACGCCGACACCCAGGAGCTGGCGGCGACGATGGAATCGGTCGAGGTGTTCTTCGATCCCACGACCCGCACCTCGGCGCCGATGCCCGACGACATCCGCGCGCGCCTGCTGCCGCACGTGGTGGCGGTCGCGTAAGGAACTCCCTCCCGTTCCCCTCCTTCGCGGGGGGAGGGAGGCGAGCGGAAGCGATCGGGCGGGGGACCGCGCCTACTTGCCGCGGTCGCCCTCGCGCCGGCCGACGCCGGACCCGGCGTAATGGCGGCCGAAGCGGTTGGCGATGAAATCCTTGAAGTCGGCCGATTCCTGGGTGACGAACCCGGATTGCGGCAGCCGCTTGGCGACCACGAGGTCGACCATCGCGCAGGCACCGGCCGCGGTCGTGATCTGGATCGCGCTCCGCATCTTGCCGTTGACGATGCCGGAATAGATCTTGCGCGCGAACGATTCCTGCATGAGCTCGCCGTCGTTCCACCCGGTCACGGTCACGAACACCAGCACGACGTCCTGGGTGGTCGCCGGCACCGCGTTCTCGAGGACCTCGCGAAACAGCGGCCGGCGGTCGCAGAGCCGCAAGTCGCGCGCCAGCATCCGGACCAGGTCGCGGTGGCCGGGGTAACGAACGGTCTTGTAGTCGAGGTTCCGGACCTTGCGCTCGAGCGTCTCGGCGAGCGTGCCCAAACCGCCCGAGGTGTTGAAGGCCTCGTAGGTGATGCCATCGAGCGAGAAATGCTCGGCGCCCTCGAGCGGCCGGAGCTCCGTCCTCTTGCCGTCGACGATCGCCTCGCAGCCGTTGCAATACTCGTTGATGAGACCGTCGGTCGACCAGGTCAGGTTGTACATGAGCTCGTTCGACGGGAACTGCGGCAGCGCGCCGACCCGCATCTTGACCGCGTCAAGCTTCTCGAACCGCTTGGCGAGATCGTGCGCGACGATCGAGATGAAGCCGGGCGCGAGCCCGCACTGCGGCACGAACGCGGTGTCGGCGTCGTCGGCGAGCTTCCTGATCGCCCGCGTCGTCGCGATATCCTCGGTCAGGTCGAAGTAGTGCGCGCCGGCGCCACGCGCGGTCTCGGCGACCGGCACGTTCAAATAGTAAGGCAGCGCCGAGATCACGACGTCGTTGCCCTGGATCGCGCGCTTGCGCGCCTTGTCGTCCGTGACGTCGACCGGCCGGGTTTCGACTTCGGCCTTGGCCGCGCGCCTCAACGCGCGCTGGTCGCTGTCGGCGATCGTGACCGCGTAGTCGCCCGACCCGTTGAGGAAGTCGGCGATCGTGATGCCGATCTTGCCGGCGCCGAAGATGACGACGTTGGTTGCTTTCATGGACCACCTCGCCCGGCGATCTTAGTGGGCGGGCCGGCGCGCGGATAGGGCTGCGGCGCGGCCGTGCGCGCGCCATAATGCCCCTCGAAGCGGCAGTAGCGAGACGGAGGCGGCGGTGAACTACGATTCGGCCTTGCAAGCGGTCGGGCTCGACCCGACGACGTTCGCCGGCGGCGATCTCGGCGTCATGAGCCCGATCGACGGCCAGCGGCTGGGCGGGATCAAGACCGACAACGTCGAAGCCGTCGGCGCCAAGATCAGCCGTGCCGAAGCGGCGTTCCGCGCCTGGCGCGACGTGCCAGCGCCCAAGCGCGGCGAATTGATCCGGCTGTTCGGCGAGGAACTCCGCGCCCACAAGGATGCGCTCGGGCGGCTGGTGACGATCGAAAGCGGCAAGATCCTCGAAGAAGGCCGCGGCGAAGTGCAGGAAGCGATCGACATCTGCGATTTCGCGCTCGGACTGTCGCGCCAACTCTACGGCCGCACCATCGCCTCCGAGCGGCCCGGGCATCGCATGATGGAAACCTGGCATCCCTTGGGCGTGGTCGGCGTCATCACCGCGTTCAACTTCCCGGTCGCGGTGTGGTCGTGGAACTTCGCCCTTGCCATCGTCTGCGGCAACGCCCTCGTGTGGAAACCCTCGGAGAAGACCCCCTTCACCGCGCTGGCGAGCGCCGCCATCTTCGCGCGCGCCTGCGCGCGCTTCGGCGCGGCGCCGCCGGGTCTGCTCGACGTGTCGATCGGCGCCCGCGACGTCGGCGAGGCGATCGCTGCCGACCCGCGCGTCGCGCTGGTGAGCGCGACCTGCTCGACCCGGATGGGCCGGGCGCTGGCGCCGGTGGTGGCGGCCCGGCTCGGCCGCACCCTGCTCGAACTCGGCGGCAACAACGCCCTGATCGTCGCGCCCTCGGCCGACCTCGAGCTGGCGGTCCGTGCCATCCTGTTCGCGGCCGTCGGCACCGCCGGCCAGCGCTGCACCACGCTCCGCCGCTTGATCGTGCACGACCAGGTCTACGACCAATTGTTGCCGCGGCTGAAACGCGCGTACGCCAGCGTCGCCGTCGGCGATCCATTGGCGCGCGGCACGCTGGTCGGGCCGCTGATCGACCGCAACGCCTTCGTCGCGATGGCCGCCGCGCTCGATCGGGTGCGCGCCGAAGGAGCGAGCGTCACCGGCGGCGAGCGGGTCGATGTCGGCGGCCACGCCAACGCCTTCTACGTCACCCCGGCGATCGCCGAAGTGCGCGGCCAGACCGCGATCGTCCGCACCGAAACGTTCGCGCCGATCCTCTACGTGCTCCGTTACCGCACCTTCGATGAGGCAATCCGATTGCACAACAACGTCCCGCAAGGGCTGGCGTCGTCGATTTTCACCAACGACGTGCGCGAGGCCGAAGCGTTCATGGCCGCGGCTGGCAGCGACTGCGGCATCGTCAACGTCAATATCGGCCCGTCGGGGGCCGAGATCGGCGGCGCGTTTGGCGGCGAAAAAGAGACCGGCGGCGGCCGCGAATCGGGCTCGGACGCCTGGAAGGCTTACATGCGGCGCGCCACCAACACCGTCAACTACTCGCGCGATCTACCGCTCGCCCAGGGCATTCGCTTCGCGGTCGATTAGATCGGTCACCGACTTGTCGCGCCGCGGTCATCGCCCTGCCACACGCCGGCGTTAGAGTTGCGGCGATCGATACGTCCCATTTCGTCGATCGACACGGAGCGCGCAAGCGCTCCTCCCGACGGCGCTAGACCCCGGCGGTCTTCCTCCCGACCTCGCCACCGGGTTCTTTTTTCGCCGCCGCGAGGACTCGCGAGGCAGCCCCGGAATTGCTAGAACGTCGCCGCCTAACCTGACTGGGCTCGACGGGAGGCCGCATGGACGCCCAAGCGCTCGACTACATCAATAACGCGCTCGCGACGCTCGGCACGTTCGGCGCCAACCTTCTGGGCGCGGTCGCCCTGCTGGTGATCGGTTGGACCGTGGCGGCGTGGGCGCAACGCGGCGTGCGCCGGCTGCTCAACCGCTATGACCGATTCGACGCGACGCTCAAGCCGCTGCTCGCCAGCATCGTCCGCTACGCGATCCTGGTGTTCGTGATCGTCGCCGTCCTCGCCCAGTTCGGCGTTCAGACCACCAGCATCATCGCCGCGCTCGGTGCCGCCGGCCTGGCGATCGGCCTCGCGCTGCAGGGCACGCTCGCCAACATCGCGGCCGGCGTCATGCTGTTGTTCCTGCGGCCGTTCAAGGTCGATGAAACGATCGAGGCCGAGGGCATCGCCGGCACCGTGCTCGAAATCGGCCTGTTCACGACCGTCCTCAAGACCGCTGACGGCGTCTATGTGAGTGTCCCCAACACGCAGATCTGGACCCGCCAGATCAAGAACTTCTCGCGCCTGCCGACCCGGCGCGTCGACCTCGCGCTCGGCCTCGGCTACCGCGCCGACGTCGACCGCGCGATCTCGACCCTCACTGACGTCATGACCGGCGATGCCCGGGTCTTGGCTGATCCGCCGCCCGAAGTGGTCGTCACCGGCCTTTCCGAGACCGCCGTCAATGTGGCGCTGCGCTGTTGGGTGGTGGGAAGCGACTTCGGCAACGCCGGCAGCGACTTGCTGCGCAAGGCCAGAGCAAAGCTCGAGCGCGACGGGATTGCGCTCGCGCAACGCCCGCGCGAAGTCCACGTCATCGAGGCGCCGGCCCGCGGCTGAACCGACCCGGCCCCGCTTCGGCTTGATCCCGATCAAGGACGCCGGTCCGCACCCGCGGCCCTAATCAGGGCATGACGCAAGGGACCGTGCCGCCGGCGGTTCAGAGCTTCTTCCACCGGCCGACCAACACCATTACTCACGTCGTATGGGACCCGACCTCGCGGGTCGCGGCGGTGGTCGATCCGGTGCTCGACTACGAAGCCCGGAGCGCCCGCACGACGACCGCGGCGGCCGATGCGGTCATTGCGTTCATCGAGCGCGAGCGCCTCGATCTCGCCTGGATCCTCGAGACCCACGCGCACGCCGACCACCTGACCGCGGCGCATTACATCAAAGCCAAGCTCGGCGGAATCATCGCGATCGGCGAACACATCGTCGCGGTCCAGCGCACGTTTCGCCGCATCTTCAACCTGCGCCGCCTCAAGGTCGACGGCAGCGACTTCGACCGGCTGTTGGCCGATGGCGAAAGCTTAAAGCTCGGCGGCCTCGTCGTCCGCGTCTTGCATACGCCTGGGCATACGCCGGCCTGCGTCACCTATGTCGCGGGCGACGCCGCCTTCGTCGGCGACACGTTGTTCATGCCGGACTACGGCACCGCGCGCGCCGACTTCCCGGGCGGCAACGCGCGCACGCTCTATCGCTCGATCCGGCGCATCCTTGCGCTCCCTGACGCTACCCGTCTCTATCTGTGCCACGACTATCTCGCGGCCGGCGGCCGCACCGACTACCGCTACGAGACCACCGTCGCCGCCCAACGCACCAACGTCATGGCCGGCGATGCGGTCAGCGAAGCGGCGTTCGTCCTCGAACGCCAAACGCGCGACCGTACGTTAGCCGCGCCGGCGCTCATCCTGCCGTCGCTACAGGTCAACATCCGGGCCGGGCGTCTGCCGGCGCCGGAGGCGAACGGCATCGCTTATCTCAGGCTACCGCTCAACACGATCGGATGAGGCGGCGGTAGTTGCGGCTGCTGCCCTCCCGTTGTGGGAGGTCGGCGCGGCTTCAAGCCGCGCCGGGTGGAGGAAACAGGCACACCGTCGATGCTCGCTCCCCCTGGAGGACCCCCCGGAGCGGGGGAGAGAGTATTGCGGGTGTCCACTGAGTGCTGCCGCTCTTGGAAACACGCGCTAGCCGCGGTCGACCTCGGGGGTGGCAGCGGTTCGGGCCCGATCCACGGCCGCCCCGACCGCCGCCGCCGGGATCCCGCTCGCGACCAGGACGCGGCGCGCGAGAT
>VGEO01000069.1 GCA_016869275.1 Alphaproteobacteria bacterium | reverse complement strand
CGCCTGGGTGCTGCTGAAAGGCCTGGAAACGCTCGACCTCCGGGTAGCGCGCCACTGCGACAACGCGACCCAAGTCGCGCATTTCCTCGACCGCCAGAGCGGCGTCGCCAACGTGCGGTTCCCAGCGCTCGCCTCGCACCCTCAGCACAATCTCGCCCGTACTCAAATGTCGGGGCCGGGCTCGGTCGTCACCTTCGAGGTCGACGGGGGCAAGGAGCGGGCGTTCCGGTTCTTGAACCGCCTCCGCTTGGCGCGCATCTCGAACAATCTCGGCGATGCCAAGAGCCTAGTCACCCATCCGGCGACGACGACGCACCAGCGCCTGACGCCCGAGCAGCGCGCCCATCTCGGCATCAGCGATCGTATGGTCCGGCTCTCTGTCGGGCTCGAGGACGTCGAGGATATCAAGGACGATCTGGCCCAGGCCCTGGCAGCGGCCTAGTGGCGCTGGACAAACCCGGGCACCCACCCGATATTCCGGTCAGCGGACACGCCGAACCCGCTTGCAACCATGTATAAGGAAACCACCGCTTCCATCGTCGTCACGGTCAAGCCGTTCTATCTCGAAGACCAATCCTCGCCCGACGAGAACCACTACGTCTGGGCGTACTCGGTCAAGATCGAGAACAAGGGCGCCGACACCGTGCAGTTGCGCAACCGCTACTGGCGCATCACCGACGCGCGCGGCCAGACCCAGGAAGTGCGCGGCGCCGGGGTGGTCGGCGAACAGCCGGTCTTGAAACCGGGCGAGGCGTTCGAATATACGAGCGGTACGCCGCTCTCGACCCCATCCGGGATCATGTTGGGGACCTATCAGATGCAGCGTCCCAACGGCGAGACTTTCGACGTCAAAATTCCGGCGTTCTCGCTCGATAGCCCGTTCGCGACACCGACCCGCAAGAACTGACCGCCGCCCGCGGCCTGCCGACCCGACCTGGAGGAGTACCGTGACCGAAGCCAAGGCCACCGCCATCAAGACTTCCAGCGCCAGCACGGCGCCTCGCCCGCGGCGCGAAGATGCCGAAGAAGCGGTCCGCACGCTGCTGAGGTGGGCGGGCGACGATCCAACCCGCGAAGGCCTGCTCGACACGCCCGACCGTGTGGTTCGCGCCTACGAAGAGTGGTTCCAGGGCTATAGCGAAGACCCGGTCGAGATCCTGAAGCGCACGTTCGAGGAAACCGACGGCTACGATGAGCTCGTCGTCATGCGCGATATCCGGCTCGAGTCGTTCTGCGAGCACCACATCGCCCCGATCATCGGCCTCGTGCACGTCGGTTATCTGCCCGACAAACGCATCGTCGGCATCTCGAAGCTGGCGCGGCTGGTCGAGGTCTACGGTCGTCGCCTGCAGGTGCAGGAAAAGCTCACCGCCCAGATCGCCAACGCGATCGAGGAAGTACTGCAGCCGCGCGGCGTCGCGGTCGTGTGCGAAGCGGCGCACCACTGCATGACCACCCGCGGCGTCCACAAGACTGGCACCACGCTCGTCACCAGCCGGATGCTGGGCGCGCTCCGCAACAATCCGAATACGCGGCGCGAGTTCCTGGCGATGATCGGCCCGCACGCACGGACGATCGAGGAATAGCGTCGCCGCTACGCTAGAGAGCAGAATTCCCGAAGACTGAAACTCGGCTCCGCTGCCGGTCACTGCCGTCGATCTGATCGCACCGCCTGAGCCATCCCCGCCCGCTTCGAGGGGGGCGGGGACGGCTCACGGTGGGTCAAATGGCGCGCCCTGCCGATTCGATCTTCGGGAATCCGCTTAGCGGCGGAAGCGGCCGAAGTGCTGGTTGATCTGCGCCTCGAGCTCGGCGTTGACCGCCTTCATGAGGAACTCGGTCATCTCGAAGTAAACCCGCTCGCGGTCGTTGATCGAGGCTTTCTCCGACACCGTGCGGGTGTTTTCGGAGCGCGCCTCGACATAGGCTTCGCGCTGCCCGCTCTCGGAACGGATCTCGAGCGCGACCTCGAGCGTCGCGTTGTAGCGCTCGCTTTGGTCGGTCGTGAAGGCGCCGGCCAGGCCGCCGCGTCGATCGAGTTTGGTTTCGACCACCGCCGCGGTGCGGATGAAGAAACGCGCGGTACGCTGGCGTCCTGCCGCCTGCAGCCGGTCATTAACCCAGCGTCGAGCGGCGTCGGCCGGCGGAATCGGGAATTCGTGCTCGACGTTCGGGCGTCGGAGCGGCGGCAGATAATCGTCGACGATCTCGATCCGGGCGACGTCGAGCCGGATCGGCCCCAGATGCGCATAGGTGAGTTCGGGCAGCGTCGGCGCCGGGGCCGGCACCTGGCAGGCGCCGAGCGGCAACACCGCGACCGCGGCGATCGCCAGCAACCATCGTCGTGACAACAAGGGGTGCGTACCTCCTTCGTCTTCGGCCGCGTGCGACTATCGCAGACCGGCGGGCGGCTCGGCAACTAGACGCCGGCGCCGAGCCCGAGTTCGTCAGGAGCGAAGACGTAGCGGGCGTTGCAAAACTCGCACGTGACGGTAACGGCGCCGCCGACGACCATTTCCTCCATATCGCGTCGCTCGAAGCTCGCGAGCACGTCGCGAACCCGCTTGCGCTCGCAGCGGCAGCGGTGCTCGAGCGGGCTGGTCGCATAGATGCGAACGCCGGGCTCGTGGAACAGGCGATGCAGCAGCCGCTGCGGGCCGATCGCCGGATCGATGAGCTCGGCCGTACGCAGGGTCGCCGCGAAGGCGAGCGCCTCGCGCCACGCGGCGAGCGGGTCGAACGCGTCCGCCGGATCGGCCGCGTCGGTGCCGCCGAAGGCCGGCATCTGCTGCATCAAGAAGCCGCCGGCGCGCCAGGCCGCCGCCGAGTCGTCGGTCGGCGTTCGAGTCGCGAGCCGGATGAAGGTGCGATGCTGTTCCGACTGTTCGAGGTAGTGGCTGATGCAGTCGTCGAGGATCGCCCCTTCGAGCTCGACGATGCCCTGGTAACGCTTGCCGGTCGAGGCGTGATCGGCCGTGACGGCGAGGTGGCCGGCCCCGAGCAAGGTCGGTACCGGCCGGGCATAGCTCTCGGCAGCGAGCGCGGCTTTGGTCACGGCGGCGGCATCGAATCGGGCATAGCCGCGGATCGCGCCCGGCGTCGCGAAATCGGCGACCATCAGCGAGATCGGTCCATCGCATTTCACTTGCGCCGTCAACACGCCGTCGAACTTGAGCGAGGACGCGAGCAGCGCCGCGGCGGTGGCAAGGCCGCCCAACAGTTCGGCGACCTCGACCGGATAGGGGCGGCAGGTGAGCAGGCGGTCGATCGCCGGCCCCAGCCGGGCCACCCGGCCGCGCACGCGAAACGCATCGAGTTGGAAGGGCTGGAGGACGTCGTCGGTGATGGCGCTCGCCGCGTCGGCGCTCACGTCAAACACCACGACAAGATGCCTTTCTGCGCGTAGACGCGGTTCTCGGCTTCGTCCCACACCACCGACTGGCGGCCGTCGATCACGGCGTCGGTCACCTCCTGGCCGCGGTGTGCCGGCAAGCAGTGCATGAAGATCGCGTTCTCGCGCGCGAGCGCCATCAGGCGCTCGTTGACCTGGTAAGGGGCCAACACGTTGTGGCGATCCTCTTTGGGATCGTCGCGCATCGACAGCCAGGTATCGGTCACGACGCAGTCGGCGCCGCGTACCGCCTGCTCGGGATCCTCGGTGAGCGTAACGTCGGCGCCCTGCTCGCGCGCCCACGCCAGGAGTCGCGCCGGCGGGCTCAGCGGCTTGGGACAGGCGAGCCTCAAGCCGAAGCGGAACCGCGCCGCAGCTTGCACCCAAGAGCTGGCGACGTTGTTGCCATCGCCCGACCACGCCACGGTGCGACCGGCGATCGGTCCTTTGTGCTGCTCGAACGTCATTACGTCGGCTATCAACTGGCACGGATGGGTGACGTTGGTGAGACCGTTGATCACCGGCACCGTCGAGTGCCGCGCCAGCTCGAGCAGCACCTCGTGTTTACGGGCGCGGATCATGATGCCGTCGACGAAACGCGAAAGGACGCGCGCGGTATCGGCGATGGTCTCGCCGCGGCCGAGCTGCATCTCTTCGGGGCGCAGAAAAATCGTCTCGCCGCCCAACTGGCGCATTGCGACCTCGAACGACACGCGGGTACGGGTCGAAGGCGATTCGAAAATGAGCGCCAGGATGCGCCCGGCGAGCGGCCGGTCGCTGCCATCGCCGCGGCCGGCACGCCGGAACGCGTCGCCGCGATCGAGGATGTGGCGAAGCGTCGAGCCGTCGAGGGCATCGAGATCGAGGAAGTGCCGCGGCATGCTACACCTTGGCGAGCTCCGCGCAGGCGCCTTCGAGCGCGGCGATCGCCCGATCGATGTGGGATTCCTCGACGATCAACGGCGGCAGGAACCGGACGACATTGTCCCCGGCCAGCGCCGTCAGCACGTGGCGCCGGCGCAGCGCGTCGGCGAGATCGCCGTTCGCGCCGACGCACTTGATGCCGACCAGTAGCCCGAGCCCGCGCACCTCGGCGATCACGCCTTGGTAGCGGCGCGCAACCTCGCCCAGGCGCTTCAGCAGCAGCGTGTTCATCGCCCGGACGTGGGCGAAGAAGCCCTCCGCCAGCATGACGTCGAGCACGGCGTTTGCCGCGGCAACCGCGAGCGGGTTGCCGCCGAAGGTCGAGCCGTGACTACCGGCGGTCATACCGACCGCCGCCTTCTCGGTCGCCAGGCAGGCGCCGATCGGGAACCCGCCGCCCAAGCCCTTGGCGACAGCGAGTACGTCGGGAGCAACGCCGAAATGCTGATAGGCGAACAAGTGGCCGCAGCGCCCCATGCCGGTCTGGACTTCATCGTACAAGAGCAGCAGCCCGTTCTGGTCGGCGAGCGTGCGGAGGTTGGCGAGGAAACGGTCGGGCGGCAGGTGGACCCCGCCCTCTCCCTGAACCGGCTCGACTAAAATCGCCGCGGTCTCGGGACCGATCGCCTGGCGCGCAGCGGCCGCGTCGCCCCACGCGACTTGATCGAAGCCCTCGACCACCGGGCCGAATCCCTTCAGATGCTTTTCCTGGCGGCCGGCCGCCAACGTCGCCAGCGTGCGCCCGTGGAAGGCGCCTTCGAAGGTGAGAATCCGGTAACGTTCGGGCCGCCCGCTGGCCGACTGGTACTTGCGCGCGACCTTGACCGCGCACTCGATCGCCTCGGCGCCCGAATTGCAGAAGAACACGGTGTCGGCGAAGGTCGCGGCGACCAGGCGCGCAGCCAAACGTTCCTGGCCCTCGATCCGGAACAGATTCGAGGTGTGCCAGACCTTGTTGATCTGCGCCGTCAGGGCTTCGACCAGATGCGGGTGCGCGTGTCCCAGCCCGGTCACGGCAACGCCCGAGCAAAAGTCGAGGTATTCCTCGCCGTTGGCGGCAACGAGATAGGCACCGTGCCCGCGCTCGAACATCAAGTCGGCGCGGGCGTAAGTCGGCATGACCGCCGGAATCACGCGGGGTTCCTTCCTTTCGAGGTGGCCGAAAAAGCGCCGAGTATGGTGAGCGGGCCTTGGCCCGTCAACGGCGCCATGCTGCTCACGCCTTGAGGCGATAGCCGCGCTTCAGCATGGCGTAGGCGACCGCCGCCAGCGCCGCGGTGAGCGCGCTCAAACCGACATAGCCGATCCACAAAGCGCCGTCATGGTGACCCGTGAACCCGTAGCGGGCCCCGTCGATCATGTAGAAGAACGGGTTGAAGTGACTCACGGTTCGCCACACGCCGGGTAGCTGCTCGACCGCGTAGAACGTGCCCGAGAGCATGCTGAGCGGGATGATGACGAAATTGGTGATCGAGGCGATGTTATCGAACTTGACGCCCCAGACGCCGACGATCAGGCCGATCAACGACAGCACCAGGGCGGTCGCGAGCGAAAAGAACGCGACCGCGATCGCGCTATGGAGCGTGAACGGCACCACCGCGTACATCGCGAACGCCACCACGATGCCGACAACCAAGCCGCGGATCGCGCCGCTGACGGCGAAGCAGAACGCGAGTTCGCCCGGGCTCAAGGGCGGCATCAGCACGTCGACGATGGTGCCCTGGACCTTCGAAATGATGAGGGTCGATGAGGTATTGGCGAAGGCATTCTGCATCGCCGACATCATGATGAGGCCGGGCGCCAAAAACTCGAGGTAGCCGACCGTGACCCCGGGCAGCGAACGGTCGAGCGCGACCGAGAAGATGGCGAGGAACAGGAGCGCCGTCACCGCCGGCGCCAGGATCGTCTGGCCCGGTATCTTCATGAAGCGGTGGACTTCCTTGCGGCACAACGTATAGACACCGACCCAGTTGACCACGCCGAACTGCCGGACCTGCGCCGCGCCCGCCTGAACCGATGCCATACCCGTTTCTCCTTGACCGCTCGCGGCGAAATCGTGACCTTGCGCGCATGGTAACGCGAAGCGTCCGCGAGTGCGACCGCCGCGCCGCCGTTGCGCGCTGCTAACGTGGCTAAGGCCGACGCCGCCTTCGCCGAAGCGCTTGCCCACCACCAGGCCGGGCGCGCCGCGGTCGCGATCGCCGGCTACGAACGGGCGCTCGGCGCCGACCCCCGCCATATCGGCGCGCTCAACAACCTGGCCGCGCTCTATGCCCAGGCCGGTCGGACCGATGATGCGCGCAAGCTCTATGACCGCGCGCTCAAGGCGGCACCCGGGGCCGTCGTCGTGCTCAAGTCCTACGGGCTCTTTCTGCTCGGCGCGGGCCACGCCGCCGAAGCCAAGCGCTTGCTCAGCGCCGCCGCCGCCGCCGCACCGGACGACCCCGAGACCGCGTTTCATCTCGGTAACTTGCTGCAAGCCGAGGGCCGCAACGCCGAAGCGGCCGCCGAATATGCGCGGGCCGCCGCCAAGGCGCCGACGGTGCCGGAAGTTCACAACAACCTCGCCGCGGTGCTGGTTGCGCTCGGCCGCCACGACGAGGCGGTCGCCAGCGCCGAGCGCGCGCTCAAGTTCCGCCCCGGTTTCGCGCAAGCCCACAACACGCTCGGCAACGCACTCGCCGGACGCGGCGATTTCAAAGCGGCGGCCGCCGCCTATGGGCACGCCCTCGACCGCGATCCCCGCTTCCGCGCGGCGCGCGTCAACCGCGCCCAGATGCTGGTCGAGATCGGCGACGCCGCGGATGCCCGCACCGAGCTCGATGCGCTACTCGCCGACGAGCCGCACGACGCCACCGCCTTGAACGCCCTCGGTCTCGCCGAGCAACGGCTCGGCCGCCACGCCGCCGCGGTCGCGATCTTCGACCGCGCGCTCGCGATCAACCCGCGCTACCTCCAGGCACTCAACAACAAGGCAACCGCGGAGATGGCGTTGGGGCGGCATGAAGAAGCGCTCGCGCTCTACCGTCAGGCACTCGACCTCGCACCCGATTCGGCCGACACCTCGGTCAATGTCGGGCACGCGCTGCAGTCCTTGGGACGGCACGCCGAAGCGGCGAGCGCGTTCCGCCGCGCGCTCGCGCTCGATCCCACGCGCGAGGCGGTTCTCCCCTACCTCATCCACGCGCTCCTTCACGTCTGCCAATGGGACGACGTCGAGGCATTGATCGCGCGCATGTTGAAAAGCCTCGGCGATCGCCTCGCCGCCGGCCGGCCGATTTCGGCTTCACCGTTCGGGCTCGCTGGTACGCCGGCATCGGCCGCGCTCCGCCTGGCGTCGGCGCGCGCTCTCGGCCGAGGTCGCGCGTTCCGTCGCGGGCCTCGTTCGCGCCGCCCCGCACGCCCCCGCCAAGTCGCCGGGCGAGAAACTTCGGATCGGCTATGTCTCGCCCGATTTCCGCGAACACAGCCTGGCACTGGTGTTCGGCGGCCTGCTCGCTGCGCACGATCGCACCGCGTTTGCCTGGTACGGTTATTCGGTGAGCCCGCGGCCCGCGCTTTCGTTCGCGAGCTACGAAGCGAGCTTCGACGGCTTCGCCGACCTGGGCCACATGCCGCTCGAGGATGCGGCGGCGCGAATCCGGGCCGATGGGGTCGACATTCTGATCGACTTGGCCGGACACACGCGCGATGCCCGCCTCGAACTGTTCGTGCTGAAACCGGCGCCGCTCCAGGCGCACTATCTGGGCTACGGCTCGACCCTTGGCGCCGATTTCATCCCCTACCTTTTCACCGATCCCGTCCACACGCCGCCCGCGCTCGAGGCCGGCTGCAGCGAAGCGCTGGTGTTCCTGCCGGAGACCTTCATGGCGGCGCCGCCGGCACCGATCGCCGACCGCCGCTTCACCCGCGCCGAGTGCGGACTACCCGACGACGCGTTCGTGTTCGCCGACTTCAACGCCCACTACAAACTCGACCCGCGCATGTTCGGCTGCTGGATGCGTCTGCTCGCCGAGGTGCCTGGAAGCGTACTCTGGCTCCGCGACGGCGCGGCGCTCGCCAAAAATAACCTCCGCGCCGCCGCCGCCCGCCACGGCGTCGCGCCCGAGCGGTTGGTGTTCGCGCCGCGGTTACCCCGCGCCGACCATCTGGCGCGGCACCGTCTGGCCGATCTCGGCCTCGACACGCTCCATCACACCGGCGGTGTCACCACGGTCGATGCGCTGTGGGCCGGCGTTCCCGTGATCACGATCGCCGGCGCCACCCATTCGGCCCGCACCGGCGCATCGCTGCTGGCCGCAATCGGGCTGCCCGAGCTGATCGTCGGCGATTTCGACGCTTATGCAACGCTCGCGCTGCGCTTCGCGCGCGACCGCGAATGGCGCCATGCGATCGCCGATAAGCTCGCGCGCCAGCGCGCCAGTGCACCGCTCTTCGACATCGGCCGTCTCGCCCGCAACCTCGAGACCGGGTACCGGATGATGTGGGAGCGCTACCAGCGTGGCGAAGCGCCGGGCACCATTCGCGTGCCGCGCTCCGCGCCTTAGACCTTCCGGTGCGCGCGGACGAACGCGCGCATGTGGAAGGCGGCGTGCGCGGGAAGGTATCGATAGTCCGCGCCGACCGGGCAGGCGCGCCGCGCCCGGCAACCCTCACCGCGACAATCGACGCCGGCCGGGCTTTCGACATGGCCGACGCAGGCGGGAACGTCGTAGCTGGCCGGCTTGAACGCATCGACCGGACAGGCCGAGAGACAGGGCTTGGCCGAACAGGTCACGCACGGCGAAGGCCGCGACATGAAGGATGGGAGATCGAGCCGCGCGGAAAAAGCGAACGCGCCACGGTACGCGTGCCACAGCCCGTAGTCCGGATGAATGAGGAGCCCGATCGGGGACGGCGCGACCGCTTCGGCCCGCTGCGCCCAGCGCTGAAACGGCAAGTAAGGCGGTCCGTGGAACGGGAACAGCGCCCGCGCCTCGACCCGCCGCGCGAGGTCGCCGATGACGCGCTCGACGTACCGATCGAGCGGGTTGGCGACGCCATCCTCGATCAGCGCCGCGGCCGTGCGCCATAGATCGGACCCGGCGTTCCCGACGAGGAGAAGCGTCCCGACCGGCTCGCCTGCGGCGAGCGCCGGTACCTCGTCCACGGGCTCGGGGTGGAACCCGCCCCGCAGCAACAAGCCGGCCGCGGCGAGGACCTCCGCCAGATCGGGCAAGCTCATCCTGGCGTTCACGATCAAGTTCGCCCTTGTGTTCACGATCTTGTTAGTTAAACGTGCGCTCGGTGATGACCAACTCTCCTATAGGTTGTTACACGCGACGCGACCTGACGCCCAGTCTTGCCGATCCCCGAGGCGGGCCGCGTTGTCCGTGAGGGAAGTGCCGGCTGTCGCGGCACAGTCGAATCGGCCAAATAAGCTCGGAGCTCCACGCCCATGAAAAAATTCCTCTCGATCGCTTTGCTCGGTGTCTTCGTCCTCGCCGGTTGCGAGATGACGGCGATGAAAGACGATAAGAGCATGGCGCAGAAAAGTCTCTACGACCGCCTCGGCGGCAAGCCCGCGATCACTGCTGTCGTCGACGAATTCGTGGCGCGGCTCGCGGCCGACAATCGCGTCAACAAGCGCTTCGCCAAGACCGACATGCCAAAGCTCAAGGCGCACTTGGTCGATCAGGTCTGCGAGGCGACCGGGGGGCCGTGCAAGTATGCCGGCAAGACCATGCGCGATACCCACAAGGGCATGAATATCACCAACGACGAGTTCAACTGGACCGGCGAGCACCTGGCCGCGGCGCTCGACAAGTTCAGGGTTCCGGCGACCGAAAAGAACGAGCTCCTGAAGGCGATCGGCAGCATGCAGAAGGATATCGTCGGGCTTTAAACCCACCGCGATTGCCATCCGCGAAGAAAAAGGGCTTAGCGACGCTAAGCCCTTTTTCCGTGCAATGGCGCGCCCGAGAGGAGTCGAACCCCTAACCTCTAGATCCGTAGTCTAGCGCTCTATCCAGTTGAGCTACGGGCGCGGAGATGTCGCCGACGGCGTCGCGCGCCGCGGGTCTGCGAACCTACTCAAAAGCGCCGACGGTGACAAGCAAAGCCACAGGTCGCAGTTCTGCTCCTTTTTTCCTTCCGAATCAGGGAATTGGAGGGCCAAACCGCACCGAAATGCCGCTTGTGAGCCCTTAACCCATTGGCTAAGATCACGACCCTGCGAACGTAAGTTGCGCCGATTGGGGGGCCTTGTCGGCGGATTCCAGTCGGCTCGAGACGCGCGACTATCAAGAAAACAGGCAGAGCATGGCAGGCAGGCGAAGTGTGGGAGATGGGCGGACGAGTCGCGTCGCCCTGGTGGGTTTGCTCGCATCTGCAGTGCTGAGCGGTTGCTCGTTCATGGGCGACTCGTTGTGGCCGTCCTTGAGCGGCCGCGCGCCCAAAGAGCCGCCGCGGGCGGTTGCGACAATTCCGCCGACCGAAGCCGAACGGACACCGCCGCCGGTGTTGGCGCCGCCGCCGCCGGTCCTCGGTCAGACCGTGTTCCAGGCGCCGCCGGTTCAGCAGCTGTTGCAGACCGGCACTTTCGTCGGCCAAAAGGTCGGGCAGTTGCGCGGCGAACTAGTCGGGCTGCAACGCAACGTCACCGGCCGCAATCAGCAACTGGCCCAGATCCGCAACATCGCGACCCAGAATTCGCAGCGCTATCACGGCACCGTGGCCGCGATCAACGCACGCCTCCAGCTCGGCACCACGCCCGGAAACCCGGTCTTGGTCAACCAGTGGAACGAGGCGCAAGCCGATCTCGACCGTATGGCCGGCGATATCGCGGCGATGAACAGCTTGGCCAACTTGGTCGCCACCGATTCGTCGCTCTCGGCATTCGTTCTCGAGTCGGTGCGAGCGACCTATGGCCTCGCCGGCGCGATCGACGAAGACCACCGCCAACTCAACATCCTCGAGGACGAAACCAATCAGACCGTGGTGCTGATCGACCGTCTGTTGAACGAGCTTTCGGAGGACGTCAATCGCCAGACCGCCTATGTCGGCAACGAACGGCGCAACCTCACCACCGTGTCGCTCGCGATCAAGAACGGCGAGTTGATCGGCACCAGCCTCACCAACCGCGCCTATTTTGCGTCGGCGCCCTCGGCCAGCATCGCACCGATGCCGCAGTCGCGGAATTTCGCGCTCGAGAACCGGCGCCCGCTGGTGGTGATCCGATTCGACCGGCCCGATCCGCCTTACGAGCGCGCGCTTTACACCGCGGTCTCGCAGGTGATCGAGCAACGCGCCGACGCCCAGTTCGAACTGGTCGCGGTGACGCCCAACCAGGGGACCCCGGCCGAGGTCGCGCTCAATTCGACCAAGGCCAAGCGCAACGCCGAGACGGTGCTGCGCTCGCTTGCCGACATGGGCCTGCCGGCGGGACGCGTCTCGCTGCAGGCGACGACGAGCCCGACCGTCTCGACCAACGAAGTTCACATCTACGTCCGCTGAACGGCGCGCGCGCAAGCGCGCTGAACCGCGCGGCGCGATTAGCGCTGGCGCAGCGCGTGGCCGAACTGCGAGCGATAGCTCGGCAGCGGCCCCAAGGTATCGGCGTTCACCACGGCGCGCCCGATCGCCCGCGCCACGCAATCGGCGGCGAGCATACCGATCCGACTGACCGCGACATACCACGGGTCGGGAAGCGGGCGCTGCGCCGTCGCCAGCGCGAATACGGTATCGCCGTCGAGCAGCGTGTGAACCGGCCGGATCGCACGGGCGAGGCCGTCCTGCGCCATCCGCGCGACGCGCGACGCTTGACCTTTGTCGAGCCGGGCGTCGGTCGCGACCACGGCGAGGGTCGTGGCCCCGCCGATGGCGCCGCGGAAGCGGTGGTCGAGCGCCGCGCTGTCCGGTGCCGCGGTCGGGACCGGCTGCCCGCCCATTTCTTCGCCCAACTCGAACGGCCACGCCCATAGCGTCGGTGTATCTGGGATCGTAACGACGCCGTTGCAATTGACGACGACGAGAGCGCCGACGGTAACCCCGTCCTCGCTCACGACGGAGGCGCTGCCGAGCCCACCTTTCAAGGGGCCGGCGTGGGTGCCGTATCCGGCTCCGACATTACCGAGCGGAAATACCGGCGCGGCCTCGGCGCAAGCCGCGAGCGCGAGCGTCCGGTAGGGCGGCTCGTTGCCCCAGTTCTTGTCGCCGCCGTTCAAAAGGTCGAACACGATCGCCCCGGGAACGAGCGGCACCCGCGCCGCGCCGACGGCGATCCCGCGCCCTTGCCGCCGCAACCACTCGACGACGCCGCTCGCCGCGGCGAGACCGTGCGCCGAGCCGCCGCTCAACGCAATCGCGTCGATTGCCGGCACCAGGCAGGATGGATCGAGCAGCGCCGTTTCGATCGTGCCCGGCGCGCCGCCGCCGACATCGGCGGCCGCGACCGCGGGCTCGTCGGAAAGAACGACGGTAACGCCGCTGCGTGCCCTCGCATCGGCGGCGTTACCGACGCGCAGCCCGGCGACGTCAGTGATGAGATTGCGCAAACCCGGCTTCAACATCCTTCGACACCGCACACAGCCAGACATACGATAGCGGCGATAATGAAGAGCGGACCGCACGAAAGCTAGCAATGTCGAATCATCATACCCGGCCGATGCGATTCGTCTGCGGCGTCGGCGTTGCCGCGTTGATCGGGCTCACGGCCGCTCCGGTGCTGGCACAGTCGGCCAAAGCGGCCAAGCACATGATCGCGGCGGCCGATCCGCGGGCGGCCGCGGCCGGGCTCGAGATGTTGCGCGCCGGGGGCGGTGCGGTCGATGCCGCGGTCGCTGCCGTGCTGGTGCTGGCGGTGGTCGAGCCGCAGTCCTCGGGCCTGGGCGGCGGGGCGTTTCTGCTTCACTTCGACGCCAAGAGCGGCACGACCCTCGCCTACGACGGACGCGAGACCGCGCCCGCGGCGGCAACCCCCGACATGTTCCTCGGGCCCGACGGCAAGCCGCGGCCGTTCATGGAAGCGGTGGTCGGCGGCTTGGCGGTCGGGACGCCTGGGCTCGTCCGCATGCTCGAGCGCGCGCACCGCGACCACGGCCGGCTGCCATGGGGACGGCTGTTCGTCCCAGCGGTGCAGCTCGCCGGCGCCGGCTTCATCGTGTCGCCCCGGCTCGAAAGCTCGATCGCCCAGGACCGCGCCCTTGCGACGTTCGCCGAGACCCGGCAGTACTTCTTCACGCCCGACGGCGTCCCGCGCCGCGCCGGGTCGCGCTTGAGCAATCAGCCGATCGCCGATGTGTTCGCGGCACTCGCGCGCGACGGTGCCGATGCGTTCTACCGAGGCACGATCGCGGCCGACATCGTCGGCGCCGTCACCACCGCGCCGCGCAACCCTGGACGGCTCGCCTATGCCGACCTGGCCGGCTACGAAGCGCGCGTGCGCGAGCCGGTGTGCGGACCCTATCGCCGCTATCGGGTCTGCAGCATGCCGCCGCCAAGCTCGGGCGGCGTCGCGCTGTTGCAGACGCTGGCGCTGCTCGAGCGCTTCGAGCTGAGGCGGCTGCGACCGACCTCGGCCGAGGCCGTTCACCTGATGGCCGAAGCGAGCCGGCTCGCCTTCGCCGACCGTGCCCGCTACCTCGGCGATCCCGAACACGTCGCGGTGCCGGTCGCGGACCTGCTCGACCCGGCTTATCTTCGCGGTCGCGGCGCGCTGATCGATCCGGGACGGAGCCGCGGTCGGGCCATCGCCGGCACCCTGCCGGAGCGGCGCGGCGAACGTTTCGTGCCAGCCGAGGCAGCCGAGATCCCGGCGACCTCGCACCTCGCCGTGATCGATGCCGAGGGCAACGCCGTCAGCCTCACCGCCAGCATCGAGGGGCCGTTCGGCGCGAAACTCATGGTGCGCGGTTTCCTTCTCAACAACCAACTCACCGACTTCGCGTTCGCGCCCGAGGGCGAGGACGGGCGCCGAGCGGCGAACGCGCCGGCGCCCGGCAAGCGCCCGTTGAGCTCGATGGCGCCGACCCTGGTGTTCGACGAGAGCGGCAGACTCCGCCTCGCGGTCGGATCGCAAGGCGGCAGCCGCATCATCGGTTTCGTCGCCAAGATGACCGTGGGAGTTCTCGACTGGGACCTCGACATCCAGAGCGCGATCGACCTGCCCCACTACCTCAATCGCAACGGCGCCACCGAACTCGAAGCCGACACGCCGCTCGTACCCCTGAAATCGGCGCTCGAAGCGCTCGGACACGAGATCCAGCTACAGCCGATCAATAGCGGCCAGCAGGGACTCGCGATCACGGCGAGTGGGATCGAGGGCGGCGCCGATCGTCGTCGCGAAGGAGTGGCGCTCGGCGATTAGCCGCGCCGCGGCAAGCGGCGGTCAGCCGCGCGCCGTCGCGACGATGAAGGTGCGCCGGAACGGAAACAGCGTCCGGCCTTGGCCATCGCGCGGATACGCGTCCTTCGTCCGCGCCGCATAAGTGTCGAGGAAACGGCCTTGGTCAGCCGCGTCGAGCACCGCGAGCACTGGTCGCAGCGAAGTGCCCTTGGCCCACTCGAACGCCGGGTTGTCGCCGGCGAGAACGTGAAGGTAATCGACCTCCCAAATGTCGAGTGCGGCGACGTGCGGCATGAGCACCGCGTAGTACGCTTCGGGCGCCAGGATTTCGCTGCGGCCCGCCACGCCGACGAGGCGCGGCGCCAAACCCCACTCATCGACCATCGCGCTCAAGATCGACTGCAGCGGTCGATGATGGTTGCGCGGCATTTGCACGGCGAGGGCGCCGCCCGGCGCGAGCACGCGGACGAGCCGCGGGAACAGCGCGGCGTGGTCGCCCAACCAGTGCAGGGCCGCGTTCGAATAGATGACGTCGGGAGCGACATCCGGACGAAAGTCGGCGATATCGGCCCGTTCGAACCGTGCCCGAATCCCGGCGGCGCGGGCGCTCGCCAGCATCGCCTCCGAACCATCGACACCGACGATCGTGGCCGCGGGCCAGCGTTCGGCCAGAAGCCGCGTGATGTTGCCAGCGCCGCAGCCCAAATCGACCGCGACGCGCGGCGCCACGACCGGCACCCGCGCCAGGAGATCGGCCGCGGGACGCGCCCGCTCGCCGCTGTACTTCAGATAGGTTTGGGGATCCCAGGCCACGTCGACGCCGGGATTACCGTCCCGGGCTTGTCCTCGCGTACCACGTCGGTGCTCACTTTCGCCGGCGGCAGCATCGGCTGATTGGTGAACTGGCCGGCCGCGAACGGATTGGGTTCGTTGTAGCAGTTCACGCTAGCGAGCGTCCGAAAGCAGTGGACGACCGGGCTCGGCGGCGGCACGAAATCGTCGCAGAAAGGCTTCTCCTTGAAGGCGTTTTGCACCTCGCACTGTTTGCCGGTCAAGCTCGAGGCAGTCTCGTTGACCAACGACACGGCCACCATCCCGCACCCCGACAGCAGGTGTACGGCGACCAACAGAAACGCCAGAGCGAGGTTTCGTCGCATGGCCGAGAGACTAGTCCTCGGGCCCGCTAACGTCGAGTCAGGGTGGTTCCCGATCTTGTGATCGCCATCACAACCGACTCAGCGCCGATTGGCGGTGCGTCGATCGAGCGCCGCGGCACGATCGGGAAGCGTCAATCGGAAGACGGTTCCGGTCGGTCCCGACGCCGCGAGTTCGATCTCGCCGCCATGGGCATGCATGATGTCGCGGGCGATGGCGAGCCCGAGCCCGGTCCCACCGCTCCGCGCCGCGCCCTTGAAGGGCTCGAACAAATGAAGGCGTGCCGCTTCGGGAATGCCGGGTCCCGTGTCGGCGATTTCGATCACGGCCGAGGCCGCGGTTCGCGCGGCGCGGATCGCGATCGCACCGGTGGCGAATCCGGCCATCGCCTCGGCGGCGTTGCGGGTCAAATTGAGAAACACGCGAAACATCTGTTCGCGGTCGCCGACGATCGTGAAGTCGGCAGCGACGTCGTTGCGGAATTCGACCCCCTCAGGCAGGGCCAACGTCAATGCGGCACGGACGTCGCTCACGAGATCGCAGAGATCGAACGATTGGCGATCGAGCACAACGTCGTCGCCGCGGCCATAGCGGAGCGAGTTGGTGCAGAGCGCGATGGCACGGTCGATCGAGCGCACCAGCGTCGGCGCGATGCGGCGCACTCCGGGATCGGCGCTGTCGGTCAGGCGATCGGAAACGAGCTGGGCGGTGGCGAGAATATTGCGGAGGTCGTGATTGATCTTGCTGACCGCGGCCCCGAGCGCAGCCAAGTGCGAACGTTGGCGCAAGGCCGCGCGCAGGTTCACTTGCATGTCGGCAAGTTCGCGTTGGGCGATGCCGATCTCGTCTCTGCGGGCCGAGATTTCGGGACCGACGGTCGTGTCCTCGGGGGCATTGCGGAACGCAATCATGCTCTGCGTGATGCGGCGCATCGGTCGCACCATCAGCCATTGCAAGCTCAAGAACACAAAGCCGGCGGTAATGACCGAGATGAAAATCGACAGCGTGAGAATGCGGATCGAAAACTCCCGCATCGCCTGCTGCATCGGATACTCGTCGAGGATAACGTCGATGGTATCGCCGACCGTGCCCGGCGGGTTGCCTGCGACGCTGATGACGCGCTTCCGATTCATCATCAAAGTCTCGAAGGCGTCGACGGCAAGGCCGAACCAGCTCGGATCGCGCAGGTCGAACGACGCATGGACCGGCGGCGGCATATCGTCGCCGAGATAGAGGCTGCGCGCGTCTTTGCGTTTGATCGAGACGATGCGGACCATCGCTTGCTCGAGCAACTTATTCGAGAGCGTGGCGCTGATCGGCTGGTTGGGCGCGGCGTCGAGCGCCAGCGACGCCAAATGCGCCGCTGCCAGCCGTTCCTCGAGGTAGACTTGGCGGAACCGCGCGATCGAGGGTACGTAGATCAACACCTCGGCCAGCATCACGAACCCGATCGTGAGCACGAGGAGGCGAGCCGAAAGGCTCGAAAGCGGAAAGATGGTGCGGAGCGGCATCGCCCCTAGTGGATCGACTCTAACTTTTGGATCCCACGTTGGACAGCGGCGACGATGCGCTGCGGATCGGCGGTCCAGACAAATGGTTTGGGCGCATGGTTGGCCTCGGTGATGAAGCGGTGGATGGCGGCC
>VGEO01000068.1 GCA_016869275.1 Alphaproteobacteria bacterium | reverse complement strand
CCAGTCCGAAACGCTCAAGATCGAAAGCCGCATCAAGCTCCAACATTACGTCGACACCGAGCCCAACTTCTCGCTCGAGCCGCACGCGCGCGAATTCCCGTTCAGCTATTCGACCGACGAGGTCCCGGATCTCGGCCGCACCCGCGAACGCCACTACCCCGACGCGCACCACATCGTCGACGACTGGGCGCGCCAGTTCATCAAAAGCGGCAACGGCCACCCGGCGACGATGGACATTCTGTTGGCGATGACGCGGGCGATTCCGAAAGAGTTTCGCTACATCCGCCGCGACGAAGAGGGAACACAGACGCCGACCGAGACGCTGCACATGCGGAGCGGCTCGTGCCGCGACTTCGCACTCTTGATGATGGAGGCATGTCGCACCTTCGGCCTCGCGGCGCGGTTCGTCTCGGGGTATGTCTACGATTCCAAGCTCGCAACCGCGACCGGCGCGACGGTCGGCTCCGGCACTACCCATGCCTGGGTGCAGATTTTTCTGCCCGGCGCCGGCTGGGTTGAATTCGACCCGACCAACGGACTGGTCGGCGGCGTCAACCTGATCCGCGTCGCGGTCGCGCGCGACCCGCGTCAGGCGATCCCGCTGAGCGGCACCTTCGAGGGGTTCCCCGACGACTGCGTCGGGATGGACGTCAAGGTCGACGTCAAAGCCGAGTGACGAGCGACGCGGCGGCGCTTCACTTCCAGTGCGGATCGGGGAGTCTCTGGAAGCGGTCGCGCAGGCCGTCGGCCCACGCTTGGCGCAACGAGTTCCAGTACGGGTCGTCATCCTGCATCACGGTGTGGACTTTGACCTTGAGACGGTCGCGCTCGCACAGCAAGAGATCGATCGGCGGCGCGACGGTGAGATTGCTTTTGACGGTCGAGTCCATCGACACTAGGCCGCACTTGGCCGCCGTCACCAGCGGGGTGTCGAACTTGACGACGCGATCGATGATCGGCTTGCCGTACTTGAATTCGCCGATCTGCAGATAAGGCGTTTCCGGCATCGCCTGGATGAAATTGCCCTCGGCGTAAAGATTGAACATCCGCATCTGCCGGCCTTTGATCTGGCCGCCGATGATGATCGCGGCGCTGAAGCCGGTGCCGCTCGCGCGGAGCGACGCCCCGTCGACGCGGTCGACCTCGCGTAGCGCCCATCCCGCCAGCCGCGCCGCCTCGGTCATCGACGAGACGTTCTTCATCGAGATGCGCGACTCGCCGTGCGGCATGCCTTCGTTCATCAGTTGGATCGCCGACTGGGTAATCGCGAGATTGCCGGCCGACATCGCGACGATCACGCGCTCGCCGGGCGTCTCCCAGATCGTCATTTTTCGGTAAGTCGAGATGTTGTCGACCCCCGCATTGGTGCGCGAGTCCGAGAGCATCACGAGCCCTTCCTTGAGCAACATGCCGACGCAATACGTCATGGTGAATCCCCCTGCCCAGGCTTTGTCGAGCTGAACGTCGCCGATTGCTGAGGCGCCGCTCGCCGATTTAACCGCCCCAAGGTGGACGGTGGCAATCGAATTCTCGGCGCCGAAACCGCGGGCATGCCGGTTATAGCCCGCAGCGCAACCTGATATCGGCGATCTTCGCGGCTAGCAGCGCGTTGTATTCGCCGGTCGCGATCGCCGCCGTGCGCTTGATTTCGCCCCGAAATAACTGGACCGCCAGCGACGTCGGCACGATCGTTTTTGGGCCGCGACCCGCTCTTGGGTGGTCGCTGTCTCGCGCTCGAGTGTCGCGATATGCTGGGCGGCATGCGCGCACGCGGGCGGCTCGGCCAGCACCGGGTCGAGGACCGACTGCTGGCAAGCGACCAGGCCGAGTAAAGCGGCACTCGCCACGCCGTACGCGGCGCGATGGCCGTTCCGGAGAATTCGTGCTAACACTCTGCCGACATTAATATATTAGGCTGCCGCCCGTGCGCTTTGGATGGTGGGTCGTCGTCGCGTTGGGGATCGGCCTCGGCGTCGTCCCGGCCCGAGCACAAGAACCGCCGCCCCAGGATTGCGACCGCCTTGCCGCAGCGCCGGCCGACGGATTCGGCCGCGGCGTCGAGTTCAACGAAATGGATGCGGCCAAAGCGACCCAGGCCTGCCACGACGCGGTCAAGGCGCACCCGCAATCGCTCCGGCTCAAAGCGCACCTCGCCCGCGCGCTTGTCAAAGCGGGCGATTTCAAACAGGCGCGAGCGCTGCTTGAGGACGCGGCCGCCAAGGGCCACGCCGGGGCGCAGGGAACGCTCGGCTCGCTCTACTATTCCGGCGTCGGCGTCGATCGCGATTTCGGCCGCGCGCGCGCGTTGTTCGAAGAAGCGATCAAGCGCGACAACGCCGTCGCCCTCAACAACCTCGGCGTCATGTATACGTTCGGCCACGGCGTCGGAAAAGACGAGGCCAAAGCAGTACCATTGTTCGAAAAAGCCGCCGCCGCCGGCCACCCCGACGCACTCACCAACCTCGGCAACATGTACGAGCAGGGCTCGGGCGTCGAGCGCGATGTGCGCAAAGCCGCCACGCTCTACGAGCAGGCGGCGCAATTCGGGAACGCCAAGGGCCAGCTCAACTTGGCACAGATTTACGAGGCGGGCGGCGCGCTCGCCGGCGGTAGCATCGAGCGCGCCTACTTCTGGTACACGCTGGCGGCCCGCCGCGGCGCCGGCGATGTCGCCGCCGTCGCTTTGAAAGGTCAGCGCCGGATCGAAACGTTCCTCAAACCCGACGACATCGTCGGCTTGGGGCACGAAGTCGCGGCCTGGAAACCGAAGGGCTAGGCGGCCTCAAGCGGTCGCGAGCAGCGCTCCACCGAACCCGGCGATGACGAGCGCGCCAGCCAGTTCGGTGGCGACGCCCAACCGGCGCAGGGCCGGTCGTTCGACCTGCGCCAGCCGCTGCGTCATCCAGACGCGTGCGATCACGCACAAGATTCCCAGCGCCGACATCGTTATCGCCATACCGATCGCGATCGTCGCCGCGAGCACGAGGCCGGCGACGATCACGTTGTTGGCGAGCGCGTAGAGCAAGACCAGGACCGCGCCCGAGCACGGCACCACCCCGACCGCGACCGAGAGCAGGCTTTGCGGCGCATGCCCGCGTTCATTTTGGTGATGGTGGTGGTGGTGATCGTGATCGTGACCGCCCGAGCGCCACCGCCGCAGCGCCTGTACCGCCATGAACAGGCCGGTCGCCGCGATCGCGCCGTAGCTCGCATAGCGCACGGCCGGCACCTCGGCCGGCGCGCCGCCGAAGCTCTGGCGCAACAAATAGTTGGCCAGCACGACGATCGCGACCGCCGACACCACGTGCATGGTCGCGATCTGAGTGCCCATCAGGATGCCGCGGCCGATGCGGGCGTCGCGCGAGAGGAAATAGCTTGCGACCACGAACTTGCCGTGGCCAGGCCCGAGCGCGTGAAAAACGCCATAAGCGAAGGCCAGTGCGAGGGCGGCGAGGAACGCGGCGCCGATGCCCTCGCCATCGCGAACGGCGCGCAACCCTTGCGCCATCGCCCGGTTGGCCGCGCGCTGAACGTCGAGCATGGCGCGTCCGACTGCAGCGAACGGGCCGAATCCGGAGGCCGACTGTTCGGTCGAAGTCGAGGGTGTCGTGGGCGTCGGCTTGGCGCCGGTGAACGGATTGGTCTGCGCGCTCGCAATCGCGATGCCGAACCACACCGCCACCACCACCAGTGCGGCCGCTGCCAACCGCCTCACTTGGCGCATGCGAGAAAGATCAACGTGGTCGGCACCATGCCCATGTAGATCTTCTTGGTCGGATCGTCGCGCACTTGATAGCTGCAGGCACCATCGGCGATGCCCTTGAAGCGGACCGGGTCCTTGGGATCGACACGGGTTTCGACGAAATAGGTTTCGTCGTGAACGCTGACCGCGATCTTGGCCGCGCGGGGATCGAGCGCCGCGGCTAGTTTTTGGCGGAACCGGTAGGTCACGGTGTCGTCCGCGAACAGTTCGGCCGCGAACGTTTCGACCTCCCCGACCTTTACGGCCTTGCCGTTCACCTGCAGATAGGTGAAGTAACCGAACTCCTTGAGCGTATCGAAAGCGCCCTTGCGCAACTCGGCGAGCTCCGCGGGATCGAAGCGGCGGTTCTTGTCGCGATCGAACGACTCGACCAGGAAGTTCGAAAAAAACTCATCCAGCTTCCATTCGTGCTCGATCGCAACGACGCGTCCATTTTCGAACACAAAGGTCACGATCGAGTCGATCCAGACGTGCGGGTGGGCTTTGGAGGGCGCGGGCGTCGAGAGCGCGAGCGTCGCCACGCCAACGATCGCGAGCCAGTGACGGAGCATGGGCGATACAACCTCGTTCACACTTGTCGGCATTTTACCATCGTCCGCCCGAACGCGGATCACAACGTCGACAAGCGATTGCGGTGACGACGTCCGATGTCGTGCGGGCGAAGGGCGGTCTATGTCGGTTGACAGGTTGCGCGACAATGGAACATTATAACATTTCATAACGGCAACGTCGCAAAGGTGGGGCATGGCGAGCGTGACGCCTCGAGCTTCGGTAGCGGCTTTCCTCGGCGCGCTCGGCGCTTGGATCGCGACGCCCGTCACCGCCGCGCCCGTTGTCGTCGCGACCATCCTGCCCGTGCACGCGTTGGTCGCGAGTGTCATGGGCGAGGTCGGCCAGCCGACCTTGCTGCTGCCGCCCGGTTTTTCGGAGCATACCGCCGCGCTCAAGCCGTCGGAGGCCAAGGCGCTCGCCGACGCCGATCTCGTCGTTTGGGTGGGCGAGGGCATCGAAACGCTGCTCGCCAAACCGATTCGAACGCTGCCAAAGAAAACGACCGTCGTCACGTTGAGCCGCGACGCCGGAATCGCCCTCCTCAAGAACCGTGCCGGCGGTCTTTGGGACTCGCACGACGACGATCACAGCCAACCGGCCGGCAAGCGCGCCGTCAAGGCACACGATCACGGCAAAGGCCACAAGCACGGCCACCACGACGACAATCAGCATGTCTGGCTCGACCCCGACAACGCGAAGAAGATCGTGACCCACGTCGCCGCAACGTTGGCCCGGATCGATGGCGCCAACGCCGGCCGCTACGCCGCCAACGCGCAGGCGACCAACGCCGAGCTCGACCGGCTCGACGCCGAGCTACGGCTGTTGCTCGCGCCGGCGCGCAAAGTGCCGTTCATCGTTTTCCACGACGCGTTCCCCTATTTCGAGCGGCGCTACGACTTGAACGCGATCGGCTCGATCACCGTCTCGCCGGAGCAAAAGCCCGGGTCGAAGCGCGTGATCGAGATTCGCGACAAGCTCACCCGCGCCAAGGCCGCCTGCATCTTCGGCGAGCCGCAGTACGACGCGAGCCTGCTCCGCAATCTGGTCGAAGGTACGTCGGTGCGGATCGGTACGCTCGATCCGCTCGGCAGCACCGCGGCACCCGGGCCGGCGGCCTACGAAACGCTGATGCGGACGCTCGCAACCGCGCTGCGCGAATGCCTGGCGCCCGGCGCGTCGTAGCGCTAGGACGCGGTTTCGTTCGCGCTCGAAAGACGCGCAGCCAATCCCGATGCCAACACCGGATCGTCGGCATCGAGCGCATCGAGGACGCGCTCGATATCGGCTTTCGGGACGTCGCGGGTAATGAACACGAGCTTCGACCGGCGATCGTCGTCGGGCCAGCGATCGAGCCATACCGCCGGGTGGAATACATGCTGCACGCCGTGGATCACGGCCGGCGTGTCCGGGTGCTCGGCGACGTTGAGGAGGCCTTTGACCCGCAATAGCCGCTCGCCGTGGAGCATGGCGAGAAGTTCGAGAAACAGCGTGAACGCCGCCATCGAAATCGGTGCGTCGCGCGCGACACAAAAGGCCGAAATGCGATCGTCGTGGCGGTTGACGTTGTGAGGATCCTGGCCGGTCCCGCTGGAATGGTGGTCGTGGTCGTGATCGTGCCGATCGTGGTCGTGGCCGGCGTGGCGGTCGCGATAGGCCTCTTCGTTGAGCCAGCGCTGAACGTCGGGAACCTTGGTCGACGGGTCGTAGACGCCGGCCCCGAACAGAACGTCGGGGGCGATCCCGCCCTTGACCGCTTCGGTCACGGACGCACCCGGGTTGAGCGTGCGAAGCCGCGCGAGCAGCGGCTCCAATGCCGTCGCGCGCGGCCCTTCCAAGCAGTCGGTCTTTGAAACAATCAAGCGGTCGGCGACCGCCGCTTGTTTGACCGCCTCCTGGTGGCGATCGAGGGTACCGGCGCCGTTCACGGCGTCGACCACGGTGACGACGCTGTCGAGCGTGTAGCGCTGCGCGAGCGCATCGTCGGTCATCAAAGTCTGCAGGATCGGGGCGGGATCGGCGAGGCCGGTGGTCTCGATCACCACGCGCTTGAAGGCCGGAATCTTCTTGCGGTATCGCCGCCGCGCCAGATCGGCGAGCGTCTTGGCGAGATCGCCGCGTACCGTGCAGCATAGGCACCCGCTCATCAACTCGACCATGGTGTCGTCGACCTTCTCGACCAACAAGTGATCGAGGCCGATCTCGCCGAATTCGTTGATGATGACGGCGGTATCGGCCATCGCCGGCTGGCGGACTAAGGCATTGAGCAGCGTGGTCTTACCGCTGCCGAGAAACCCGGTGAGGACCGTGACCGGCAGCCGGGTCGGCGCGAGCGGGCGAAGATCGGATGGGGAACTCATGGCGCTCCTGCGATCGAACGGCCGCATTCAACCACAAACGCCCGCTCATCCCCATGCAAATGAAAACGGGGCGCGAGGGGCGCCCCGTCTGGATCGTTTCGTCGGCTTCCTGTCAGCGCGCCGCGGCGCGGTCGTGCCAAAACAGCCGCTCGGAATCGGTCATGGTGGCGATCTCGATGCGATCGCCGACCTCGCGCACTTCGTACGTACTGATCGGGGCGTCGCCGAAACCAGAGACCGGCGATCCCGAGCGCAGGTCGAACACGGTGCCGTGCAAAGGGCAGGCGACGGTCGCGCCGGCGAGGCGACCGGCGGCAAGCCGCCCTACCGCCGCCTGCTCGCTTTTGCGATGGCCGGCAAAGTGCGCAACGCAGGTACACTTGTTAGCGATGGCGTAGAATTGGCCGTCGACGTTGGCGAGCGCGATCTCGCGGCCATCGACTTCGACTTTGGTCAACCGGCCTGGCGTGAGCGCGGCACGGCTGGCAACATTGCGATACTCCGTCATGGTTCACCTCATCTCCCGAGCGACCCGCTGGGTAGACGGAGTGTAAAAAACGATTGAATTACAAAGCGATGGCCTTGATTCCCTGGTCCGATCGGCACCCTTCCTCAGGGCGCCCCGGGCGAACCCTCGGCGATCTACGCGTTTACCGGGGAAAAACGCCGTCGCGAAGGAACGCGATCGTCGCGCGGATGACCCGCGGCTCGTCGCAGATGAAGGTGTGATTGACCGGCAGCGCCAGGAAATCGCGCATGCCGGCGAGCTTGGTCTGGTGGACGGCGACGGTACCGTCGTGGTCGACGTGGCGCCGGAGCCAGGCACTCAAGTATGACGCCGGGTTGCACGGATGAAAGCGGCGGGTACCGGCGATCACCCCGATTTCGGCATCGGGGACCGGCAGCCAATGGAGGAAGGCGGCATCGCTGGCGAGGTCGCGGATCGCGGCACCGTAGGCAAGCGTGAGGCCCGGCGTGCGCGCGACCAGGTCGTCGAGGACGACGCCCTGATTGGGCGCGGCAATCATGACGATCCGTCCGAGCTCGATCGGTGCCGGCGTCGCGACGGCACCGCGAATCACGATCGCGCCGAGCGAATGCCCGACCAGATGGATCGGGCCCCTTTCGCGGCGGGCGGCAAGATCGTGGCGAAAGCGACCGACGAGGTCGGCGATACGATGGCGGCGGCTCGGATAGGACCACGCCTCGGCCTCGAACCCGGCCTCGCGGAGGCCCGCCATCAATCGACGCAGGCTGCGTGCGGTGCGGTTGAGGCCGTGCAAGAGGATCGCCCGCGCGCGCGGGCCGTTTCCGGTAGCCATCGCGGTCAGGCGGCGAGGCGCGGCAGCAAATGGGCGATCGCGTTCGCGTAATAGCGAACGACCGGCTCCTCGCCGGGTTTAATGCGGAACAATCCGTCGCGTTCGAGAACCAGGTGGCGAAGCGTCAGCATGCGCAGTCCAACGGTGATGGCGTAGTCGCGGTCGGTGCGTGGGATATAGACATGCGCGCCATCCTTTTCGAGGGCCGCGATCAACTCGTGGGCGCGGCCCTTGAGCTGGAGCGCGTCGATTTCACGCGCCGAGTCTTCGCCGAAAATCGCCGCCACCAGCGAGACCGGCAACACCGGGACGACGGCGGCGATTCGATCCATCAGTTCGCGGCCGAGCGTCTCGACCGCCGCGAACCGCGCATCCTTGTCGCCGCCGAACGCGGCGCCGGTCCTGGCCATGTACTCGCGCATCGAAAGCGGCGCGCCGAAATTGACGCAAGCGTAGCCGAACCGGTACCACCGTCGCCGCGCCATCAATGCGAAGTTGTGGAATGCGAAGCGCAGCGTGGTGGCGAGCGCGAACGTCGCGCCGCGGCGCGGCGCCTCGCGATCGAGACTCTTGAGCAGGCTGCGATCCTCGAGCACGCGGTCGTAGTTGATGCCGACCGGGACGAACACGAGATCGCGCTCGCCCTTGGGATCGAACGCCGTCACCATGTAGGCGATCAGCCCGAGTTTTGGCGCGCGCAACAGCCCATCCTTGCTCAACCCGCCTTCAGGGTAGACCGCCTGGACGACGCCGCCTTGCGTCGCCATGTGGACGTAGCGCGCCAACACTTGCCGGTAGAGCGGGCTCCCCGAATTGCGACGGACGAAATAGGCGCCGAGCGAACGGATCAGGCCTTGCAGTGGCCAGATCCGCGCCCATTCGCCGACCGCGTACGAAAGGGCGGAGCGCGACGCGGCGAGGTAGGCGACAAGGACGTAGTCCATGTTGCTGCGGTGATTCATCACGAACACGACGCTCGCGTTCGGCGGTATCGCCGCCAGTGCCTTGTCGTCGGCGTAGCCGAGCCGCACGCGGTAAAGGAACTCGGCGCAGCGCCGCGCCAAGTAGTAGCCGATGCGGAAATAGGCATACGCGTTGAACGAGGGCACGATTTCGCGGGCGTAGCGCTCGACCTCGGCCATCACCGCCTGGCGCGGCGCGCCGCTCTCGGCGGCCCGCTCGTCGACCGCCCGCATCACCTCGCTGTCGAACAACAGGCGGTCGATCAAGACCTCGCGCTTGGTCAGGTTTAGGACCGGGATCTGCAGTTGCAGGCGCGTGTTGAGTTCGTCGATCACGCGTCCGACACGGCGGCGGATGACCCAGCGCACGCTCGGAACCAGCAACCGGTCCAAGAGCGCCCATGCCGCGAACAGCGCGCCGAGCACGACCAGCCAAAGCGGAAGGGCCACCAACGTCGTCATGACTACCGAGGGTTGTCGAGGGCGGCTTCGAGAAACGGTGGCGATTTTAAGCGGTTTTGGCTTGTATTCACGGCAATAAACTAGAAACGAGACACGGCTTAGGGTCTCCAGTCGTCCGTCGCAGCGCACGGCCGCGGTGTTCGCGGTGGCACTCGGAGGCTATACCCGCCCTACCTATTACGGAACGCGTCGTCAACGCCCGCGAGTTCGCGGAGATCGTGCGTAAGCACGAGCGCTACCTCAAAGCCTTGCCGGGCGGCGCCCGCGCGGTGATTCGCGATGCCGACCTGTCGGGATTGAAGGTGCCGACGGTCGACCTGCGCGACGCCATTCTCAGCCATGTCACGCTCCGGCACGCGGTTTTCGGCAAGGCCGACCTCTCGGGGCTGAACTGTTCGAGGCCGATTGCCAGGGCGCGCAGTTGATCGGCGTCAAGTTCGAGCGGGCCAATCTGCGCGGCATCAATTTGCACGCCGCCAACCTGACCAACAGCAACCTGCGTCAGGCCGACCTGCGTTCGGGCGACTACAGCCCTAAGCTCAAGCGCGCCCACCGCGCCGACCTATCGCAAGCTGCCTTCGACAGTGCCGACCTCGAAGGCGCCAACATGAACGCGGTTTACGCCGTCCGCGCTTCGCTCAAAGGCACCAACCTCAGACGCGCTGTGTTGACCAAGGCCGACCTCGGCGCCGCCAATCTCACCAAGGCCGATCTTCAGCACGCGTCGCTCCAGGACGCCGATCTATCAGGCGCCATCCTCGCCGGGGCCAATCTGCAGAACAGCGACCTCTCGAACGCCAACCTGCGCGGTGTCGATTTGACCGGTGTGATCGCGACCGAGGCGGCGCGCACGATGTTCGCGCTCGGCGCCAGGTCGAGCACGCTCGATCCCAAGCTCGCGGCGATTCTCGACCAGCATGAGCGGTGGATCGACACCAACGGCCGCGACGGCCGCCGCGCCGACCTTACCGCCCGCGATCTCGCCAACCTCAACCTCGGCGGCCGCGTGCTGAGCGGAGCGCTCCTGGTCGGCCCCAATCTGCAAGGGGCGCTGCTCGCACGCTGCCAGATGATCTTGACCGACTTGACGCGCGCCAACTGCCGCAACACCGACTTTTCGATGTCCGACCTGCGCGGCGCCATTCTCAACGGCACCGACATGAAAGGCGCCAAGCTCCGCGCCACCGAGATGACCCCGATCGCGCTCGGCGCGCGCACCGACCAGCCGTCCAAGCGGCTATGGTCGGTCAATCTCATCGGCGCCAACCTAGCCGGTGCCGACCTGACCGATGCCGACCTTTCCGGCGCCAATCTCGCGAATGCCGATTTCACCGGTGCCGTGCTCACGCGCACCCGCTTCGAGGGAGCGCGGCTCGACGGCGCCAAGTTCGACAATAGTCGAGCCGCCGACACTTCGAGCGCCAAGCCCAAGCCGCGGCTTCACTGAAAACGAGAATCGAAGCACGCCGGCTCGCGCGATAATTGCAATCGCCCGGCGATTCGCGTAGGCGGCGTGACGCCAGTCACTCGGCCTATGGAAAAGATCGGGGAATTGCGCGATTTCTCTAATGGTATTTGCCCCGGTTCACGCCGATATTCCCCGGCGTGAGGGGCGAGTACCGACCGAGTGCTCGATGGCAGAACAAAGATACGCGTAGCGCGCGCGAGTGGGGGGTCATGACGAGTGGCGGATGGCGGAATGCCCGGGTACGGCCCCGATGAACGCCAAGGAATTCGTCGACGCAGTCAAGCGCCACGACCGATTTCTCAAAGGGCTTCCCGGCGGCGTCCGCGCCGTGTTGAGCGATGCTAAACTGACCGGACTCCGGCTGCCGGCGCTCGATCTTCGCGACGCGATCCTGACCGGGGTCGATTTGTCGCGGGCCCGGCTGACCGAGACCAATCTGACCGGCTCCAATCTATTCCGCGCCAACCTGTCCGAAGTCAAAGGCGAGAAAGTCAAGCTTTCGCGCAGCAACCTGCGCTGCATCAACTTGCACAAGGCCGATCTTCACGGCTGCGACCTCCACGAGGCGGACTGCCGCGCCGGCGAATACGACAAACGAACGCGGCGGCTGCAGCGGGCCGACCTCTCGCAGGCGAATTTTGAGGACGCCAATCTGGAAGGCGCCAACATGACCGGCGCCTACGCGGCCCGCGCCTCGTTCCGCCGCGCCAACCTGAAGCGCGGCGTCCTGGCGCGCTGCGACATGTCGGGCGCCGATTTTTCGGGCGCCGACCTCCAGAGCGCCACCCTCCAGGGCGCCGACCTCGCCGGCGCGATCCTGGCCGACGCCAATCTGACCAACGCCGACTTCCGCGAAGCCAACCTGCGTGGTGCCAATCTATCGGGGGTCGTCGCGCCCGAAGCCGCGCTGGTCGTGCTCGGCCGTACCGCGCAGTCCGAAGAACTCGTGCTCGACGTCCGCTCGACGCTTTCGGCGCACGACGCCTGGATCCGGACCGGCGGCACCGAAGGCCGCCGCGCCGATCTCTGGACCCGCGATCTCCACGGCGTCGACTTGAGCGGCCGCAACATGAGCGGCGCCCTCCTCACCGGCACCAATCTGGCGGGCACGATCCTGGCCCGCGCCCAACTCGTCTTGGCCGATTTGACGCGCGCCAACTGCCGGGGCGCCGATTTCACGCTCTGCGACCTGCGCGGCGTCAACTTGAGCGAAAGCGAACTCGACCGCGCCTGCTTCCGCGCCGCGACGCTGACGCCGTTTCCGATCGGCGGCGGTTCCGGCCAGCGGCCGCGGTTGTGGCCGGCCAACCTCGCCGGCGCGCATATGGCGGGCGCCGATCTGACCGATGCCGACCTGACCGGCGCGAACCTCGCCGGCGCCGACTTGTCGGGCGCCAATTTCACGCGCACGTGCCTCGACGGCGCCAATACCGACGGCGCCAAGATCGACGACGCCACCGTGCTCGAAGCGATCGCCGCGGCCAAAGCTGTCCGCAACTAGCCGCAAGATTCTGCGTTCCATTCGCGATCGGCCGCGCCGGCCACGCGTCCTCGTGGCACGCCGGCCACGCGTTCTTGTGGCACGTCGGTGCGCGCGGTAGCATCGGGCGTCACTGTTCTTTGAGAGAGCCCGAATAATGCAGAACTGGAGCGACCTCGTTTGGCCGGCGAACGACTTTAGCCGCGTCCCCTACCCCGTCTTCTACGACCGCGAGATTTTCAACCGCGAGCAGGAGCGCGTGTTCCGCGGCCCGCTCTGGTGCTACGTCGCACTCAAGGCCGAGATTCCGAACCCAGGTGACTACAAGGCGACGTTCATCGGCGATACGCCGGTCGTTGTCACCCGCGCCCCGGACGGCTCGATCAATGCCTGGGTCAACCGTTGCGCGCACCGCGGCACGATGGTCGTTCGTACCCAGTTCGGCAACGTTAAGGATTTCACCTGCGTCTATCACCACTGGTGCTACGACCACAAAGGCAACCTGATCGGCGTTCCGTTCCTGCGCGGCCTCAAAGGCAAGGGCGGCATGCCGAAGGATTTCAAGATGGCCGAGCACAAGCTGCGCCGGCTCGCGGTCGACACCTACAGCGAAGCGATTTTCGCGTCGTTCGAGGCCAACCCGGAGTCGCTGGTCGAGTATCTCGGCGCGCCGATGCGCAAGACCTTGGACCGCCTGTTCAAGCGGCCGATCGAGGTCTTGGGCTACATGCGCCAGTTGATCCCCGGGAACTGGAAGCTCTATTTCGAGAATCTGATGGACGCCTATCACGGCGGCCTTCTGCACCAGTTCCAGACCACCTTCGCGATTGCACGCAACACGCAGGTCGGCGGCTCGATCCTCGACAAATATGGCCGTCACCGCACCTGCTTCACGATGGCCGGTAGCGACACCGATGACGACGCCAAGGCGGGGTACGCCGGCGATTCCGCCTTCAACGAGCAATTGACGCTCGCCGATCCCTCGGTTACCAAGTTCGTCGACGAGGACGGTTCGGGCGAAGGCCTGACCATGATGGCGATCTTCCCGTCGGTGTTTTTCCAGCGGCTTAACAACACATTGGCGACACGGCAGATCAAGCCGAAGACGCCGAACTCGTTCGAGCTCTACTGGACCTATTTCGGCTACCGGGACGACACGCCGGCGATCCGCGAGATGCGGATGCGGCAGGTCAACCTGGTCGGCCCGGGCGGACTGGTGTCGATGGAGGATGGCGAGGTCGGGCGGCTCGTGCAGCTTGGCATCGACGGCGCCGACCGCGACCACTCGCTGATCGCGATGGGCGGGGTCGGGCCGATCACCCACCAGGACACCGTCAATACCGAAGTCCCGATCCGCGGCTTCTGGCGCTACTACTGCCATCTGATGGGCTACGTGCCGCAGGGCGGGAGTGCGTGGCCGCCGCCGCCGCCGGACCGGATCGCCGCCGAATAGTCCCGCCGCGCCGCGATCGGACCGATGAACGCAGGCAACGGGACCTTGACCTGGCCGGCGGCCGATCTCAGCCGCGTCCCCTACCGCGTCTTCTTCGACCCGGCGGTTTACGAGCGCGAGCAGGCGCGGGTTTTTCGCGGCCCGACTTGGTGTTACCTCGCGCTTGAAGCCGAGATTCCCGATCCCGGCGACTACCGAACCACCTGCATCGGCGACACCTCGGTCGTGGTCAACCGCGGGCTCGACGGCCGTATCCACGCCTTCGCCAACCGCTGCGCGCACCGTGGGACGACGCTGGTTCGTCACCTGTCCGGCAACGCCCGGAGCCATACCTGCATCTACCACCACTGGAACTATGACCTCGAGGGCAACTTGCAGGGCGTCCCGTTCCAGCGCGGCGCCAAAGGCAAGGGCGGCATGCCGGCATCGTTCGACAAGCGCGCGCACGGTCTTTTCAAGGTGCGCGTCGCGGCCTACCGCGGTGTCGTCTTCGGCACCATGCATCCGGCGACCGAACCGCTCGAGGACTATCTCGACCGGCCGATGCGCGCGTATCTCGACGAGATTTTCTGCAAGCCGATCGAGATTCTCGGCTATATGCGCCAGGTAATCCCCGCCAATTGGAAACTCTATTTCGAGAACCTGCACGATCCCTACCACGCCGGGCTCCTGCACCAGTTCCAGACCACGTTCGGCATCTTCTCGAACAGCCAGCGCGGCGGATCGATCATGGACAAGGAGCGGCGCCATCGGATCGGGTATTCGATCCACGGCAGCGCGAGCGAAGACGAAACCAAGGCCGGCTATGCCGGCACCACCGTTTACAACGAGGCGTTGACGCTCGAAGACCCCTCGATCGTCGCCTTCATCGACGAGATGGGCGACGGCAAGGCCGTCAACATGATGACGGTCTTTCCGGCCGTGTTCTTCCAGCGTCTCACCAACACGCTGGCGACACGGCGGATCCGGCCGAAGAGCCCGACCGCGTTCGAGCTCTACTGGACTTTCTTCGGCTACACCGACGATTCGCCCGAGGTCCGCCGCGCGCGGCTCCGGCAAGTCAATCTGGTCGGACCCGGCGGCCTCGTTTCGATGGAGGACGGCGAGGCCGGCGTTCAGGTCCAGCGCGCGATGGCGGGCGGCGGCAACACCCACTCGGTGCTCGAGATGGGCGGGACCGGGCCGATCGAGGATCAGGACACCATCAACACCGAGGTACCGATCCGCGGCTTCTGGCGCCACTACTGCACGCTGATGGGATATCGGCCCGAATCAACGGGATAGCGGGACTTCGCCGAGCCGCTCTCGAAAGGTTCCCTAAGTAAGGGTATGGCGCGGATTGCACGAACCGCCACCGGCGGCGATACTCCCGGCATGGACCTCGTCGGTCGGCGAGCTGAAGGTCAACGTCACGCGCCTGATCGATGTGGTCGCCGAGATCAGAGGTAGCCTGACCAACATGCCGACGACCTTCCAGGTGCTGACTTGGTTCATCGGGGTCGCGATCGGCCCGACCGGCCTCGTCTACGCGACCGCGCGCCTCACGGCGGCGGGGTAGCGCCGCCGCACGGCCAAACCGGAGGGCGTCAATGACGGCGGTCCCGGCGTGGCAGCGAATGTCGTGGCCGGCCGCCGATTTCAGCCGCATCCCCTACTCCGCCTTCGTCGATCCCGCCATCCACCAGGCCGAGCAGGAGCGCATCTTCCGAGGCCCGGTCTGGTGTTACGCCGCGCTCGAAGCCGAGCTGCCGGAGCCCGGCGACTATGTCGTCACCGAGATCGGCGATACCCCGGTCGTGGTCGCGCGCGACCTGGACGGCGTCGTCCACGCTTTCGTCAACCGCTGCGCGCACCGCGGCACGCTCCTGGTGCGAACGCCGCGCGGCCGGGCGCGCGACTTCACCTGCGTCTATCACCACTGGAACTACGACCTCCGCGGCAACCTGCAGGGCGTTCCGTTCCGCCGCGGGCTCGAGGGCAAAGGCGGGATGCCACGCGACTTCGCGCTCGCCGACCACGGGCTCAAGCGGCTCAAGCTCGCAAGCTACCGCGGCGTCGTGTTCGTCTCGTTCGCGGCCGCGGTCGAGCCGCTCCTGGATTTCCTCGACCAGCCGATGCGCCGCTTCCTCGACAACATCTTCGCGAAGCCGATCGAAGTGATCGGCTACGTCCGCCAGCGCATCCCCGCCAACTGGAAGCTCTACTACGAGAACCTGGTCGACGATTACCACGGCATCATGCTGCATCCGTTCCAGGCGACGTTCGGGATCGCCCGCGCTACCCAGGAAGGCGGTTCGATCATGGACGCCCAGGGCCGGCATCGCATGGTCTATGTCGTCCACGGCACCGACAGCGAGGACGACGCGAAGGCCGGCTACGAAGGCACCACCACTTACAACACCGGGCTCACGCTTCACGACCTATCGATCGCGGATTTCCGCGATGAAATCGGCGACGGCCGCGCGATCCACATGTGCGCGTTTTTCCCGAACCTTTTGGTGCAGCGGCTCTCGAATACGCTGGCGACGCGGCAGATCCGGCCGCGCTCGGCCGGCGTGTACGACCTCTATTGGACCTATTTCGGCTACCGGGACGACGATCCCGCTCTCCGCCTCGTGCGATTGAAACAGATCAACCTGGTCGGCCCGGGCGGCCTCGTGTCGATGGAAGACGGCGAGGCCGGCCGGCTGCTCCAACTCGGCATCAAGGGCGACCACAAGGATGCGCATTCGGTGATCGAGATGGGCGGCGTCGGCGACGTGCCGAAAGTCGCCGATCACCTCGTGACCGAGGTCTCGGTGCGTTCGTTCTGGAAGAACTGGTGCGAACTGATGGGGGTCGGCCCGGCCACGCCGACGGCGCGGGTCGTGTAGCGGTCAAGCACCGTCGCGCGCCACGCGCGCACGGTGGAACGCCGCGTCCTTGGTCCGGAAGTGTTCGCCGAACCAGCGCGTAAGTTCCACCCCCAGCAACGCCGCATAGTCGGGCACCAGCCCCGCCTCGTGGACCTCCATGATATCGCGCAGTTCATCGAGCAGGCGCTCGTGATCGGCTTTGTGGTCCGCGAACTCGGCGTAGGCGCGCTCGCGCATCACCGCCTCTTCGAGCGCGAAATGAGCGCCGATGCTGGCATGGATCTCTCCGAGCAGCCGCGTAATCGCGTCACGGTCGGGGTCGGGTCCGGCCGCGGCCGGCATTGCGTTGAGGAGATCGATCAACGCCCGATGCTCGTGGTCGACGCCGGCGATGCCTGTTTCGAACTCCGCGTGCCATTCGATCAGCGCCATCGCCTCGCTCCTACTTCAACACGAACCCGTCGGCCGCTCCGGCGAAGTCGACGACCAAGCGGCGGCCGGGCTCGAGCTCGACCACGGCGATGCGTTCATATCCTGCGAGTGCTGCGGCGGTTCATCCCCGCGTGCGCGGGGAACGCGTACACTTGCAGTTGATCTACCACGACGTTTACGGTTCATCCCCGCGTGCGCGGGGAACGCGGGAGCTTGTCCGTCGTCAGATCATTTGAGACTGATCGAAGGCTTTATTAATGGAGACTTCGGCCCATCTGGTTTGTCAGTCTAGGCGGTGGCTTGCTGGTGCAGCAAGCGGCGGTGCTCGATGGTCCTGCGCTTGATCGTGTTCCTCCTTTCCAGGATGGCCTGCCCACG
>VGEO01000067.1 GCA_016869275.1 Alphaproteobacteria bacterium | reverse complement strand
TGTTGCCGCAAGTCTATACCGCGATGCCGGTGTTGATGCCCAAAGTGATCAAGAAGCACAACGTCAAGACCGTCGGCATGGCGTTCACCAACAATGACGAAGCCCCGGTTGCCAACGCCCGCGTCTATCGCGACCTCGCCAAGCAATTCAATCTCAAACTGGTCGAGGTGTCGGGGCAGCTCAAAGAACCGGAGTACCGCGCGCAAGTGACCAAGCTCAAGTCCGAGGGGATCGACCTCATCATCACCTCGATGCAACCCGAGGATGCCGGGCAGTTCGTACGTCAGGCGCGCGAAGGCGGTCTCAACCAGCCGATCCTGGGTGGCGTCGAGATCACCGACAAGCACATGAAGCAGTTCGCCCAGGGCAAGATCGGCACCGCCTACACCTACGGCATCTTCGACCCCAAGGATTCGCGCGCCTACGTTCAGGAATTCCTGGGCCGGTTCCGCAAGGAAGTCGGTCGCGATCCTGGCGCGTTCGAGGCGATCACGGGCGACGCCGTCTTTATCCTGGCTTCGATCATGAACAAAGCGAAGAAGGTCGACCGCGAGTCGATCCGCGCGGCGTGGGCCGAAACCAAGACGATCCAGACCTTCACCGGTAATGTCGGCTGGAACGGCTCGGGCGATGCCATCCGCGAAAGTGTCCTTATCCAGATGTACGACAAGGACGAAAATATCGTGAACGTACCGGATGGCTACTGGGGCGCCGGGTCGTAATCAATCCTCCTGACCGCGTCGAGGGCAGCCCACGGGCTGCCCTTTTTTTTCGCGCGACGCGCGTTGACCCGGCCGCGGGGCGGTTTTGCGGCAAGTGGAAATTCCTGTATGGTGCGCGGCATCAATCGTCGGCACACGGCCGTGCGATGGTGTCTATCTCACCAAGGGGAGGTACTGCGATGAAGTTACGTATGTTGACCGCTTTAGCGGCGGTCGTCGGCCTCGCGGCCGGCGTTGCCGGCTTGGCGGACGGTGCGCTCGCGCAAGCGAAAGGCGACCCGATCCGCATTCCGCACATGACAACCTTTAGCGGCTCAGCCGCGAGTTGGGGCGAGACCATGCTCAAGGCGGCGCAGATCGCCGCCGCGATGGTCAACGAGAAAGGCGGCGTTAAGGGCCGGCCGATCGAGTTCTACGCCGAGGATGCGCCCTACGACAACATGCCGAACGCGATGACCACGGTGAAAAAGGTGGCGCGCGATCCGAACACGTTGCTGGTTTTCGATTGCGGCGGCGCGACCACGGTGGTCGCGGCGGCGCACGACGTCATGGGTGAGGCGAAATTGCCCTGCTTCGGGTTCTCGTCGGCCGGCCACTGGCGCCGCGCCGAGTTCAACCCGTACGTCTTCCGCCTGCTGCCGCAGGTCGCGACGTCGATGCCGGTGTTGATGCCCAAGGTGTTGAAGAAGCACAACATCAAGACCGCCGGTCTCGCGTTCACCAACAACGACGAAGCCCCGGTCGCCAACGCCCGCATCTACCGCGAGCTCGCGGCCAAGTTCGGCGTCAAGCTGGTCGAGGTTTCGGGTCAGCTCAAGGAGCCCGAGTACCGTGCTCAGGTGACCAAGCTCAAAAGCGAGAACGTCGAGCTGATCATCATGTCGATGCAGCCCGAGGACATCGCGCAGTTCATCCGTCAAGCCCGTGAAGGTGGCATGAATCAACCGCTGCTCGGCGAAGCCTCGCTGACCGATCGCAACGTCAAGGCTGGCGCCAAGGGCCGGATCGGTTTGGCCTATACGCACGGTATCTACGATCCGACCGATCCGCGGCCGTACGTCCAGAACTTCGTCGCTCGCTTTAAGAAGGAAGTCGGCAAGGATCCGGGCCCGTTTGAGGCGATCGCGGGCGACGCCGCGTTCATCGTCGCCGAGATCATGAACAAGGCCGAGAAGCTCGACCGCGAGTCGATCCGCAAGGCGTGGGCGGCGACGACATCGATCCAGACCTTCACCGGTAACGTCGGCTGGAACGGCTCGGGCGAAGCGTTGCGTCAGGGGCTTCTCATCCAGATGTACGACAAGGACGAAAATATCGTGAACGTGCCCGACTCCTACTGGGGTACCGGGTCGTAAGTTACTGATCTATCTAGCCTATTTAGAAATGGGGTCGCTGCGGCGGCCCCATTTTTTTGACCGTTACGGACCCTTGAGGTGTTGCCAGTACCGCTTTTCGGTTAGATTGGTCGTGCCGGGAAACGGCAAGATCAAGGTTATTGATGGGAGGCAATACATGAAGTTTCGTTGGTTAATCGCCGCGGCCGCGTTGAGTCTGGCCGTCGGCTCCGCCGATGGGGCGTTCGCCCAGGCGAAAGGCGAGCCCATTCGGCTTCCGCACCTGACGACGTTCTCAGGTGCCGCCGCAAGTTGGGGCGAGACCATGCTCAAGGCGGCGCAGATCGCCGCGCAAATGGTGAACGAGAAAGGCGGCGTGCACGGCCGTCCGATCGAGTTCTACCCGGAGGACGCACCCTACGACAATATGCCGAACGCGATGACGACCGTGAAGAAGGTCGCGCGCGATCCCAACACGTTGATCGTGTTCGATTGCGGCGGCGCGACCACCGTGGTCGCGGCGGCGCACGACGTGATGGGCGAAGCCAAGCTCCCCTGCTTCGGCTTCTCCTCGGCCGGCCACTGGCGCAAGCCGGCGTTCAATGAGTGGACGTTCCGCTTGCTGCCGCAAGTCGCGACCGCGATGCCGGTGCTGCTGCCGAAGGTCGTGAAGAAGCACAACATCAAGTCGGTCGGCATGGCGTTCACCAACAACGACGAAGCGCCGGTCGCCAACGCCAAGGTCTATCGCGACCTCGCCAAGCAGTTCAATCTGAAGATCGTCGACGTGAGCGGCCAGCTCAAGGAGGCCGAGTACCGCGCCCAGGTGACCAAGCTCAAGGGCGAGAATGTCGATCTTCTGATCACGTCAATGCAGCCCGAGGACGCGGCCCAGTTCATGCGCCAAGCGCGCGAGGGCGGCCTCAACCAACCGCTGGTCGGCGGCATCGAGTTGACCGACAAGCACTTCAAGGAGCTGAACAAAGGCAAGATCGGCACCGCCTATACCTACGGCATCTACGATTCGACCGACCCCGCGCCCTACCTCCAGGACTACCTGGCGCGGTTCAAGAAGGAGACCGGCAAGGAACCGGGACCGTTCGAGGCGATCGCGGCCGACGCCGCCTTCATCGTCGCCCACGTCATGAACCAGGCGAAGAAACTCGATCGCGAATCGATCCGCCAGGCGTGGTCGGCGGCGTCGGGCGTTCAGACCTTCACCGGCAAGGTGTCGTGGAAAGGATCGGGCGAAGCGCTCCGCGAGGGCGTCCTGATCCAGATGTACGACAAGGGAGAGAATCTGGTGCGCGTTCCCGAGAGCTATTGGGGCGCCGGCTCGTAACGGCATCGCGTCCGAACGAGGGAAGGGCTGGGCGATCGTCCGGCCCTTTTTTTGCTTTCCATACCCGGCCGGGCGACGTAAGAAAGCGACGCTCTCGGGAGGAGCTTAGGGGAGGAGGGACGAGCGGCCGATGGAGGCCTTTGTCCAGCAGTCCATCAACGGCGTGTCGCTCGGCGCGATCTATGCGCTGATTGCGCTCGGCTACAACCTCATCTTCGGCGTCCTAAACGTATTCACCTTCGCCCACGGCACGGTCGTCGTGATGGGCGCCTACTCGATGTTGATCCTGACCACCAAGTTCGGGGTCAACTACTACGTCGCCATGGCGATGGGGGTGATCGTATCGGTGGTGGTCGGTTTGATCATCGAGCGCACCACCGTGCGTCCGATTCGCGACAACGGCTGGGCCGTGGTGATCGCGACGTTCGGCGCGGCGATCGTGATCGAGAACCTGATGCGGCACTACAAGCACGTACCGGCGTTGCCGGTGCCGTTCCCGGTACCGTTCGAACAGAGCTACATCACGATCTTCGGCGATGCTCGCATCGCCATGATTCAGATTTTCATGCTCGGAGTCGGTGTCGTACTGATGACGGGGCTGGTGCTGTTCGTCTACCGCACCAAGATGGGGATGGCGATCCGCGCCGTGGCGCAAAGCCCCTACATCGCCGAAACGCTCGGCATCGATCTTACCAAGGTCGCGGTGGTGTGCTTCATCGTCGCCTCGGCGGTCGGCGGCATGGTCGGCATCCTCTATGCGATCTACTACCAGACCATCTACATCCACGTCGGCAGCCAGTTCCTCGGTTTGAAGGGTTTGGTGGTGATCGTGGTCGCCGGCTCGGGCAACATCCCCGGTTCGCTCGTGGTCGGCATTCTGCTCGGCGTGCTCGAAGCGTTCGCGATCGGCTACATCGATTCGGCGCTCCGCGACTTCGTCGCCTACTCCGCGCTCCTTCTGATCCTGATCTTCCGCCCCTCGGGCCTGTTCGGCGAGCGGGCGCAGGTCGCGTTCAAGGTGTAGGGCATGGCGCTCGACCTCCTCTACCTCTACGTCCTCGACATTCTGCTCGAGTACGGTGTGTTCCTGATCATCGCGCTCGGCTGCTACGTGACGATGATGGCCGGGCAGCTCTCGATGGCGCACGGCGCGCTCGCCTCGCTCGGCGCCTACGCCACCGCCGTGATCACGGTCGAGCTCGGACTGCCGGTATGGCTCGGGGTCGTGGCCGGCATGGTCGCCGGCGCGCTCGGCGGCCTCTTCATGACCTACGTCGTCGCTTATCGCCTGGTCGGCATGTACCTGGCGATCGCGACCTTCGCCTTCGCCGAAGGCCTGGCGGTCGTTTATCGCAATATCGAGTTTATCGGCGGTACCCTCGGCATCGTCGGCATCCCGATCGTCACCAGCCTGCCGCTGGTCGCGGCGGTGATCGCGGTGGTCTCGTTCTTCTTGTGGCGGTTCGAGAAGTCCTTTCTCGGCCGCGCGTTCCGCGCGACGTTCGATGACGAGCGTATCGCCGAGGCGATGGGCGTCAACCTCCGCTACATCAAGCTGCTGGCGTGGACGGTGGGCGGCGGGATCTCGGGGATCGGCGGCGCCCTGTTCGCGCACAATATCGGCATCATTCGGCCTGACAATTTTCAGGTCCAGTTCTCGGTCCTGGTGTTGCTGGCGCCGATCATCGGCGGCTACACCCGCTTCTACGGTGTCTTCATCGGCGCCTTCGTCATCATCTTCGGCCCGCACATCCTCAATATCACCGAGCCCGAGACCAAGACCGTGCTCTACGGGCTGCTCTACATCGCGTTCATGCTATGGCGGCCGGACGGCGTCATCGACCGCGCCGGTTTCCGCCTCCCCAAGGTGTTTAGGCTACTGTTACGGACACCGAGCCAGGGACGGCCCTAAGCTCGGACCAGCGAAGGAGCTGCGGCGATGACGACGGCGCTCAAGTTCCGACCCGATCCCGACCGCTCGGCGACGTTGCCGGCGCGCTATTACATCGATCCGGCGATTTACGAGCGCGAGAAGGAAGCGATTTTCTTCAAGACCTGGCAGTTCGTCGGCTTCGCCTTCGACCTCGCCAATCCGGGCGACTACATCACCGCTGATATTCTCGACCAGAAAATCCTGGTCACGCGTGGCAAGGACAAGAGGCTCCGCGCCTTCTACAACGTCTGCATGCACCGCGGCCACATCCTGGCCGAGGGCAAAGGCAACAAGGCGATCTTCACCTGCCCGTTCCACGCCTGGTCCTACGATGCGACCGGCGCACTCAAGGCTGCCGGCAACGCCGAGAACGTGCAGGGCTTCCGGCTCGAGGACTTCGGGTTGGCCGAGATCAAGGTCGAGACGTTGGGCCCGCTCGTCCTCGTCAATCTCGACCCCGAGGCGGCCGCGATCGGCCCCCAGGCCACCGGCCTCGCCGAGCACTGGCGCGCCAACGTCAAGTATTTCGATCGGCTGACGCTCCGTCACCGCCAGGATTACCAGGTCAAGTGCAACTGGAAGCTGATCGCGGATCAGAACGAGTGCTACCACTGCCCGGCGATTCACGCTGGCGTCACCACCGTCCAAGGCGGGCCGGCGGCGTGGATCACGACCGAACACGCGATCTGGTCGACCCATCTGATCCGCGCCAACGACGACGTGACCCAGGCGCGCCTGGCCGCGCTCAAAGCGCCGCACGATCCCGACAAATGGCAGAACGAGGCCTTCATCTGGTACCTGTGGCCCAACTTGATCTTCGTCACCCATCAGGCGCCGACCAACTTCAAGATCCTCCACTTCCTGCCGACCGGGGTCGAAAGTTCGGTCGAAACGCTCTATTGCTTCACGCTTGATCCGCCGACCGCGGACGACCAGGCCAACATCGAGCGGTTCGCGACCGTGGTGCAGGGCCAGGACCTCGAGGCGATGGAAAAGCAGCAGACCGGGCTCCATGCCCGCGGCTACCAGCGCGGCCGGCTGATGGTCGACAAGGAGCGATCGTGGCGGAGCGAGCATTCGGTCCACCATTTCGACAAGATGGTGTGGGAAGCGCTGAACGGCCCGAACTACTAGGCGAGGAGAACGGTCGATGACCCAGGTGCGGCACTACCGGGCCAAGTTCCACCCCGACCCGGAGCTTTCCTACACGCTCCCCGGTTATTTCTACTTCGACCCGGCGGTGTTCGCGAAGGAAAAGGAAGAGATCTTCTTCAAGACCTGGCAGCTCGCCGGCTACCTCCACGACTTCAAGGAGCCGGGCGACTATCTGGTGCGCGACCTGCTCGATCAGCAGGTGTTGATCGTCAAGGGCAAGGACGGCAAGCTCCGCGCCTTCTACAACGTCTGCCAGCATCGCGGTCACGAGCTCGCCAAGGGCAGGGGGCGCAAGCTTATCTTCACCTGCCCCTATCACGCATGGTCGTACGACGCGACCGGTGCGCTCAAGGCCGCGCCCAACGCCGAGGCGGTCAAGAACTTCGATTATGACGCGCTGGCGCTCGCCCCGGTCCGGGTCGAGACGCTCCTCAACATGGTGTTCGTCAATTTGGATCCGAACGCCAAGCCGATCCACGAGGTCTACGACGGCCTCGAAGCGGAAATTCGCGGCGTGATGGCCGAGTTCGACGATCTAAAGCTCGTCCGCACCGACCCGTACGCCTTCAACGCCAACTGGAAGTTCATCTTCGATGCGATGGAGTGTTACCACTGCCCGGTGATCCACCCGACGGTGATGGGCGAGAACACCTACGTCGAACTTTCCTTCGAGATCACCGCGCACAAGTACTGGGCGCTCCACTTCATCCGCGGCAACCGCGACGTCATCAGCAAGAAAGTCGAGGGCTCGGTCCCCTACGATTTGAGGCCGGACCAGAAATACCTGGACACTTACATTTGGTGGATGTGGCCCAACATCTATCTCGTCATCCACCAGGGTAACGCGAACTTCAAAGTGCTCTACGGCATGCCGAAGGACGAAGGCTCGAGTTGGGAGACGGTCGATAATTTCTTTTTGAAGGACCCGCCGGATCCGGTCGACGTCTCCAACATGAACAACTTCCGCGACCTGGTGCAGCCGCAGGACATCCCGCCGATGGAAAGCCAACATCGCGGGGTCAAGTCGACCGGCTATACCCAAGGGCGGCTCATGGTCGACGGCGAGCGCACCTGGCGGAGCGAACACGGCGTCCACCATTTCAACAAGCTCTGCTGGGAGGCCGTGCGCGGTCCCCACTATGACGTCAGCACACGAGGATAACGATGCTCGGCACGCCACCGCCCAACTTTACCAAGAACAAGTTTCATCCCGACGCCGAGCTCTCTTACACGCTCCCTGGGTTCTACTACTACGACCCCGATGTCTACGCGCGTGAGGTCGAGACGATCTGGTTCAAGTCGTGGATCATGGCGGGCTACACGCACGAGCTCGCCGAGCCGGGCAGCTACATCACCCGCGACTTTCTGGATCAGACCATCCTGGTCGTGCGCGGCAAGGACATGAAGCTCCGAGCGTTCCACAACGTCTGCATGCACCGCGGCCACGAGCTCGTGAAGGGCAAGGGCAAGAAGCTGATCTTCACCTGCCCCTATCACGCGTGGTCATACGACGCCGAAGGCAAGCTCAAGGCCGCCGGCAACGCCGAGAACGTCAAAGGCTTCGCATTCGACGAATTCGGGTTGTCGCCGGTCCGGGTCGACACCCTTCTCAACATGGTGTTCGTTAATTTGGATCCGAAGGCCAAGCCGGTCGCCGACGTCTATCCCGGGCTTGAAGCCGAAGTGCGCCAAGTCTTGCCGGGCTACGACAATCTCAAATTCTTTCGTGCCGACCCCTACCGCTTCAAGTCGAACTGGAAGTTCGTGTTCGACGCGATGGAGTGCTACCACTGCCCGTCGCTGCACCCGCAGGCGATGGGGCGCGATGCCTACTATCAGCAGAGCTTCGAGGTCACGGATCACGGCCTCTGGCAGACCCACATCATTCGCGGCAACCCGGCCGTGATCAACCGCGAGATCCAGGGCTCGATCGCCTACGACCTCCAGCCCAATCCGCCGATCATGGACGTCTGGATCTGGTGGATCTGGCCCAACATTTACCTCACCTGCCACATGGGCAACCCGAACATGAAGATACTGTTCGCGATGCCGGACGGGCTGGAGTGGACGTGGGAGACGGTCGACAACTTCCTGCTCGAGCCGTTCACCGCGGCCGATATCTCGAACGTCGACAATTTCCGCGACAATATCCAGGCGCAAGACGTGAGCGCGATGGAAAGCCAGCAGCGCGGCGTCCGCTCGCGCGGCTATGCGCAAGGCCGGTTGATCGTCGATGCCGAGCGCACCTGGGCGAGCGAGCACGGCGTCCATCACTTCAACAAGCTGGTGTGGGAAAAAATCAACGGCCCCGATAGCTACGGGTGGGAAGCACCGCGCGATAAGCGGGCGTGAAACGCAAGGCCAAGAAGCGCTACCGTTCGAGCCCGGCTCACAAGCGGCTGGCGAGCCCGCTGTTCCGGCAGCGCGTCGTCAAAGCGAAGAAGGGGAAGCGCGCCTACAAGCGCAAGGGACGCCGCGCGAAAGGCGACGTCGAACCCTAGCCGGCGCCCCGCCGGGTACGCGACCGGTAAGGATGCGTTAAGCGTTTCACCGCACCCTTCGGGATGCGAGCCGTTGCTCGGATCGAGGGACACTCATGCGAATCCCAGTTCGCGTTCTAGCCATCATCGCCGTGCTTGTGACGGCGGCGTTCGAAGCTCGAAGTGCCGGGTGCGATCAGGCCGATGGCAAACATTTGCTCTTCGGGACTTGGCGCGGCGAGTTCCAGACGATGACGATTCGCCGCGACGGCGGGTCCTATCGCTGGGACTTCGAGCGCGTTGCTGGAGCGTCGAGCGATCGTTGGGGCGACAAGTCGCCGGCGGCTGCGGCCGGCGTGGTCGAGAAGACCGAGGGGTGTCGTGCCCTCCTAAAAGGTCGCTACACGCGCTACGACGGACCCGGCCAGAAAGGACGTCCCGCGGTCGGGTGGCCGATGGAATGGAAGTTCTTGAACGTCGGCCCGCACGAAGTCCTTTCCGAGGGGCTTGGTTACGGAAGAGAGACCTTCAAGATGCGCTGGCGGAAGGTCAGCGAGTGAACAGGGCCTGTCCGCTGCCGCCCTTTCCCATCGCCCGCCGATCGGGTCTAATCTGCATCAAGCGCGGGCGATCGCGCCGCTGCTACCGAACCGGCGGATTGCAAGGGAGAGACTCGGATGGCGACGCACATCAAATTCGGCCGGCTGTTCACCGGCCTCAAGACGACGGCCGACAAGGATCAGACCGTCGTCATCGACGGCGATAAGTTCGCCTACGTCGGCCCGAGCGCTCAGGCCCCCAAACCGGCGACCGCCGACCAGACCATCGACCGGTCGCGCATGATCGGCATCCCCGGCATGGTCGACGTTCACGTCCACCTCACTTACGGCAACGCGATGTGCGAGGAGGACATCGACCTCTACGCGCCGATCGAGTTCCGCGCGCTCCGCGGCCTCATCAACGCGCAGCGGCTGTTGGCGGCCGGCTATACCGCGATGGCCGATCCCGGCGGCTCGAACCGCGTTCCGCTCTCGATCCGGAACGCGATCAACGCCGGATTGTTCCCCGGTCCGCGGATTTCCTGCTCCGGCCCCTATATCACCAGCCGCCAGGGCCTGACCGACTGGTATCCGACTTGGTTCGGCGCGCCCAAGACCTCGATCGGCCACCTCGTCACCTCGATGGACGAGGCGATCGAGGAAATCCGCACCCAGGTCAAGGACGGCGTCGATTACATCAAGATCGCGATGGACGGCATCCAGCGCCACCCCAATGGCGACCTGCTCGCCGCGTTCAACCAGGACGAAATCACGCGCATGACCGAGGAAGCGCATCGCCTCGGCAAAAAGGTGATCACCCACGCGCGCGGGCGCGAATCGACCCTGTATTCGGCGCGCGCGGGGGTCGACCTCATCTTCCATGCCTCGTGGATGGACGACGAGTGCCTGGACGCGATGCTCGAAAACAAGTGCGCGATCGGCCCGACGCTCACGCTCATCAATCATGCGATCACGTTCTTGCAGCCGAGCGACCCTGGCTACGGCAAGGAGCGTTACGCCCTCGCCATGCGCGAGTGGGGGCCCGCCTGCCAGGGGCTGCCCAAGGCGCACAAGGCCGGCGTGCCGTTCATGACCGGCACCGATTCGGGCTTCTCCGGCACGCCCTACGGCGAATGGCACGCCAAGGAGATGGAGATTTTCGTCAAATTCCTCGGCTTTACGCCGGGCGAGGCGCTGCGGTCGGGCACGGTGGTGAGCGCCGGCTTCCTGACCGGCGGCGACAAGCTGGGCGCGTTCGAAAAAGGCCGGTTCGCCGACTTCATCGTCTTCGATGGCGATCCGTTGGCCGATATCGCCCAGCTCCTGGACAAGACCCGCATCAAGGAAGTGTGGCAGGGCGGGGCGCCGATCGCGCTCAAGCTGCCGACCATGAAGCGCGAGGGCGTTTCCGACTTCTCCTACAAGATGTGGAACGACATGTACTCGCAAGCCCGCGTCGCCGAGCTTGCCGAGACAAAGCGTATCCGCCGCGTTGCCGCCGAATAGCCGCTGCTCGCGAACCTCGACCAGGCGGTCGAGGAGGCCCGGACTCAGGCCAAAGACGGCATCGACATCGCCAAGATCGCGATGAACGGCCGCGACAAGAACGCCAACCGCCGGTATCTCGCCGCTTTGACGCAGGCCGTGCATGCGCTCGCCGCCGAGTAGCCGTCGTCGTGGGGCGCGTCAGGCCGCAGTTGACCGGCCGGGCCGGAGGGGCGACCATGCCCCGTCGTTCGAGATGAAGGAGAGCGTTGTCATGGTCGCCAAGTCCGCAGCAAGCGCCGCTGCTCCCGCGCGTCCCAGATTCGGGTTCCATCCCGATCCCGAACTCTCGGCGACGATGCCTTCGACCTACTACTTCGACCCGGCGATTTTCGAGCGCGAGAAGGAAACGATCTTCTATAAGACTTGGCAGTTCGTCGGTTACGCCTGGGACGTGCGCGAGCCCGGGAGCTTTATCACCGCCGACATCATCGACCAGAAAGTGTTCGTGATCCGCGGCAAGGATGGCAGGCTTCGGGCTTTCTATAACGTCTGCATGCATCGCGGCCACACGCTGCTCGAAGGCAAGGGACAGAAAGGGGTCATCACCTGTCCGTTCCATGCTTGGTCGTACGATGCGACTGGAGCGCTCAAGGCCGCGGGCAATGCCGAGAACGTCGCCGGCTTCCGTCACGCGGATTTCAGTCTGACCGAAGTCAAGGTTGAGGAACTCGGCCTGCTCGTGTTCGTCAACCTCTCGAACGATGCACGGTCGCTCAGCGAAACCTGCGGCGGCATCGTCGATGAGTTCAAGAAGATCATCCCGCGCTACGACCGGCTCTACAACGCGCGGCGCGATCCCTATCCGATCAAGGCCAACTGGAAATTCGTGCTCGATGGCATGGAGTGCTACCACTGCCCGATCATCCATCCGCAGATCATGGGGTCTGGTGGCGACACCTATTTGGTGCCGGCGTGGGACGTGGTCGAGCGCGAATTCTGGTCGACTCACTACACCAAGGCCGATCCCAAGGCGATCGCCCGGAACAAGGACAAGCTGCCCTACGACTTCGACCTGAACGACGAAGTCAAGGACAGCGCGATCTGGTGGATTTGGCCGAACATGCTGTTCGTCGCGCACCGCGGCCCGTCGAACTTGAAGGTCTTCCACATCGTACCGACCGGGCCCGAGACCTGCATCCAGTACATCGACAACCTGATCGCCGACGATCCGCCCTCGGCCAAGAACCTCTCCAACATGAACTACTACCGCGACATCTTGCAGCCGCAGGACATCACCGCGATGGAGCAGCAGCAGTTGGGCGCGCACGCGCGCGGCTATCGGCAAGGCCGGCTTATGGTCGACAAGGAGCGGTCGTGGCGGAGCGAGCACGGCACGCATCATTTCCAGCGGCTGGTGTGGGAGTCGCTGCACGGCCCCAACTACGACGCCGCCTGAGCGAGCGCGAGGAGAACGACGATGGCGACGATTTCGAAAGCGAAGGCGAACGTCGGCCAGAGCGGTCGCATCCGCTTCGATCCCGACCCGGAGAAGTCGGGGACGCTTCCCGGCCACTACTTCATCGATCCGGCGATCTACCAGCGCGAGATCGAGGAGATTTTCTTCAAGACCTGGCAGTTCGTCGGCTGGTCGCACGACGTCAAGGAACCCGGTTCCTATTTCACGGCCGATCTGCTCGACCAGAAAATTCTGGTGACGCGCGGCAAGGACAATAAGCTGCGCGCGTTTTACAACGTCTGCATGCACCGCGGCCACATCCTGGCCGAGGGGAAGGGTTCGAAAGCAGTCTTCACCTGTCCGTTCCACGCCTGGTCGTACGACGCGACGGGCGCGCTCAAGGCGGCGGGTAACGCCGAAAACGTCGAGGGCTTCCGGCTTGAGGATTTCAGCCTGGCCGAGATCCAGGTCGAGGAATTCGGGCGCATGGTGTTCGTCAATCTCGATCCCAAGGCGCGGTCGCTCCACGACCAGGCCGGCGGACTCGAAAAAGAGTTCCAGACCATCATCCCGCGCTTCAACGACTTGAAGCTCGTCCATGTCGACGTCATGCCGATCAAGTGCAATTGGAAGTTCGTGTTCGATCAGATGGAGTGCTACCACTGCCCGATCATCCATCCGCAGATCATGGGCAAGGACGACTCTTATCTCGAGTTCTCCTTCGACATCACCGCGCACGAAATCTGGTCACAGCATTTCGTGGCCGGCAACAAGGACAACATCGAGAAGCACAAGGACAAGCTGCCCTACGAGTTCAAGGTCAAGGGCGAGGACGTGCTGGCCGATGCCTATATCTGGTGGCTGTGGCCGAACCTGCTGTGGGTTGCCCACCACGGCAAGACCAACTGGAAACTGATGCACGTGCTGCCGACCGGGCCCGAGACGTGCGTCCAGACGGTCTACTACTTCTTCATGACCGACCCGCCCGAGAAGGGCGAGCGCGAGCTGATGGACTATTTCACCAACGTGCTGCAGCGCCAGGACATCACGACCATGGAAAAGCAGCAGATCGGCGTCCATGCTCGCGGGTACCGCATGGGCCGCTTGATGGTCGACAAGGAGCGGTCGTGGCGAAGCGAGCACGGCACGCATCACTTCGACAAGTTGATCTGGGAAGTCTTGAACGGCCCCAACTACTAGGCCGTCGCCGGCCGCGCCTAGCCGAGGCTCGGCCGGGTCTTCGATTACGAACGCCCCACGCCGACCGAATCGCTGATCGAGATCGGCAGCGCTGCGCGCGGTTCGCACGCGCATCGTTGCCACTTCGAGGCGCCGGTGGCGATGACGCTACGACCAACAGCCGGGTGCGGCGACACTCGGCGCCGGCAGGAATCGCGTTACTCCGGGGCGCCCTCGCCCGGCAGAGTTTAACAACTAATGCGTGTATATTATTCTATTAAATCTACTAATGATTTAATGTCTTTTACCTTGATGAGGGAGTCCAGGCTGCGCACCCCGGACCGGCCGCGTTCGGCGTGGCGGTCGCGGACGACGCGGTAGAGATGGAGCAGCAGCTTGGCCTTCTTTTCCGGCTCGATCGTGCGGTTGCGGTCCTGGAGGTAGGCTTCGATGGCGACGATCATCCGCTCCAATACGACCTCTTCGAGCGGCGCGGCGTGGGCCCGGGCGGCGACCGTCGGGTCGCCGACGCCGGCGAGGGCATAGACCTCGGCCCGGGTGATCGGCGGTTCGCCCCTCCCTTCGAGCACGTCGGCGAACCGCTCGGCGATTTCGAGCCGTAGATAGGGGCGCCGGAACAGCTTCGGATCCTCATAGTGCTGGTAGCTCGAACCCTGGCGGAACCCGGCCTCCTTGGCCATGGCGCCAATGCTCAAGCCCGCGCGCCGGCGCAGACGACGCAGCTGTTGCGCCAACGTCGTCTGGGTCTCAATGACCGCCGCGCGCGCTCCAGTATTTGCGGTAGAGGTGCTCGACGATCAACCGCTTGTCGGTGCGCCAGCACCGCGTCGGCTCGGTGCCCTCGTGGTCGACACAGATATTGCACGAAACGCAATCGACAAGGCCGCGGCGGCCGGCCATGATCTGGTTGGGCAGGTCGGGTTCGCGAATGAGCGGCCGCGCCATCGAAATGAAGTCGGCATCGCCGCTGGCCAAGATGTCGGCCATCGTCTCGGTGCGGCGGATACCGCCGACCAGGATCACGGGAAGGCGCGGGTGCTGGCGTTTGAGCGCGTGGGCCGAAGGCCGGAAATAGGCCTCCGGGTCGGCGCGCATGACGAAGCGCGGCAGCACCATGTCTTGGAACGCGCGACCCCAGCCGACGCCTACGAAGCGGCCGACGCTCTTGGTGAGCAGATGCATGATCCCGACCGAAGTTTCGATCGCGTCGACCCCTTCGGCGACCAGGGCGGCGGCGCGGCCCAGGCTCTCGGCGAGTTCGAGTCCGCCCGATTCCATCGAGTCGGCCATGCCGAGCTTGACCGTGACCGGGAAGTCGGCGCCGACCGCGCGACGGATCGAGCGGTAAATCTCGAGCAGGAATCGGCCGCGGCGCTCGGCATCGCCGCCCCAGGCGTCGGTGCGGCGGTTGCCCCAGGGCGAGGAAAACTCGCTGATGAGGTAGCCATGCCCGGCATGGACGTGGACGCCGTCGAACCCGGCTTCGCGCGCGCGCCGCGCCGCGGTACCGAACGCTGCGATCGCTTCTTCGATATCGGCGACGTTCATTTCCTGCGGATCGCGTTCGGAGATGAAGTTGGGAATGACCGAGGGCGCCAGCGGCGTGATCCCAGGGTCGCGGCATTGGCTGCCGGCGTGGCCGAGTTCGGCGAAGACGGTCGCGCCGGCTTCGTGCATCGTCTGGGTGAAGCGACGAAGCCGGGGGACGACGCGGTCGTCGTGGAGGCCGGACTGGCGCGCGATGTAGCGGCCGCGCGGGTGGACGAACATATGGCCGGTTAGAATCAGCCCGGCACCGCCGCGGGCGAGCGCGCGGTAGAAGTCCTCGTAGGCATCGGTGATCTCGCCGGCGTCCGTCGACATCGTTTCCGACGTCGCCGAGCGGACGAACCGGTTCTTGATGTCGAGCCGCCCGATCCGGGCCGGCGCGAAAAGCGCTTCCACCGCAGCCATCGCTTCCCCTTCTTCGTCGAACGTCCGGCCGGGTCGGTCAGCCGTCGCCGTGCAACCGTCGATTGAGCCCGCGAATGCGATCGACCAGCACTTCGATCCAGGCGACCAGGAACGGGTCGGCGCCCTTGAGCTTGTTCTGGATCATCTGCTTGCTGACGACCACGACTTCGGTCGGCTCGACCACCACCGCGGTGGCACTCCGCGGCGAATTGTCCACCAGCGCGTAGTCGCCGAAGATCTGGCTGGGGCCGAGCGAACTGACGATGACCTTCTTGCTGCCTTTGCTGACCTGGATATCGACCTTGCCGGAGACAACGAGGTAGGCCGATTGGTCCGCCTCGCCCTCTTCGAACACGATGGTTCCAGCCGGATAGCGCGACCGGGCGGCGAGGTCGGGCTTGGGCTTGGTTTGCTGGTCTGCAGCGGGCTTGTTCATGGCGATCACCGGTTCGCACGCGTTCCGTGAGCGACAACCGACGGAACCCTATTCTAGGACTTCGGTGTTTTACAACAGAATCGCTTCGGGCATAATCGTTATATCGTTAAAGACTAAATACTTAGGTGTTGGAGTGGAGAATCTGGTTAAGCAAAAGATCGCCGCCGGCAAGCCAACCTACGGCGCCATCGTCACTGCGGCGAGCACACCCATGGTTCAGGTTATGGCCGCCGCCGGACTCGACTGGGTCATGCTCGATCTCGAGCATGGCGTGATCGATGCGGCGGCGGTTCACGCGATGATTGCGGCGACCGGGGGGACCCGGTGCGCCCCGCTTGCGCGCGTCCCCCACGACCGCCACGACGTGGCCCAAGTCGTGCTCGACGCCGGCGCCTACGGTCTCGTCTTCCCGATGGTGTGCTCGCGCGCCGAGGCCGAACAAGCTGTCGCGACCCTCCGCTATCCGCCGCACGGTCAGCGTGGCTGGGGCCCGTTCTACGCCGCGGCGCGCTGGGGCCTCGCCAGCCCGGACTATTTCAAGGTCGCCAACGATACGCTGCTCACCGTCGTCCTGATCGAGCACCTCGACGGCGTTCGCAATCTCGACGCCATCCTGACAGTCAAGGGTATCGATGTCGTCGTCATCGCGCCCGGGGACCTGAGCGTCAACTTGGGCTACCCTAACCAGCGCGCCCATCCCGAGGTGCTCAAGGTCGCGGCCGAGATCGAGGCCAAGGTTCTAAAGAGCGGGATCGCGCTCGGTGGAATCGCGCTCACGCCAGGCGAGGCGGCGGACAAAGCAGCCCGCGGCTACCGCATGATCTTCATCGGCGCCGATGTCTCCTTGATGCAGCGCGCCATCGCCGCGAGCCTCGGCGGCACGGCGCGCTGACCGGCCGGGCATGCTGAGCCATTTCCCGCGATTCTTCGGCCCCGGACCGGGGTCGCCCGCCGCCGCGCGCGTCGCCCTGGTTCAGCAGGTGGCCACGTTTCGCGAGCACCTGCTGACGATTGGCGCAGTCCAACTCGCGATCGGAGCGATGACCGCGATCGCTTTTGCCGGGCAGACCGATGCCCGGCTGCTGGCGGTGTGGCTGCTGTTCGTCGGCGGTGCGGGCGGGCGGTGCCTGGTGAGCTGGTATCGACGCCGCGGCTAGGCGCCGGAGCCAGAACCCAACCGGCGCGCGCTCGATCGTGCCGTCTATACGGCGCTGACGATGGGGGTGTTTTGGGGTTCAACCGGCTTTCTGTTCGAGCCGCACGACTTCTCGTTTCACCTTTTCATCGCGCTGGTGGTGTCCGGCTTGATCGCCGGCGCTACCGTCGCGCTTGGGACCGTGCCGCTGGTGTGGGCGGCGTTCTCGATTCCGGCGGTCGGGATCATGGCGCTCGATCTTATCCTCAGCGGCGAGATGCTCGAGCAGGTGGTCGCCGTCGCGGCGTTGGTGTTCCTGACCGCCCTGTTCGCGATGGCGCGGGTCGGGTATGCCAGCGGCCTTGCCGTCATCGAGGCCGGCCTTCGTCAGACCGCGCTGGCCGACGCGGTCGATGCCGCCCGCGCCCAGCTCGACGATGCGATCGAAACCGGCCCCGACGGTTTCGTCCTCTGCGATGCCGAGGATCGCCTGGTTCGCTGCAATTCGCGCTTCCGCGAGCTCTATCCGCGGATCGCCGACTTGTTCGTGCCCGGCATTACCTTCGTCGATCTCCTGGCGCAGATCGTCGCCCGCGGCGCGGCGCCGACCCTGGCCGATGGACGGAACTGGATCGAGGATCGGCTCGAACGGCACCGCAATCCGACCGGGTTCTTCGACCAGATCCTCACCGACGGCCGGACGCTTCGCGTCAGCGAGCGGCGCACCAAGGACGGCGGCGTGGTCAGTATCTATACCGATATCACTGACCGGGTGCGGATCGAGGAGGAACTGC
>VGEO01000066.1 GCA_016869275.1 Alphaproteobacteria bacterium | reverse complement strand
GTCGTGCTCGGGGCGGGTACGAGTTTTCTCGCTTACCTATTGATTACCCTCGGCGCCCGCCATGTCCGGGCCGGCGAGCTCACCTTGCTTGCCAGCGTCGAGATGGTGCTGGGGCCGACCTGGGTCTGGCTGCTCATCGACGAAGTGCCGGCCGCGACGGTGCTGGCGGGCGGCGCCTTCGTGATCGCGGCGATCGTGGTGCAGGGCGCACTGACGGCGCGCGCTCGCGGGGCATGAGCGGTGGTCGCGGCTGCCGCTTCAGCGGCAGTCGCCGGCCAGCGTGACCGGGGTCGTCGCCATCACCGCTTGGCCCGGCCCGCCCAGCGGCGGGCCGACCAAGCCGGACGGTGCGCCCGAGCCGAGTTCGATCAGCAGGAGATCGATCCGGTTTTCGACCAGACCGCTAACCTTGCCGACGTCCTGATGGCCGACCCCGATCAGGACGATCTGCGACGCCCCGGCGCTTGCCCGAGCCGATAGATCGGCGAGTGCGCAAGCGGATGGGAACAGCCACATGACGATGCCAGCCGCAACGTCGACCGAGAAACGGCCGTTCCCCATCGCCCGGCCGTTCTTGACTTGCGCGGCGAGCGCCAAGGCCGGATCGCCGGCGCGGGCTCGTTCGATCACGACCTTGCGTTCGGCCGCTACGAGATCGACCGCCGTCCTGGCGGTCTTGGCATCGCCGGTCTCGAGCCGTAAAAACTGGTAGACAGTTTCGAGTTTTGACGTCTCTAGTTCAACGAACGGAATCTCGGCGGCCGCGGGTCCGGTGCCGAAGTCGAGATTGAAGTCGCCGTTGCATCCTGCCAGTCCTACCGCCAACGCCGCCGCCAGCCCCAACCTCGCCACGCCCTGCCGCATCGCCCCACTTCCGTCATGTCGTTCCCATTGCCGCTCTCCGACCATAGCAGCCGTCCCGCGATCCGGCCACGGACCGCACGAAGCGTGTGATCGCGCCGCGTCCCTCGCTCGCCAAGGTCGCCGCGATCTTCTCCGCGCTGGCGGCGGCTTATTTCTTGAGCGAGTTCTTCCGTATCAGTCACGCCGTGATCGCGCCCGATTTGATGCGCGAACTTCAAATCTCGCCCGAAGGCCTGAGCGTCCTCACCTCGGCCTTCTTCCTTGCTTTCGCTGCCGTGCAAATTCCGAACGGCATCCTGTTCGATCGCTTCGGGCCGCGGCGCGCGATGCCGTGCATGATCCTGTTCGGCGTCATCGGCGCGGCGATCTTCGCGTTGGCGCCGTCGTCGGCGTGGCTCTCGGTCGGCCGGGCCTTCATGGGCTTGGGCTGGTCGATCGTGTTCATGGGCGGTTTGGTGACGCTCGCGCGCTGGGTGCCGGGCGAGCACTTCGCTGTCGCGATCAGTTCTTTGATTACGGTCGGTGCGCTCGGCAACATCTTCGCGACCGCGCCGTGGGCGGCCATGGTCGAGGCGCTGGGCTGGCGGGCTTCGATCGCGATCTTCGGTGGGCTTTCGCTGGTGGTCGCCGCGTACGTCTACGCGGTCGTTCGCGATGCACCGCCGGGACATCCCTACCACGCGCGCGCGCCCGAAAACTTGATCGAGAGCCTGCGCGGCGTTGCCGCCGTCGTCCGTTTCCGCGACTGGCGCTACCTGTTCGCGATGAATTTCGTCGCCTACGCCGTGACGATCACGGTCCTCGGCCTGTGGGCGGCTCCTTATCTTTATGACGTTCATGGCCTCGGGCCGGTCGAACGCGGCAACGCCCTCCTCGCTATGACGATCGCGATCGCGGTCGGCAATTTCGCGGTCGGCCCGCTCGATCGCCTGCTCGACACGCGCAAGAACCTGGTGACGTTCGGTGCGGTGGCAACGTCGTCCGTCCATATCGTGCTCGCCGTGACGCCGGGGCTCAGCGTGTTCGCGGTCACGGTCCTGTTCGCGGCGCTCGGCCTTTTCGGCGGGCTGATCGTGGTCAACCTCGCCCACGCGCGCGCGATCCTTCCGGACCAACTGGTCGGACGCGGGCTGGTAACGATGGCGCTGGCCGCGTTCGCCGGGTCCGCGTTCATGCAGATGGCGACCGGTGTCCTGGTCGGCTGGTTCCCGCTGGTCGAGGGCAAGGTGCCCGAGATCGCCTATCGGGCGGCATTCGGTTTTATCGGCGGATCCACGCTTCTGGTCGCGGTTTATCATCGTCGGGTGAGCGACGCCAAACCGTCGGCCGACCGTGCCCGCGAACGCTAACCGCGCCGAGGTTTGGCCCTGGCCATGGCCGAGGCGGCCCGATAATCTCGCGCCCGACATCCTACGGGAGGAGGACCGCTATGCGAATGAAGATGGTCGATTGCGATGGAGTCAAGATCCGGACGATCTACGAGGGCGATCCCAAGAACTATCCGGTGCTGTTGATCCACGGTTTCGGGGCGTGCGCCGAGCACTGGATCAAGAATATCGACGCGCTATCGGACCAGTTCTACGTGATTGCGCCCGATCTCGCCTGTCACGGCTTTTCCGACCACGTCTCGTACGAGGGCAAGCCGCCCTATCCGATGACGGTCAAATACCTGCTCAAGCTCGCCGACAAGTCGGGCTTGAAGAATTTCTGCCCGGTCGGGTCGTCGTACGGCGCGTTGATCGCTGCGCTCCTTTATTTCGAGCGCCCACAGCAAGTGAACAAGCTCGTCATCAACGGTTCGGGCTCGTGCTTCAACACCGAGGAAGAACTCGCCGCCGGTTTGAAGGGCGCCTACAACAACGCAATGACGGCGATGCGCGACCCGACCTACGCCTCGTGCTTGAAGCGGCTGCAGAATACGACCTACGACGGCAGTTGCGTCCCCGGCGACCTCGTGATCTCGCAGCTTCTCTCCTACACCAACCCCACGATGATCGAGAGTTACGAGGCGGCGATGAAGGGAATGATGGACATCCCGGCCTCGCGCCCGTATCGCATCCTCGAGCGGCTCGACCAACTCAAGGTCGATACCTTGGTGTGCTGGGGCCGCGAAGATCCGCGCGGGGTCTATGCCTCGGCGGTCAAGGCGGTGGCGAAAATGCCGAAGGCTCGGCTCGAGACGTTCGAGAAGTGCGGCCACTTGCCGTTTCTCGAATATCCGGAGCGCTGGAACGGAGTGCTGCGGACCTTCCTCGCGGATCAGGCGGCGAAGACACGCTCGGCCGCCGAGTAGCGGACCACGGCGCGATGCCCGACACCGGCGGTCTCCCGCCGGTCGGGCATCGCGGTTTATCGACATAGGGAGAATGCGCGATGCGCATGAAGTTCGTCGACGTCGGCGGGGTCAGGACCCGCGTCCTCCACGAAGGCGATCCCAAGAACTATCCGTTGATGCTGATCCACGGTTTCGGCGGCTGTGCCGACAACTTCATCCGCAACATCGATGCGTTGGCGGACGAGTTCTACGTCGTTGCGCCCGACATGATCGGCCACGGCTTCACCGCTGCCGCCGCGTTCGAGGGGAAGCCGCCCCACCCCAAGCATGTCGGCCACCTCGTCAAGCTCGCCGATACGTTGGGCTTCAAGAATTTCTGCGCCTGTGGCTCGTCCTACGGCGCGCTGATCGCCGCGTTGGTTTATTTCGAACGACCCAAGCAAATCGACAAGCTCATCATCAATGGTTCAGGTTCGTGCTTCAATTCGGAAGAGGAGCTGGCAGCCGCGCTCAAGGGCGCCAAGCAGAACGCGTTGACCGCGATGCGCGACGCGACGCTCGAATCGGTCCGCAAACGCACCGGCAACATCGTCTACGATCCCAAGTCGGTGCCGGAAGAAATCCTGTTGCTTCAACTCACGTCTTACGCCTTTCCGCATATGATTCCGTCGTATGAGGAGGCAATGAACGGGATGATGGACATCGCGGCCTCGCGCCCCTACCGCATCCTCGAGCGTCTCGATCAGATCAAGGTCGACACGCTGCTGTGCTGGGGCCGCGAAGATCCGCGCGGCGTCTACGCCCGCGCGGTCGCGGCGGTCAAGAAGATGCCGAAAGCGCGGCTCGAAACGTTCGAGAAGTGCGGACACCTCCCATTCCTCGAGCATTCTGCACAGTGGAACCGGGCGGTGCGGGCGTTCCTCGAGCAACGCTAGCGACGCCGCTTTTTTCAGTTCGAGCCCTGGTGGCTGTAGTAGGCGAGGGCGCCACCGGCGGCGGCGACCAGCGCGATTCCGGCCCAACGCTTGAGCGGTACCGGTTCCTTGAGAAACATCGCGGTCAAAACCACGGTGACGACGGCTACGGGGGCCGAGCCGACCGCGGCGAGCGGCGCCCCGCTCCCGACTGCGCCAATGAAAATTGTCGCGATGCCCGTCGTGTCGAGGGAACCCTGGATAGCGATCGCCGGCCACCACCGTGCTGGCAGCGCGACCCGAGTTCGCGTCACTGGTATGAAGATGGCGAGCGCCGCCAACCCGACGACCCTTGCCGCCCATACGCTCTCGACGTAGCCGTACTGCGGGATGGCTTCGCGCGCCGCGAACAACGCTATCGCAAAGGAAACGGCGGAGATCAACGAGTAGACGATCGTGACGCCGAGCCCTTCTGCTTTACCGCCCGTCGTCGCGGCCGGTTCCGACGTCGTTACCAGCCAACACCCAACCATGACCGCAACCATCGCGATCCACTGCGGCACAGTCGGTACGATGCCGAGAACGACGCTGCCGAGCACGACGAATACGGGGAAACTACCGACCAAGGGCGCCGCTACCGCGACCGGACCCCGGTTCAGGGCCGCATACAGCAGCAGCATCGACCCAGTGGTTCCGACACCGCTCACGATCAGCCACGGGACGCCCGCGAGCGTCGACGGTACCGAGGTTCCGACCACCGCCAGCCAGACCGTCAGGAATACGAGGCCCGCGATCGTCATCCCGAGCAGCGAACTGACCGGGCCGATCGCGCGTCCGGAGATGCGCGCGACGAAATCGGCCGAGCCCCAGCTCAGTGCACTGGCCAAGCCCCATAGCGCAGGGTTCATCTGAATCCTCGACCCGCCACGACCGCGGGATGATATAGAGCGACGCCGGCCGAGGCGAAGACAAACCACCGGAGGACCGCATGATCGTCGACCACCGCACCTACGACTTCCATCCCGGCAAGATGGCCGCCTGGATCGAGAACTACGAGCGCCACGGGTTGCCGGTGCAAAAACGCTACCTCGGGCAACTGATCGGTTTTTTCGTCACCGACATCGGCCCGCTCAACCAGGTGGTGTTCATGTGGGCCTACGCCGACTTGGCCGATCGCGATCGGCGGCGGGCGGCGATGGAGGCCGACCCGGAGTGGCCCGTGTTCCTCGCCAAGTCGAAGGAGATTGGCGCGCTCAAGGCGCAAACGACCAAGATCTTGAAGCCGACCGGATTCTCGCCGCTGCGCTAAGAGCACGCCGCTCACGCCGCCGGCGCCGGTCGGCGGCTTCGCGCCAGCATGAACAGTCCCGAGCCGACGATTAGCGCGGTTCCGGCCAGGCTCCAGCCGTCGGGTCGGTCGCCCCACACCACGAACCCGACGGCGAGCGCCCACACCAGGAGGATGTACTTGAACGGCGCCAGCGCGGTCGCCGGCGCGTAGCGGAACGCGTCGACGAAGAAGTACTGTCCGACGAACTGAATGACGCCGCAGAGCGCGATCAGCCCGAGGTCGAACCAGCCGATCGGCACGAACGCAAACGGCAGCGTCGCGAGCCCGGCCGCCGTCACCGCGACGTTGGTGTAGAGCTGGATCGCGAGCGAGGTGTCGGTCGCGATCAGTCGGCGGTTGAAGATGTCGCGAAACGTCGAGATCGCCGCGCATGCGACCGCGAACAACGCCGCCCAGCGGATGCCCTCGCCGGTTGGCCGCAGCATGAGGACGACGCCGGCGAAGCCGAGCGCGATCGCGAACCAGCGGTCGGCGCCGACTTTCTCGTCGAGCAGCCGCGGCGCCAGCGCCGCGAGCAGGAACGGCGCCGCGAACAGGATCGAATAGACGTCGGCGAGCGGCATCCGCCGGAACGCTTCGATCATCAGGAACGAGAACACCGCGGCGCAGACGCCGCGCCCGATCTGGTCGCGCAGGTTGCGGGTGCGGAGCGCGGCCAGCGGCGCGCTCGAACGCAGCGCGACGATGATCGTCAGCATCAGCGTGACCCCGGTGCGGCCGGCCAGCAGCTCGCCCGGCGGTACGCTGGTCGAGAGCCATTTGAGAACGGCATCGGCGACGGTCAGGAACAGGCCGCCCAGCGCGAGGTAAAAGATTCCCTTGACGGGCGCGTCGATGGCCGACGCGCGAAGGAGCGGAGTCTCGCCGGTCACGGCGCGGTACCCGGCGGGCCGGGGCGCCCGCTCAATGCTCGGCCAGCAGCGATCCGAACCCCTGCACTTTGTCGACGATTCCGTTCGAGCGGAGCGCGTGCCAATAGGTCGCGGTGTTGATCGCGATCACCGGTTTGCCCAGCCAGCGCTCGGCTTCGGCCGCGACCTCCGCCATGCACAAATTGGTCCCGCACTGGACGATGGCTTCGACTTTGTCGCTATCGAGCTCGCGGACGACGCTGCGGAGCGCGCTCCCCGATACTTGCGCGATCGCCACCGGACTCGGGCACTTGAGGCCTTTGAGCGCGATGACCGGAAACCCGTAGTCGGTGAAGAACCGTCGCACTTGTTCGTCGCCGGTCGGCATATAGGGCGTGACCACCGCGATGTTCTTGACGCCGCGAAACGCCTTGAGCGCGGCAATGACGGCGTCTGATCCCATGGTGACCGCCTTGTTCGAGCGGTCTTCGAGCCGCTTGCGCAGCGTCTCGGCGCCGCCTTTTCCGTCCCAGAACGTCTCCGCCGACATACCCATGACGATCGAGTCGGGTTCGCACGTCATCACCGAGTTGATCGCCGGCATCATCGCTTTGCGGATGTTGTTCATCAGCTGGAGGAAGCCGTCATCGTCATCGACCGGATCGTTGGGAATGGCGATCCGCGAGATGTGGTTGCTGACGCCGGCCGGACGCATGGCGTCGAACTCGGGTTGCACGATGGTGTTGGTCGAGGGAACGATGACGCCGAACGTGTGGCGCCATGCCAGGGCGTCGACCATGGATCCTCCTTACTGACTCGGTGAGCGACGTTAGCGCACTTCGCCGCACGCCAAAACAGAAAGAAGGCGTTCGCCGGCGGCGGAGGCCGGTAGCGGCGACCGCCCAAGCTGAGTATCGTGGCGCCGAGGAGCCACACGTCGCCAGGGAGATCCGACCATGACCAAGGATGTCATCAACCCGCCGAGTCTGGGGCCAGCGGTCGGGCCGTTCTCGCGCGCCGTCAGGATCGGCGACATGCTCTATGTCGCCGGGACCTCGGCCCTCTCGCACTTGAGCGGCCCGCTCAACGAGCGCTACTTGCCGCCCTCAATCGAAGAGCAGACGCGGCTGACCTACGACAACATCAAGAAAGTCGTCGAAGCGGCCGGCGGCACCATGGCTGACATTTTCAAGACCACGGTCCTCATCAAGCACGACAAGGACTACGCGACCATCAACAAAATCCGCGGCGCCTATTTCCCGAACGCCGGCTTGATTTCGACGGCATTCATTTGCGATCTCATCCGCCCCGACATGCTGATCGAGGTCGAGGCGCAAGCCTATCTGCCGGCACCGAGGCGTTCCGCTTCGACCCGACGCCGGCGCACCGCTTCGCCCAAGCGGGGGGCCAAGGCCCGCCGCCGCTAGATGAAACGCGCTTCGGCGAAGCGGCCGCGGAGCAAAAGCCGCGACATCGGCGCCTATCGCGACAAGCGCGATTTTCAGATCACGCCCGAACCGTCGGCTCCGCCGCAGCCTCCGGGGGGAAATCGGCGCGCTGCCGAACCGCGCTTTGTCGTCCAACTCCACTCGGCGACGCGGCTCCACTACGACCTTCGCCTCGAGATCGGCGGCGTCCTCGCGAGCTGGGCGGTCGCCAAGGGGCCGAGCCTCGATCCCAAGGTCAAACGCCTCGCGGTCCACGTCGAAGACCATCCGCTCGCCTACGCCGATTTCGAAGGCGTGATCCCCGCCGGCCAGTATGGCGCCGGACCGGTGGTCGTCTAGGACCGCGGCACCTACGCCGCGATTGCCGATATGGCGGCCCAGGTCGCGCGCGGGCATATTCCGGCGCTGGCGGAGATGACGTGCAAAGACGACCGGGCACCGGGGACGCCCGTCCGTGCCGTAGCGTCCGTCGCGGCGAACGCCAACGACAACCGCTCGCCACGACTCCACTCGGCGCGCCTCCACGCCGTTTAGGCGTCCGTTGCCGCGGTAGACTTCGCTCAAGCTCCATTGCATAACGACACGGTGAGCGATCATCGTGCGGTGGGCGTGGTTGGGTTAGAACACGCGAGCGTAAGGGGGCTGAAGCGCGGCGGGGAGGCGAGGCCGTGACCGCGGCGGCGCGCCCCGACGACGCGCGCTTGCGCGGCGTCGTTTTTCTTACCTGCTCGATGCTGTTCATGGTGTTGATGGCCGCAACCACGCGCCAGCTCCGCCTCGACGACTATCCGACCACCCAGATCGTGTGGGCGCGCTATGTGTTCAATCTGGCGCTGGTGCTGGCGCTGGTGCCGCACCGGCTGCTGACGCTTCTCCAGAGCCGAAACCCGCTCCTCCAGATCGTGCGCGCTGCGATCATCCTGGTGGGGGCTTTTATTTTCGTCGTGGCGCTCCGTTACGTGACCGTCGCCGATCTCGTGGCGGTGACCTTCATGTCGCCGATCATGATCACCGCGTTTTCGGCGCCGCTCCTGAAGGAGCGGGTGAGCTGGCATAGCTGGGTCGCGATCGGCGTCGCCTTCCTCGGCATGCTGGTGATCGTCCGCCCCGGCTTCGGCCTGGTGCACTGGGCGGCGCTGCTGCCGCTCTTGCTCGCCTTCTGTTACGCCTCGAACCAGCTCATCATCCGCATGATCGGTTATCTCGACCATCCGATGACTTCGCTGGCCTACATCGCCTTGATCGGTTCGGTCGTGACGACGGCGATCGTTCCGTTCGACTGGCGCGATCCCGACCCGATCGGGTGGGTATGGCTGATCGCGACCGGGGTGATCGCCGGCCTCGCGCACCTGACCATGATCCGCGCCTATGAGCGGGCCGCGGCGCCGGTCATCGCGCCGTTCATTTACACCGAGCTGCTATGGGCGATCGTCGTCGGTTACCTCGCATTCGGCGAGATGCCCGACCTGTGGACGATGGTCGGCGCCGCGATCATCGCGAGCTGCGGCCTGTTTATCTTGGGCCGCGAGCGCCGGCCGCGGGCCGTCGGCTAGCGCTCGCCGGCCGCCGCGCGCAACAGCCCGCCGGCGAAGCCGGTCCCGTCGAGTTGGGCGCCGTCGAGGATAGTCCGGCGGATGGTAGCGCCGAGCAGGTCTGCGTCGACCAGGAGCGCTTTGAACAGGTTGGTCTCGGTGAGGTCGGAGGCGAACAGATCGGCGCCGCTCAGGTTGGCGTGGCTAAAGTCGGTGCCGCACAGTTCAGTGCCTACGATCGACGCCTCGCGCAGGTCGACCGACTTCAAGTCGAGACCGCCGAGGTTGCGGCGCGAGAGATCAGCACGGCGCCCGCCGGCCATGCGGCGCGACCAGCGCCGGTGGCGGACCAGCAGTTCGTTCAATTCCTTGATCGCGATGGTCACGGTCACGATACAGTCCCTCCCTGGGTACCGACTAACGACCGACTTTGTTTTTTATTGTGGGCTCTATCTGTTATCCACAGGAGGTGGGGCGCAATCGGGACCACTTCGCGCGGTTCCTATGGTGTCCCCCGATTGCCTATGCGATTCCCCGTATGTTCGAGGCCTCACAACCCCTTGGCGGGGATCACATTCCCGACGGGTGCGCGTGAATGACGCGACGGTAACCGAGACGAAACGCGAACGCCGATGACACCGCGCACACCCGCCGCCCCGACCGGCGTCTGGCAGCCCTATCTCTTGGCGGTTCTGACCGTGCTGCTGTTCGCCGGCCATACCGTCGTCGGCCGCGCGATGCGCGACGACATCCCGCCGATCGCGCTGGTGTTCTGGCGCAGCATGACCGCGCTCGCGATCGTCACCCCGTTCGTGTTCGCTGAGCTTAGGGCGCAGTGGCGCCCGCTGCTCCGCCACTGGCCGGTAATGGTGGCACTCGGGCTGAGCCAGGCGGTGATCGGGCAGTCGCTGCTCTATTCGGGCCTCCACACCGCGACCGCGGCCACCACCGGGCTCCTGCACACGACGATGCCGATGCTGACGATTCTGATCGCGTGGGTCTGGCTCCGCGAGCGGCCGGCGCGGCTACAACTGATCGGGGTCGCGATCGCGAGCGCGGGGGTCGTCGTCATCATCGCGCGCGGCTCGCTCGAAAACCTGCGCAACCTCGATTTCGTGACCGGCGATCTAATGGTCGAGCTCGCGTTCGTGAGCTGGGCGGTCTACCCGATCTTCGTCACCCGCGTCCCGCCCGGGGCCAATCCGTTCGCGGTGTTCTGGGCGATGACCCTGGCCGGCGGCACGATGACGGCGCCGCTCTACGTGGGCGAACTCGTGTTCACCGATGCCCGCATCGTATTCGACGCGACGACCATCCTGACCTTGCTCTACTGCGCCGTCTTCGCCTCGATCCTGGCGCTGGTGTGCCTGAACGTCGCCGTGGCCCGGCTCGGGCCGGCACGAGCGCAGGCGGCGTTCTTCCTGATGCCGGTGTTCACCGCGCTGCTGGGTGCGGCGCTGCTCGGCGAAACGCTCGGCCTCTATCACGTCGTCGGGATGGCGCTCGTCGTGAGCGGCGTATGGCTGACCGCGCGCGAGCGCGCTAGAAGCTGACCTCGAGCATCAGCCAGACCTAAGTCGTGTCGGTCGCGAACTGGGCGGCGTCGTAGCGTGCCCATTTCGCCGTCAGCGTATAGCGGCGCCCGAAGCTCGCCGCGACCGCAAGATCGAACTCGCTGCCGAGGTCGGCGCCGCCGGCCCGAGCGTCGAAATCGTGATACGCACCTCACAACCGGAGCGAATCGAACCCGAACAGCTTGGGCCGCTTCCAGCCGACGCCGACGTGGCGGTCGACGATGCCAACGGCCGGGGTGGTTGCGAAAACATCTGCGAAACCTCGCAATTTGTGGAGGTTCCCGAACGGGGTCTGCACCGCTTGGCGGCGGTCTCCGTCGAGCACCTCGTAGCCGACCCACGCCTCGAGGCCGCGGTAAACGACGCCCGGCCGCACCAGGTAATAGGCGAGCGCAAAGTCGCGCGGGTTGTCGGCGTAGTCGGTTTGGTGCGCGAGATCGAGTTCGAGCGTCGCCGCCCAGTCGCTGCCGAGCGGCCGATCGCCGGTCAGGCGGACGCCGAGCGTTCGCGACGATAGGGTAGGGTCGTCGTCGACCTCGAACAGGTAGCTGTAAGCCGCGAGCAGCGCGCGCGAGGCCGCGAAACGACACATGGAAGAGATGACCGGCCGTACCGAACATACCGTCGTCGGCATCGCTTCCCGACGGACGCTGCACGCCGCTCACGAAGTCGTAGCGAAGCTCGGTGAGCGGCACACTGCGGTGGACGACCGAGCCGCCGTCGAACGTCTGCTGGTTCTGGCGAAAGGCGGCGTCGGCGATGAAGCGCTCGTTGTCGAGCACGATCCGGCACCGCCTATCTGTTTTGAACGCCATCATATACGGCGGCCGCGACCCATGGCGGCTCGGGAGAATCGGTGATGCGGGTTAGGCTTGCGTTCGTCTTGGTCGTCGTCGCGGCCGCGGCGGTCGCCATCGGCGGCGACGCCCGGACGGCTGCCGGCGTCGGCGAGGTCGAGCGGACCAAGCTTTCGGTCAACGCCTCGCTCGGCGGCGATCGGCGCGCGCTTCATCCGGCGGCGCAAGTTTTTCTCAAAGAGACGGTCGAAACCGGCGATGCCGCGCGCGCCATGCTGCGTTTCAGTGACCGCACCCAGGTGACGATGGGCGAAAAAGCCAGCCTGCTGGTCGATGAGTTCGTGTTCGCGAGCGGCGGCAGTACCGTGCTCAAACTGGTGCGCGGCGCGCTCCGCTACGCGAGCGCGGCCGGCAAGGACCCGGCTCGGGAGGTCCGCCTGGTGACGTCGGTCGCCACCATCGGCGTTCGCGGCACCGATTTCTGGGTCGGACCGATCGAGGGCGCGGTCGGGATCGTGCTCCTCGACGGCGTCGTCGAGATCACGAACGCCGGCGGCACCGTCGTGCTCGATGAACCGCGCGAGGGAACGCTTGTTTTCGGCGCCGCCATCGCACCGGGCCAGCCGGCAATCTGGCCCGACGAGCGGATCGCGCGGGCGCTGGCGACGACCGGATTCTAGCCGGCGTTACGCCAAGGCGGTACAGTCCATCTCGATGTCGAACTCGCGCGGCCACGAGCCGACCGTGACGAACGTCCGCGCCGGATAGGGCGCGGTGAAGTAACGCGCGTAGATGCGGTTAACGACATCGTAATAGGCGGCGTTGGTGACGTAGATCGTCACCTTGACGACCTTGTCGAGCGAGGAGCCGGCGGCCTCGACCGCGGCCTTCAAGTTCTCGAGCACGAGCTCGGTTCGCTTGGCGATGTCGGCGATACCGCGCGCGCCGGTCTCGAGGTCGACCGGCGGCAGACCGGCGACGAAGACGAAGCCGCCGGCCTTGACGACCGCCGACGCCGGTACGTTGCCGCGCTCCATCGCTTCCGAAATCTTACCGAGTCGAACGACTTCTTTCGTCATGAGGACCTCCTGAGGCGGGACGCGCCGACTCTAGCGGCGTGCTCGGCGGTTGGCATGCTGGCGCTCGGCCGTGGAACGGCGCTAAGGTCGACGCCGAGTTTGCTGTCGTGTCAGCCGCCGCCCCATCCCGCATCGGCGTCCTCGCCGTGATCGCTGCCGCCGCCTGCTTTTCTTTGACCCCGATCTGGGTCCGCATCAGCGAGGTTGGTCCGATCGCGACCGGGGTCTGGCGCTTCCTGTTGGCGGCGCCGGTACTGTGGCTGATCGTCGAAGCGCGCCAACGCTACAGCGTCGACCTCGGCGCCCCGATCCGGGCGGGGCGGTTCGGGTTGATGATCTTCGGCTCGGTCGCATTCGCCGCCAACGTCGCGTTCTGGCACCTGGGTATCAACGAGACTGTGGTCGCCAACGCCGCGATTTTGGGGAACGCGCACCCGATCTTCGTCGTCATCGGTGCAGCGATTTTCTACCGCGAGCGCATTACCCGTCTGTTTCTCCTCGGACTCGTCTTGGCGTTGATCGGCACCGCATGGCTCACCAGCGCGCGGACCGGGGAATTCGGCGCGATTGCGCGCGGCGACTTCTACTGCTTCATGTCGGGTTTCCTGTTTGCGTTTTGGGTGCTGGCGTTGAAGCAGCTCCGCAACGAGTTTTCGACCGCGACCTTGGTGGTGTGGAACCTCGGCTTGACCGCCGTGTTTCTACTGCCGCTGGTGTTCATCCGCGATGAGGCGTTCCTGCCGACCACGCTCTCGGCGTGGCTGGTGCTGATCGGGTTCGCGCTGACCGCCAACCTGCTCGGGCAAAGCCTGTTCGCGTTCGGCACCGGCCGGGTGTCGGCCTCGTTCGCGGCGGTCGGGATCTTATGCGGGCCGGTGCTGGCGACTTTTTTCGGCTGGCTGATTCTCGGCGAGGGCGTGACCTTGGCCCAAGTCGTGGCCGGGGGGCTGGTGCTGGTCGGCATCGGACTCGCCGAGCGCGGCCGGAGCCGGGCGTGATCCTCGGACCCGGCTCACGGCCTGTCGGCGCCGCGGCCTGGCTGCCGCATGTCATGCTGGCGCTATCGATGGCGCTGATGGGGAGCAATGTCGTCATCGGCCGCGCCGTGACCGCCGAGATGCCGCCGGCCGGCTTCATTTTCTGGCGCTGCCTGCTCGCCGCGCTGCTGACGCTCCCGTTCGTCTGGGGCGCGTTCTGCAAAGACCTTCCGGTCCTGCTCGCGAATTGGCGCCACATCGTGGCCATGGGCCTGGCCTGGTCGGTAACCGGGCACGCGCTCACCTACACGGCGCTGCAGACGACGACCGCGATCAATGCCGCATTGATCGCCGCGACCCAGCCGGCTTTGACGGTGATCGTGGCGCGTCTTGCGCTCGGCGACCGCGTCGGGCCGCGCCAGGGGCTCGGCATCGTCGCGGCGCTGATCGGTGTCGCCGTGATCGTCGTTCGCGGCGATTGGTCGGTGTTGCTCGAGCTTCGCTTCGCGATCGGCGACCTCTTCGTGGTGTTGAGCATGGCGAGCTTCGCCGTCTACAACGTGCTCGCCAAGACCGCGCCGCCCGGGCTCAATCCGTTCGCGCTCTTGGTCGCGATCATGATCGCCGGGTTGGCATTCCTGATCCCGGTCCACGGGATCGAGCTCCTGTTCACCGACCTCCGCATGCAAGTTTCGTGGTTTGCGGCGTGGACGGTCGCGTTTACCGCGATCTTCGCGACTATTTTCTCGGTGGTGCTGTGGAACGTCGGCGTGCAGCGCCTCGGCCCCGGGCCGGCGTCGATGTACATCAACGTGGTGCCGTTGTTCGCAACCGCGCTCGCGGTCATTTTTCTGGGCGAGGCGCTGGCGCCGTTCCACGCGCTCGGCTTCGTCCTGATCGTCGGCGGCGTTTATCTCGCGACCCGAAGCGCGACCGCGCCGCGTTAGCGCGAACCGCGGCGGAACGGCGGCGGCGGCGCCGCCGTGCTCAAGATGGCCGCACCCTAGACCAGGAACGGCCGCATCGCCGCGTCGTCGTCCTCGAGCGGGACATAACCGCCGCCGCGTTCGACCCCGAACTCGACCCACGCCTTGTCCGGCGACAATATGAAGAACGCCCGCTTGTTGGCGTTGTCGACGCTGATCGGCGGCTTGCGGCCGGCGCGGGTGAGCGCCGCCTCGGCTTTGGTAACGGTATCGTCGGTGGCGAGTACGAAGCCGAAGTGGTGAATCCCGGTCGGCCGGCCGACCGGCACCTGGCAGATACCGAGATCGAAACCGGCGGCGGTGCCGCGCATGCAGACGGCCCTGCCGTCGGTCGAAATAAACGTGGTTTCGAGGCCCGCCACCTGTTCGTAGAACGCCCGCAACCGACCGGCGTCGTGGGTGGCGAGTGCAGCGTGAGCGATTCGGAGAGGATGGGCCGGAGCCCGTTCGACTTTTGTGAACGTCGGGTTGGGGTCCTAGCGGACGTCGCTGGTCGACGGTGTGTCGCCCGGGTTCCAGACGCCCGTGATGAGCTCGAGCCCGCCCTTGAACTAGCCTTGCCAGTTCTTCATGGCGTCGGCGTAGAACTCGTTCAAGTTGCCGTCGGGGTCGGGCAGGTAGATTCAGCGCGATACCTGGTAATCCACGGTCGAATCGTACGGGAGCTCGGCCGCCGAGAAACACCGGATCGCATCGACTAGAACCGCTTCGTTCTCCATCTCCCAGCCGATGTGAAACAAGCCCGGCTTGACGCCCATCGTCGCCGGGACCTGCACCTGGCCGCCGCGGCCTAGGCGCGCCTTACCGCGTGTGATCTCGACCAGCCCCATGTCGTGGTGGGTGTTGCCGTTGGTGAGAAACCCGGCCTTGAGCGCAGGCTCGGTCGCCTGCACGCCGACGCCGCAGGTTTCGCTATAGAACTTGAGTGACTGATCGACATCGCTCACCCACATATTGATGTGCGTGAAGCGTTGATGTGCGTGAAGCGGCGCGGCTTGAACCGCACGGTCGGGTAGGTGGCGACGTCTATGATCATGTCTCCTCGAACGCGGGAACCGCGTCGGCCCCCCTGATCGGGCGATCTTGGCGTGCCGGGAGGTACACTCTCCAACTTAGCTTAGTCGACCGCGGGGAGATGGGTTTAGACTTGGGGCCGCCGCCGGGTCTCGCGATGGATAACGTAGAGGCCGCTCGCGACGATCAGGGCCGAGCCCAGGACCGCCCACAGATCCGGAATCTCGCCGAACAGAGCGAAGCCGAGCAGGCCGGTCCAGATCAGCATCAAGTACCGAAACGGCGCCACCGCGACCGCTTCGGCAAAACGGAGCGACTCGATCGTCAGGACGTGCGCGCCGGTGAGCAACACGCCGCACAGGACGATGAGCACGAGATCGCGAGGCGCCGGCACGACCCAGCCGGCGGCGGCGGTCGCGGCGGCAGCCGCGACGACGATCGACTGGGTACAGAACTCGATGGCGAGCGAGGTATCTCCGGCGCTCATCCGCCGGGTCATGATGTCGCGCAGCGCGCTCGTGAGCGCCGAGGCGAGCGGCAACAGCGCGACCCAGTAGAGCCCGGCCGCGCCGGGGCGCAGCATGACGACGACGCCGGCGAATCCGACCAACACCGCGCTCCAGCGGTGCCAGCCGACCCGCTCACCGAGCAGGAACGGCGCCATCGCCGTGATCAGAACCGGCCCGATGAAAACCAGGGCCTGGACGTCGACCAGTGGCATGGCCCGCACGCCAGCGATGAAGGCAAACATGCTGATGACCATGAGGACGCCGCGCCAAAAATGGTCCCACGGCCGCCTGACCTTGAGGTCGGCGAAGGAGCCGCGGCCGACGCGGAGCCAGAGCGCGATCAGAAGCGCGGCCGTGAGGCCGCGGAAAAAGATGAGCTCGCCGAGCGGCACCTCGTGCGCGACCGCCTTGGTGGCGGCGTTATTGAGCGTGATCAGGACGCCGGCCGCGACCATGTACACGATCGCGAGCCCTGGGGCGTGGCGTTGGGTGCGGGCGGAGGCGTCGAAGCGCCGAGGGCCGGGCATGACGGGAACGGTCGGGGTAAGGCCTGCGACCTTAGCCGCGGGCGCCCCCTCCCGGAAGGGCCTTCGCGGGCGCTGCCGGCGACGATTCGGTCGATCGATCGGTTAACGCTCCGCCGGGGCGGTTCTGGAATGAGTTGTCTCCGCCCGTTGTTTTCCTGATATTAACCAAGCGGACGCAGCCTTTGGGGGGGGGGACGACCATCGAGCGCTGACATGAACCGGTCCAACCACGTAAACCGTGATGCCAAATTCTCGATCGGGCAGGTCGTGAGGCACCGCTTTTATCCGTTTCGCGGCGTGATCTTCGACGTCGATCCGACGTTCAACAACACCGAGGAATGGTACCAGTCGATCCCGGCCGATCGCCGCCCGTCCAAGGAACAGCCCTACTACCACCTCCTGGCCGAGAACGACGAAACCACCTACGAGGCTTACGTCTCGGAGCAAAATCTGGTGCTCGATTCGACCGACAAGCCGTGCCGGCACCCGTGGGTCGGCAAGATGTTCGGCGAGCGAAGCGCCGGCTTCTACAAGCCGATCTACATCAAGTCGAACTAGGCGTTAGCGCGTCGGTCGGGACGCCGGCGCTGCCTACCCGGCGTTGGCGACCGGGTAGCGCATGGCGCAAAGCCCGTGCACGGCCTCGAACAACATGGCGACGCTATTGGCATCGTCGCCGCTGTGGAGCACGTCCGGCGCGACCGCCTCGCTCCCGAGGAGCTCGGCCTCGACCAACGTGTCGGCGAGCGCGGCGCCGTCGCCGCCCTTGGCGGGTCGGGCCGAGGAGTTGGGGACACACCTATAACCCTGGGTAAAGCCACCCTTTTCCGCGACTTTGGGTTGAGGGAGGTCGGTCCGGTCGCGCCGTTTTCGCCTTTACCGGTTGTTAACGAAGTTCGTTAACGATTGGGTGACGATGACCAACTTGTCCGAGCTGATCGAGCGTGGCCGCACCTTCTATGCCGCGGGGGAACTTGGCGCGGCGCTCGACTATTTCGAGCGCGTACTTGCCGCCGACCCGACGCACCGCGATGCGACCATGGCCGCCGGGAAGATCGCGCTCGAAGCCCGGCGTTTCGATCGGGCCGAGAAGCACTTTGCTTCGGCGCTTCGCGATAACCCGAAAACCTTGGCGGTGAGCCTGGCACGGGTGCGCGCGCTCCGCGAACTGCAGCGCACGAGCGAGGCGCGGACGCTGCTCCGTGAGATCGTCCGCGATCACGGCGAGCGTCCCGACTTTCTCGAGCAGTTGGCCGAGTGCGACCATCTCTTGGTCGA
>VGEO01000065.1 GCA_016869275.1 Alphaproteobacteria bacterium | reverse complement strand
GTCTCCGACCAGAAGCACATCCGGCGCATCGCCGCGCTCGAACAGGGCGATGTCGAGACGCTCGGCGGTTTCACCGGCCGCTACGCCCGTTTCCTGCACCTGCTGGTGGCGAAGCCGTGGCGCACCTTCGCGGTCCTCATGGCGACGGTGTCGCTGCTGGTCGGCGTCCAGGTCTACTACGCCCATCACGGCAACGGCGTCGAGTTCTTCCCCGACGTCGACCCCGACAACGCGATCGTCCTGGTCCACGCCCGCGGCAATCTCTCGATCGACGAGAAGGACAAGCTGGTGCGCGAAGTCGAAGCGCGCGTGCGCACGCTCAACGATTTCGCCGCCGTCTATACCCGGGTCGGCGCCGCCGGATCGAACAACCAGCAGTCCGAGGACACCGTCGGCACGCTCCTGTTGGAACTCAAGGATTGGCGCGAGCGCCGCCGCGCCACCGCGATCCTGGCCGACGTGCGCGAACTCACCAAAGACATCGCCGGCATTTACGTCGAGGCGCGCAAGCCGGAAACCGGGCCGCCGACCGGCAAGGCGGTCCGGCTTCAGGTCGCTTCGCGCTTTCCGGAGCGGATCGACGCCGTCGTGCAGACGATTCGCGGCAAGTTGGACACCGTCGCCGATCTTCGCGACATCGAGGACAGCCGGCCGATTCCCGGCATCGAATGGCAGCTCGCGGTCGACCGCGCCCAGGCCGGTCGCTTCGGTGCCGACGTCGCCACCATCGGCTCGGTGGTGCAGATGGTCACCAACGGCGCCAAGGTCGGCGAGTATCGCCCCAACGACGTCGATGAAGAGGTCGAGATCCGGGTCCGCTTCCCGCTCCACGACCGCGGCATCAACCAGCTCGACACGCTGCGCGTGCCGACCCGCGAGGGGATCGTGCCGATCTCGAATTTCGTCCAACGCACCTCGGCGCCGCGCGTCGGCAACATCCAGCGCGTCGACGGCAAGCGCGTCGTCAACGTCGAGGCCAACGTCAACGATGGCGTCAACGTCGATTCGAAGATTCAGGAGATCGCGGCCTGGCTCAAGACCGTGACCCTGCCGTCCGACGTCGACGTCCGCTTCAAGGGCCAGGACGAGGAACAACGCAAGGCGCAGGCGTTCCTGTCCAAAGCCTTCACGGCCGCGATCTTTTTGATCTTCGTGATCCTGGTGATCGAGTTCAACAGCTTCTACTACACGCTGCTGGTGCTCTCGGCGATCATCTTCTCGACCATCGGCGTCATGATCGGCCTGATCGTGACCGGCCAGACCTTCGGCATCGTCATGACCGGCGTCGGAATCATCACGTTGGCCGGGGTAATCGTGAACAACAACATCGTCCTGATCGACACCTACGCCATTTTGCGCCGATCGGGCTTGGGCGCGGTCGAGGCCGCGGTCCGGACCGGCGCGCAACGCTTGCGGCCGGTGTTCCTGACCGCGTTCACCGCCGTGATCGGGCTGTTGCCGATGGTGCTGTCGCTCAACGTCGATTTCATCAATCGGCTGCTCGAGTTCGGTGCGCCTTCGACCCAGTGGTGGGTGCAGCTCTCGACCGCGGTGTCGTCCGGCCTGATATTCGGCACGGTGTTGACGCTGGTCGTGACCCCCTGCCTCCTGGTGCTGGGCGAGGCGGTGTCGGCCCGGGTTCGACGGCTGTTCGGACGCGGCGATCGCGCCGTCGCGCTCCCGGCGGCGAAGCCGGCCGACTAAACGCGGGCCGATGCGCGCGCTTGCCCGATCGCTACCCGGCGCCGCGGTCGCGGCCGTTCTCCGCGCCCTCGCCGGACCGGCCCATGCCGATGCGATCGACGGCGACTGGTGCTTTGGCGATGGCCGCACCTTCGCGATCGAGGGTAGGCAGATCGTGACCTGGGGCGGCACCAGGATGGCGGGGCACTACACGCGCCACGCCTTCACCTACGTCATCCCGCCGCGCGAGCCCGATGCCGGCGCCACCGTCGACATCGTGCTCCAGAACGAATACGTCGTGCACTTGCAGGTGAAGCCGGCGGCGGCCGGGTCGGCGCCGGGGCCGCTCCAGGTGTGGCGGCGGTGCGCGCCCAAGACGAGTTGAGGGGCAGCCCTACTCCGCCGCCATCGCGCCGGCGGTCGCATTCGCCCCGACCGCGGCCTCGACCTCATCCGTCCAGACCTTGAACTTGGCGAGCCGGCTGAGCCCGAACCCGTGCGCGATCGCGACGTCGGCGGCATCGCGCCCGCGCGCGATCAGGACTCGGCCGATCCGGGGGTAGTTGTAGCGGGCATCGAACGTGTACCAGCTGTCGCCCAAATAGGCTTCGAACCACGAGTTGAAGTCGCCCGGGCCGTCCTCTTGCGGCACGCCGATATCGCCCATGTAGCCGTTACAGTAGCGGGCCGGAATATTGAGGCAACGGCAAAGGGTTACCGCCAGGTGCGCGAAGTCGCGGCAGACCCCCTTGCGGCCCTTATAGGCCTCCCACGCGGTCATGGTCGCCTTGGCATGGGGGTAGCCGAAGGAGATGTGGTCGTGGACGAAATCGCAGATCGCCTGGACCCGGGCCCGGCCGCCTTTGATTCCGCCGAACTTGGACCACGCCGTGTCCATCAACCGGTCGATTTCGCAGTAACGGCTGCCGACCAGGTAGTCGAGCGCGGCCTCGGGCAGTTCGCGCACGTCGGTCTGCGGTAGATCGGGGGGCACCTCGTCGGGGAGGCCCGAATCGAGCACGATCGCATCGGTTCCGAGCCGGGTCTGGCCCGGCATCAGCGTTATCCGGGCGCAGCGGTTGCCGGCAGGGTCGATCACGTCCCGCATCGGCACGGTCGGGGTCGCCACCAAGACGTCCGGGGTTACCAGATCGGCCGCTCGCGAAGGATGGACGTAGGTCTTGAGCACCATCGGCACCGGGTGCGGGCACTCGAATACCATGTCGAAACCGACACGGATCTGCATGGGGAGGATCTACCTATGTCGCCGCCGTTACGCCGGGGAGGACGGCATCCCCTGCTGGCGCTGGCCGGGGGACGCGGGACGAATCATAGCAGGTTTGGGGTTTGATAGGAATGGTAGACAAGATTAAATGGTAAATCAACTTAAGGTTGAGTACTGCAACTGGGTTTATAGCTCACACTTTGAATGATATATCGTCGATAATTTTTTGAAAAAAAATAACTTTAACGATAGTACCGGCGACACGAGTTAGCGCCAGGTTCGGCCCGCGCGTCGGAGCCCCCAAATAACCGGCATTTTCACGTTCCCGTTAGCGAGGGCGTTTCAGCCCTCGTCCGCGGCTTCGACGCGATGGCCGCAGAGCCACAAAACGCCGCTCACCACCTGGCCGACGACCGCCTCGAACCCCAGATCGACGACGTGCTCGGAGGCGTAGACCGTCGCCACCAGCTCTCCGGCTTCGGTCGCAAGTAGGACGAGGTCGAGCTTGAAAATCTCGCCCGCCGCGAACGGCACCCGGGCCGCGCTCCGGACGACCCCGTAGAACGTCGCCCAGTCGGGTCGGCTCGGATGATCGGGGTAGACGAGGGCGGCCGGGACCAGGGCGGCAAGTTTCGGTCCCGCGCCCATGCGATCGAGTTCCACCCGATCGACCGTCCGGAGCCTGAGCGCGATACCGGCAAAACGGACGCTGGCCGGCCCGGTTTCGGTCGGGCCGTGAACGGGAAGCGGCTCGAAATAGACCACCTGGACACCGCCCAGGTCGGCGGTCGCGATCGCGGTGCGGCCCTGATCGGACGGGTCGACCGCCACGACCTCGACGCCAATCGCGGGCCCGCCGGCCGGAAGCGGGTACTCGAGCACGACAGCCGGCTGGCCTTCCTCGGGCTCGGTCCGAAACAGGGCGTGGAGGTGGCTCGGCTCTTCGATCGCGATGAATGCGGCCGGCGCCGCGGCTGGGTCGCCGCCAACCACGAGTTGCGCGCGCTCCAGCGCTTCGCCGAGATAAGCGCCGACCCGCTCGGCATCGCCCAAGAGGGCGAGCCAGTGTCGGTCGTGCGCGATGTCCATGCCCGCCCTCGTTCCGGCCCGCTTGCGAGGCGCGGACGGTCCCCGCGCCTACCGCACCTCGCCGACCCGTGCCGCCTCGCGCGACTTCTCGTCTGCCACCACGGTCTCGCCGCCGACCATGCGCTGGCCGACGACCACCAACGGCCGCATCTTGGGATCGAGGTAGAGATCGACCCGCGAGCCGAACCGGATCAGCCCGAAACGCTGGCCGGTTACGACGCTGTCGCCGTCCTTGACCCAGGTGACGATGCGCCGGGCCGCCTTGCCGGCGATCTGGACCACCGCCAGTTCCTTGCCGCTCGCGAGCCGCAACCGCAGCGACTGGCGCTCGTTGTCGTCGCTCTTCCCCGGCAGCGCGATCGCGAACGCGCCGGCGCGGTGGACCGAGCGCACGACCGTGGCCGCGATCGGGACCCGGTTGATATGGACGTCGTTGATGTGGAGGAAGGTGACGATCCGGGACCGCGGCTCCTCGCCCATCTCGAGTTCCTCGGGCGGCACCGCCTGGTCGATCACGGCCACCAGCCCGTCGGCCGGGGCCACCACCAGGCCGGGCCGGGTTGGCGTCACCCGCGGCGGATCGCGAAAGAAATAGGCGATCGCCAGCGTCACGATGACCGCGATCCAGCCCAACGGGTCCCAGAGCGCGAACCCGATCAGGCTGGCGATCACGCCGGCGATCAGGAACGGATAGCCTTCACGGTGGATCGGCGGCAGCAGCGAATCGTAGAGGTTCACGGGCGGTCCTCGTTCGAACGTTATTGGGCCGCCGCGGCCGGGACTTTGGCGGCGGCGGCGGTCGGGCCCAGCCCGACCTCGGCGTCCTCGCCCAAGGCCGCCAGTTCCTCGCGCCGGCGCGCCGCTTCCTGCTGCTTCGCCCACATCGCCGCATAACGGCCGTCGCGCGCCAGCAGCTCCGGGTGCGTGCCGCGCTCGACGATGCGGCCGTGGTCGAGGACGATGATCTCGTCGGCGTCGATCACGGTCGAGAGCCGGTGCGCGATCATGAGCGTGGTGCGGTTGGTCGAGACTTCGCGCAGGTTGGCCTGGATTTCCTTTTCCGTGTGCGAGTCCAAGGCCGAGGTCGCCTCGTCGAACAGCAAGATCTTGGGGTCTTTCAGGATCGTGCGCGCGATCGAAACGCGCTGCTTCTCGCCGCCCGACAATTTCAAGCCGCGTTCGCCGACCATCGCCTTGTAACCGTCGGGAAGCTCGGCGATGAAGCCGTCGATGTGGGCGAGCTTGGCCGCCTGCACGACCTCGGCTTCGGAAGCGTCGGGACGGCCGTAGCGGATGTTGTAGGCGATGGTATCGTTGAAGAGGACGGTGTCCTGCGGGACGATCCCGATCGCGCTGCGCAGGCTCGACTGGGTGACGTCGCGGAGGTCCTGGCCGTCGATCCGGATCGCCCCCTCGGTCACGTCGTAGAAGCGAAATAGAAGTCGCGAGATGGTCGACTTGCCGGCGCCGCTCGCGCCGACGATGGCGAGCGACTTGCCGGCCGGAATCCGGAACGACACATCGAACAGAATCGGCCGGCGCGGGTCGTAGCCGAACGAAACCCGGTCGAACTCGATGGTGGCGTGCGCGACCGCGAGCGGCTGCGCGCCCGGTTTGTCCTGAACCTCGGCGTCGACGAACAGGAGTTCGAACATCTTCTCCATGTCGACCAGCGCCTGTTTGATCTCGCGGTAGACGAATCCCAGCATGTTGAGCGGGATATAGAGCTGGACCAGGAACGTATTGACCAGCACGAAATCGCCCAAGGTCATGGTGCCATCGACCACGCCGTTGGCGGCCATGGTCATGACCGCGACCAGGCCGCCGGCGATGATGAAGCCCTGGCCGACGTTCAACAGCGACAGCGTGGTGTGCGACTTGACCGCGGCCCGCTCGTAGCGTGCGAGCGCGGAATCGAAGCGGCGCGACTCGTGGCCTTCGTTGTTGAAATACTTGACGGTCTCGTAGTTGAGCAGGCTGTCGACCGCCTTGGTATTGGCCTCCGAATCGGTCTGGTTCATCTCGCGGCGGAACTTGGTCCGCCATTCCGTGACCGAGAACGTCCACGCGATGTAGCAGACGATCGTCAGGAACACGGCGAGCGCGAACCACTCGTCGTAGCGGACCAGCATGATCCCGCACACCAACAGCATCTCGAAGATGGTCGGCGCGACGTTGAATAGGGTGAAGTCGAGCAGGCGCTGGATGCCCTGGGTGCCGCGCTCGACCACGCGCGAGAGACCGCCGGTCTGGCGCTCGAGGTGGAAGCGGAGCGAGAGCGCGTGCAGGTGGTTGAAGACCTTGAGCCCGAGGGTGCGGACCGCATGCTGCTCGACCTTGGCGAACACGGCGTCGCGCAGCTCGCCCAACGCCTGCGCGAGGACGCGGGCGACGCCGTAGCCCAGGATCATCGTTACCGGCACCACGATCAGCGGCGAGATCCGCCCTTCGAGCGCGTCGACCGCACCCTTGTAAAGAAACGGCACGAACACGTTGGCGATCTTGGCGCCGACCAGGAACGCGACCGCGATGACGACGCGGGTGCGCAGGTCAATGCGGCCTTCCGGCCACAGGTACGGCATGAAGGTGCGCAGCGTCGCCAAGTGCGTACGCCGCCCGGCATAGCGGTGGGCGTCGAAAGTGGTGGGGCTCATCAGCAGATAAAGATCGACATTCAATCCAACGCGGGGTCGCCGTATATCGGCTTATCACCGATTCGTCATGCGCGGGCTCCGACCCCGCGCATTCACGGCCTTCCCGATCGCGCGGCTGGGGGGCTGGGACTCAGCCCGCGGCCGGCCCCGCCATGGCAATCAAGGCCCGTCCCTTCAAATGGCGGATCGCTAAGCCGTTGGCAAGGTTTCCGTTTTAAGCTTGACCCCGAGGCATGTCGAGCTGCCGATCACGCACTTCCTCAGGATCGTGCGCGGCATCATGCTCAAGGGAACAGGCGTGGCCGAAGCGCTGCCAGAGTTGTGGCCGCTCTGCGGTTTCATCCTCGGCGTCTCGGCGATCGCGCTCTGGCGCTACCGGCGGACGCTGGATTGAGGTTGCTCAACGCTTGGTTTCCGCCGGCGGGACCAAGAACACCTGGCCCGGGTAGATCAAGTCGGGGTCATTGATCTGCCACTCGTTGGCGCTGAAGATCACGGTGTAGCGGGTGCCGTGGCCGTAGGTGCGGCGCGCGATGCGCCAAAGCGAGTTCCCCGGTTGCACAACGACGCGGCCGGGTGCGAGCTTGGCAGCATCGATTACCGCGCGCACGAACGGGATACCGAGCCGCTGGGTGACCGCATTGCCGACGCGCTCCTCGATCCGCAAGCGGTGGGGCCCGGCGGCGATCGCCGCGTCGGGCGTCAGCTGCCAACGGCCTTGGGTGTCGGCGGTCGCCTCGCCGACCGGCTTGTCGTCGACATAAACCGGGACCTTGGCGCCGGGCTTGGCGCGGCCCGAGAAAATGACCTTGCCGGCATCGTCGTAGTCGATGATGTCGAGCGCAAGCCCTCCGCCTTGCGGCACCGGTCCTTGCAGGACGCGGCTCGCCCCCCCTTCGGTCGGCGTCAACACGGCGATGGTCGGCTGCGATTCGGGCTTGGCGCGGTCGGGAACGTGCAGCACGACCGAGCTTTCCGACGTCACTTCCTTGCCGTCGGGCAGCACGATCGTGAGCGAAAGCTGACGATCGCCCGACGCCAGTGGCTGCTCTGGCACAAACACCCAATCGCCGCGGGCATCGGCCTTGACCCGCCCGATCACCCGATCGCCGTCCTTGATGATGACCTCGGCGCCGGGCGGCGCGCGGCCGGCGATCACGGCATCGCCTGCCGGGTTGATGCGAACGACGTCGAAGGAGGGGCGCGCCGCTGCCGGCGGAATTGCTGCCGGTGCCGCGGGACCGGTCGATGCGGTCGCCAGGGCCGGGACGGGCTTTGCCGGTTCCGCGCTCGGCGCCGGGGCGGGGGCGAGCGGCTCGAGGCGCTCGTCGAACTGGGCGATGAGGTAGGCGATCACGACCGCCGCCGCGATCACGGCCGCGATCACGACGAGACGCGACCCGGACGATCCGGTCGCGGACGATCCTGCCCTCGGCGGTTGGCTGGTCACGAGGCCCCGCTCCTTGGCTTCAAGTCGCACCCATAATGGGCCGGGCCGATCAGGGCGACAACCGCTCTTTCGCTCAGGCGCGCGGCGCGTCCGAACTTACTTCTTGGGCGCCGCTTTGACCGCGTTCTTCACCGCCGGCACGGTCTTGAGGTAAGCGGCGATCGCTTTCAAATCGTCATCGGTCAAGTGCTGGAGCCCGTCGTTGACCGCCTCGCCCATCGAGCCGCCGACCGCGTCATAGTCGGGCTTGAGCCCGGTCTTCAGAACCTGGACGATGTCGCCCTCGCTCCACTGGCCGATCCCGGTTTCGGCATCGGGCGTGATGTTGGGGACGCGCTCGCCGCCGGGACCGTCGGTCGTGCCCGCGAGCGCGCGCGTAAGGTCGAGCGCGCCGAAGGCGTTGCGCGGCGTGTGGCACTCGCCGCAATGCGCGAGCGCGGTGACGAGATAAGCGCCGCGGTTGATGGCGGTCGGCTGCGCCGGATCCGCCTTGAACTCGGCGGGCGTGAAATAGAGGAACTTCCAGCCGGACTGTAGCACCCGCCAGCCGACCACGGGGGGCAGCGAATGCGGTCGGTTCGCTTGCTTCGCCGCCGGCCGCGAAAAGAGGTAGGCCTTGATCGCGACCGCGTCGGCCCGCGTCATCCGCGTATAGGTCGGATAGGGGAACACCGGAAAATAGTGCGTGCCGTCCGGGCGCTCGCCGTCATGGAGCGCGCGGTAGAACTGTTCGTCGCTCCAACGCCCGATCCCGGTTTCGTTGTCGGGCGTGATATTGGGGCTATAAAAAGTACCGAACGGCGTCTTGAACGGGCGCCCGCCCGCCAAAGGGGTGCCGTCCTTGGCCGTGTGGCAAGTGATGCAGCCGCCCGCTTTCAGGAGATACTCGCCGCGCTTGACCGGATCGTCCTGGGCGGCGGCGGCGGACGCTGGCGCGATGATCGCGAGGGCCAGCGCGGCAACCAGCGGCAGCGATAACGAAACGCGCGTCACGCGGACGATCTCCTCGAAAACGAAACGGGCGGCCTGCATTGAGCAGACCGCCCGCCCGCCGAGTCAAGTCGCGCTTACTGGGCGCGGTAGGGCGTATGGCAGCCGCCGCACGAACGGCCGACTTCGCCGGCCGCGGCGCCGATCTGGTCGCCGCTTGCCGCCGCGAGTTTCGCGGTCGCGTCCGCCAACGCCTTTGCGGCCGCCATCAGCTTGTCTTTCTCGGCCCACGCCTCGGGCTTGGTCTTGCCGCCCTCGGACCCCGGCTCGAACACCAACGGGATCGCCTGGGCGGTCGCGTTGAGCGCAGCGACGTGATGGGCGATGTTGCCCTTCGCGTTCACTTCGCCCTTGAGATTCGAAAAGATGCCGCCCAAATGCGCACTCAGGCTCTGCATCATCTTCTGCCGATACTCGACCGGCTTCGGCACCATAGCCTGCTGCGCCACGGCGTAGCCGGCCGCGGTGAGCGCGATCGCGCCGACCACCGCCGCCGAAATCACGAACTTGTTGATTTTCATTCTTGCCTCTCCAAGGTTGAGCCTCCCTCCGGACACGGTCGAGGCCACAAACGCGGGTAACACGTAGACGACGAACCTCATTCCCGCCCAGTCACGGTTTTGTGATTCAGATCACGAATCCGTGGGATGGCCGCACCGCGGCGGTAGACCCGGACCGCGCAACCGGCCTAGGAATGCTGACCGAGACCCTCATGGCTCCGATCAACGCACTCGCCGTTTACTGCGGCTCCAATGCCGGCAACGATCCCGCTTACCGGTCGCTCGCCCACGATTTGGGCCACGCCCTGGCCGCACGCCGCATCACGCTCGTCTATGGCGGCGGCCGGGTCGGCCTCATGGGCGTCGTCGCCGACGCGGCGCTGGCAGGCGGCGGCACCGCGATCGGCATCATCCCCGAGCACCTGGCACGGCGCGAGGTGCGCCAACAGCACCTGACCGAGACGGTCGTGGTGCCTTCGATGCACGTCCGCAAGCAACGCATGTTCGACTTGGCCGACGCGTGCCTCGTGCTCCCCGGCGGTCTCGGCACGCTCGACGAAACCATCGAAGTCGTGACCTGGCGCCAGCTCGGCCTTCACGACAAGCCGATCGTGATCGTCGATCCGACCGGCTTCTGGCGGCCGCTCGAAGCCCTGGTCCAGCACATGATCGGGGAGGGCTTCGCGTCGCACGCAGCCTTGAGGCTATTCCATGTCGCGCGGAGCCTGGACGAGACTTTCGCCTTTCTCGCCGCCGCGCCGGCGCCGCGCCTCGCCGCCGCGGCCGAGCGGACGTGAACCGCTCTCACGACCTTGCACAGGAGTCGGTAGGAGGTGCCGGGTCGGGCGGCGCCCAACGCAAGGAGACGGCGGCCCATGCCGATTTTCGATACCCTTCACTATGCGTAACGCCTCCAAGATGCTGGCGTTCCGCGCGAACACGCCGAAACCCACGCCGCGGTGTTGGCCGACATGATCACGGACGAGTTCGCGACCAAGAAGGACCTCGACCAGGGGCTCCTGGCGATGCGCGCCGAGATGAACCAGAAGTTTGCGACCGTCGACCTACAGTTCGCCGCCCTCCGCACGGACATGGACCAGAAGTTCGCGACGGTTGATCTCAGATTCGCCGCGACCCGCGCCGACATCCAGGCGCTCGACGCCAAGATCGACCGGATCCAGGACCGCCTCACGTTCCGGCTGGGCGGGCTGATCGTGGGACGTCACGGTCTCGGCGACGCTGCAAAAGGTGTTCTGACACCGCCTCCCCAACCGCTTGCGCGGGTTACCGCCAAAACGCTTGCGCCCTGTGCGGGCGATGCCTAAGGTGCCGCGTTTTTCGGCGGGGTTCGGTGCCTCCCGAGGTGGCCGAACACCGAATGACGTCCGCGCCCTAACCCCAACCCTACGCGCAAGAGGACCAGCATGCCGGCCAAGATCAAGGTCAAAACCCCGGTCGTCGAACTCGACGGCGACGAGATGACGCGGGTGATCTGGAAATTCATCAAGGAAAAGCTGATCCTTCCCTACCTCGACATCGACTTGAAGTACTACGACCTCGGGATCGAGTACCGCGACAAGACCGACGACAAGGTGACGGTCGAATCGGCCGAAGCCATCAAGAAATACGGCGTCGGCGTCAAGTGCGCGACCATCACGCCCGACGAAGCGCGGGTCGAGGAATTCAAGCTCAAGAAGATGTGGAAGTCGCCGAACGGCACCATCCGCAACATCCTCGGCGGCACCGTGTTCCGCGAGCCGATCATCTGCAAGAACATCCCGCGCCTGGTGCCGGGCTGGACCAAGCCGATCGTGATCGGCCGCCACGCGTTCGGCGACCAGTACCGCGCCACCGACTTCGTCATCCCCGGCGCCGGCACGCTCACCATGACCTTCAAGCCCGACGGCGGCGGCAAGGCGACCGAGTACGAGGTGTTCCATTTCCCCGGCGGCGGCATCGCCATGGGCATGTACAACTTGGACGCGTCGATCCGCGACTTCGCGCGTGCGTGCCTGAATTACGGGCTGGCGCGCAAGTGGCCGGTCTACATGTCGACCAAGAACACGATCCTCAAGGCCTATGACGGGCGCTTCAAGGACCTGTTCCAAGAAGTGTTCGACAAGGAATTCGCCGCCAAGTTCAAGGCCGCCAACGTCACCTACGAGCATCGCCTGATCGACGACATGGTCGCCTGCGCCCTCAAGTGGGAAGGCGGCTTCGTGTGGGCGTGCAAGAACTACGATGGCGATGTCCAGTCCGACACCGTCGCGCAGGGCTTCGGCTCGCTCGGCCTCATGAGCTCGATCCTGATGACGCCCGACGGCAAGACCGTCGAGGCCGAAGCCGCCCACGGTACCGTGACGCGGCATTTCCGCGAGCACCAGAAGGGCCGCGAGACCTCGACCAATCCGATCGCCTCGATCTTCGCCTGGTCCGGCGGCCTCAAATATCGCGGTCGTCTCGACAACACGCCCGAGGTCGTCACGTTCGCCGAGACGCTCGAGAAAGTGTGCGTTTCGACGGTCGAAGCCGGCGCCATGACCAAGGACCTGGCGATCCTGGTCGGCCCCGATCAGAAGTGGCTCACCACCACGGCCTTCCTCGACAAGATCGACGCCAACATGCGTCAGGCGATGAAATAACGCGCGAAAGCGGAAGTACGGCCCGCTGGATCGACCGGCGGGCCGTTGGCTGTTGGTGGCGTCCGGGCCACGGCCAAAGTGCTTGGCGGCGAACGACTTCTTTAGTATACTAAAGAAGTCATGTCCGAGAGCGAGACCGCGCCCGGTTCGAACCCCGCGGCCCATCAGGGCCAGCGCCTGGTTCGCGTCCACGTCGACAAGTCGGCGGGGTTTCTGCTCCGCCACGCCGCGCGCCTGTTCGATACCGCGCTCCAGACCAGCCTGCAACCCAAAGGTACCGCGGCCGGTCAGTACCCGATCCTCCTGTTCCTGTGGGAAAAGGACGGGCAGAGCGAAACCGAACTCGGCGAAAAGGCCAAAATCTCGGCGCCGACCTTGGTTCGCACGCTCGACCGCATGGTAGAAGCCGGCCTCGTCCGGCGCAAGGTCAACCCCGACGACCGCCGCGGCGTCCGCATCCTCCTCACCGCCAAGGCCCGGGCGCTTCAAGCCGAGTTGCTGACGCTCGGGATCGAGGCCGAGGAGCGCGCGCTCGAGGGACTCGACGCCGAAACGCGGAAGTCGCTGGTCGCCTCGCTCCAGCGCGTGATCCAAAACCTCGACCTGCCCCCGCGCCGCTGGCGCCGCGCCGGCCGCTGACCCGACCGCCGCCGAGGCGGTTGCCGCAGGTTAAGGCGATCCGATCGCGCGTTCCTGAAACTGTTCGTTTTAGCGCAACAGTTCAGGAGGACGCGATGAAGCTCCATCGATTCGATGTCGTCGCCGCGCTGGCGCAGGTCGCCATCCCGGCCATCGCCCTTGCCATCGACCCGGCCTTCGCCCAGACCGCGGCGCCGACGACTCCGGCACCCGGCATGGGCGGCATGATGGGCGGCGGGATGGGCATGGGCAGCATGGGCATGGGCGGGATGGGGCATCGCTTCGGCGCCGGCCCGTTCGGTTGGTTCGTGGGCGCGCTGATCTTGCTCGCGTTTATCGCGGTAGCGACTCTCGTCGTTACGGCGATTGCCCGTGCTATGGGCTTCGGCCGCAGCCATCACCATCCCGCCTACGGCCACGAGCATGGCCACGGCGGTTCCCGCCGCAGCGCGCTCGACATCTTGAAAGAGCGCTTCGCCCGCGGCGAGATCGACAAGGCCGACTTCGAGGACCGCCGCCGCGCGCTCGGCGACTGACGAACGCTAGTCGCCGGCCAACGCGCGCTCGATCGCGGCGAGCGCGGCCGGCGCCTGGGCGGCGTCGGGCCCTCCGCCTTGCGCCATGTCGGGGCGGCCGCCGCCGCCCTTGCCGCCCAACGCGGCAATCCCAGCGCGGGCGAGCGCGACCGCATCGACCCGCGCCGTCAGGTCCGGCGTCACGCCGACGATCAGCGCCGCCTTACCCTCGGCGACCGAGACCAGCGCGACGACGCCGCTGCCCAAGGCTTTCTTCGCCTCATCGACGATGCCGCGGAGATCCTTGGCCGGAACGTCCTGCAGCACATCGCCCTGGAACTTGACCCCGGCCACGTCCTTGACCGCCGGCCCGCCGCTGCCGCCCAGCGCCGCCTGCCGGCGCGCCTCGCTCAAGTCGCGCTCGAGCTTCTTGCGCTCTTCGATCAACTGTCCGATCCGCTGCCCGAGTTCGGACGGCTGCGCCTTGAGAAGGGCGGCGGCGTCGCGCAAGGTCTTGATCTCGCCGTTGACGTACGCCAACGCCGCATCGCCCGCGACCGCCTCGATCCGGCGCACCCCGGCCGCGACCGCGCCTTCGCTCAAGATCTTGAAGAAGCCGATGTCGCCGGTGCGCCGCGCGTGAGTGCCGCCGCACAGCTCGACCGAATAAGGCTTGTCGTCTTCGGCCCCCATCGCCAGCACCCGCACTTCCTCGCCGTATTTTTCGCCGAACAACGCCAGCGCCCCCGCGTCGATCGCCTGCTCCGGCGTCATCAGCCGCGTCGTCACCGCCTCATTGACGCGGACCTGACGGTTGACTGCGGCTTCGACCGTCGCGAGTTCGGCCTCGGTCAAGGGCTTGGGGTGGCTGATGTCGAAGCGGAGCCGTTCGGGCGCGACCAGCGAGCCTTTCTGCGTCACGTGTTCGCCCAACGCGCGGCGGAGCGCGGCGTGGAGAAGGTGCGTCGCCGAGTGGTGGGCCCGGACGTTGGCACGGCGCGCGCCGTCGACCCGGAGTTCGAGCGCCTGACCCAGGCGGACCTCGCCTTTGGCGACGCGGCCGATATGGACCCAGACGTCGCCCAGTTTCTTCTCGGTGTCGGCAACCACGAACTCGGTGCCGTCGTCGGCGAACGCGATCCCGGCGTCGCCGACCTGTCCGCCCGACTCGGCGTAGAACGGGGTCTGGTTCAAGACGATCGCGGCCTCGGCGCCGACGCCGGCGCGCTCGACCGGCTGCCCGCCGACGACGATCGCCCGCACTTCGCCTTCGGCGACCTCGGTGTCGTAGCCCAGGAACTCGGTCGCGCCGGCTTTGTCTCTGACCGCGAACCACACCGCTTCGGTCGCGGCCTCGCCCGACCCGGCCCAGGCCTTGCGCGCGTCCTCGCGTTGGCGCGCCATCGCCCGGGTGAAGCCCTCGACATCGACGGCACGGCCCTTGGCGCGGAGCGCGTCTTGGGTGAGATCGAGCGGAAAGCCGTAGGTATCGTAAAGCTTGAACGCGATCTCGCCCGGGAGCGGCGCATCGGCTCCGAGCCGGCCCATTTCTTCGTCCAGGAGTTTGAGCCCGCGGTCCAAGGTCTGCTTGAAGCGGGTCTCCTCGAGCTTCAGCGTTTCCGCGATCAGCGCTTCGGCGCGCACCAGTTCGCTGAACGCCGGCCCCATCAGGTGGACTAGCGCCGGCACCAGCCGCCACATCAACGGCTCGGCGCAGCCCATCATGTGGGCGTGGCGCATGGCGCGGCGCATGATGCGGCGGAGCACGTAGCCGCGGCCTTCGTTCGACGGCAGCACGCCGTCGGCGATCAAGAAACTCGCGGCGCGCAGGTGATCGGCGATGACGCGGTGCGAGACCGCGTGCGGCCCATCGGGCGCGGCGCCCGAGGCCTGCGCCGAGGCCTCGATCAGGCTGCGCAGGAGGTCGGTGTCGTAGTTGTCGTGCTTGCCCTGCAGGATCGACGACAGGCGCTCGAGCCCCATGCCGGTGTCGATCGAGGGCTTGGGCAGCGGCCGGCGGTTGCCGGGCGCGATCTGCTCGAACTGCATGAACACGAGATTCCAGATCTCGATGTAGCGATCGCCATCGGCCTCGGTGCTCCCCGGCGGGCCGCCCGCGACCTGGGGCCCGTGGTCGTAGAAGATCTCCGAGCACGGCCCGCACGGGCCGGTCTCGCCCATCGACCAGAAATTATCGGCCGTCGGAATGCGGACGATACGGCTGTCGGGCAGGCCGGCGATCTTCTTCCACAAATCGAAGGCGTCGTCGTCCTCGGCAAAGACCGTGGCCCACAGTTTGTCCTTGGGCAGGCCGTATTCCTTGGTGACCAGGTTCCAGGCGAGCTCGATCGCGAGCGGCTTGAAGTAATCGCCGAACGAGAAGTTGCCGAGCATCTCGAAGAAGGTGTGGTGGCGCGCGGTATAACCGACGTTGTCCAGGTCGTTGTGCTTGCCGCCGGCGCGAACGCACTTCTGGCTGGTGGCGGCGCGCAGGTAAGGCCGCTTCTCGCCGCCGGTGAAGACGTTCTTGAACTGGACCATGCCGGCGTTGGTGAAGAGCAGGGTCGGGTCGTTCCGCGGCACCAGCGGGCTCGACGCCACCACCGTATGGCCGTGACGGGCGAAAAATTCGAGGAAGGTCGCGCGGATGTCGCTGGCGCTCGCCATGGCCGTCACGCCTCTAAACGTTGAAATACATACAAAATCGGGGAATTCGGACCCCGCGTTTTAGCGGGTGCTCACGGGGCTGTCCAGGATGGTGGGCATCCGCCGGAATGGCGGCGGATCGGCGCGCCGCTTCGATCAGAGCGACTTCGCCGCGCCGCAAGGATCGGGCGGCGCGAGCGGGCGCGACCGCGCCCAATGGCCCGAATGCGCGCCCCTGCTTCGATGCCGATGAGTGGCCAGGACTGGCAATGGCTCGGCACGCAGGCGCGGCGCGCTTATCGGCCGTGAAAAGCAAAAGGGCGCGACGGTGGCGCGCCCCTTTACGCTGCGGCCCCTCGGGCCTCTTGGCCTTCGAGGGTAGTGGTCCGACGCCGACGGCTGCCGCCCTATACCCGGGCGCATCCGGCGCGGTCGGAGCGTTAGGCCTCGACCGCTTCGGGCCCCTCGCTCTCGCCCGCCATTGCGGTCTGGCGGATGAGGCCGGCATTCTCGCGGATCGCCTTCTCGATGCGATCGGCGACGTCCTGGTGTTCGGCCAAGAACACCTTGGCGTTCTCGCGGCCTTGGCCGATGCGCTGGCCGTCGTAGGAAAACCACGATCCCGATTTCTCGACGATCCCGGACTTGATGCCCAAGTCGATCAACTCGCCGGTTTTGGAGACGCCTTCGCCATACATGATGTCGAATTCGACGATCTTGAACGGCGGCGCCATCTTGTTCTTGACCACCTTGACCCGGGTCTGGTTGCCGACCACGTCGTCCTTGTCCTTGATCGCGCCGATGCGGCGGATGTCGAGCCGAACCGAGGCGTAGAATTTGAGCGCGTTGCCGCCGGTGGTGGTCTCGGGGTTGCCGAACATGACGCCTATCTTCATGCGGAGCTGGTTGATGAAAATCACCATGCAGCGCGACTTCGAGATCGACGAGGTGAGCTTGCGCAGCGCCTGGCTCATCAACCGCGCCTGCAGCCCGGGCAACTGATCGCCCATCTCACCCTCGAGCTCGGCCTTGGGTACCAGCGCGGCGACCGAATCGACCACCAGGACGTCGATCGCGCCCGAGCGCACCAGCGTGTCGGCGATCTCGAGCCCCTGTTCGCCGGTGTCGGGCTGCGAGATCAGGAGCTCATCGACATCGACCTTGAGCTTGCGCGCATAGACCGGGTCGAGCGCGTGTTCGGCGTCGATGAAGGCGCAGGTGCCGCCGGCCTTTTGCGCTTGGGCGATGACGTGAAGCGCGAGCGTGGTTTTGCCCGAGCTTTCGGGGCCGTAGATTTCGATCACGCGCCCGCGCGGCAAGCCGCCGATCCCGAGCGCGATGTCGAGCCCGATCGAGCCGGTCGAGATCGCCTCGACCTCGACCGCCGAGGACTGTTGGCCCAGGCGCATGACCGAGCCCTTGCCGTAGGCGCGCTCGATCTGGCCGAGCGCGGCGTCGAGCGCCTTGTCTTTGTCACCGTTGGTCAAATCGTGGAGCCTCACTACCTCGGGCATGACGCAGGGTCCTTTCTTCTATGGCACGCAGGCGGGGGTTGCAATCTAACCGCATTGTACTCATTTTGTTCTCATTGGCAAGCATATTTTTAAGGCATTGAAAAATAAAATTTATTTTTCTCTGTTCCGATTCTGTTCTGCTTGCGGATCGACGCGTTACGCGCCCTCTACCTACTCTTATGCAAGGACGTGAGGCTTTTTTGCGGGTCCCGGGCCGGCGCTCTACTATCGGACCGTCAACCAGCGTCGAAGCAAGGTCCGCCCATGCCGACTTATCTCGTCGCCTGCCAACTCAGAGCGGGGCGCGATTACGCCGACCTCCATGCCGCCATCTGTTCCCCGTCAGCACCCCTGAGACAGATTGATGTGTTTGGCTAGCGGAGGATTTTCGGCTCATCGTCACCGTTGAAGGGGATGAGGATGAGACCGATGAAACAGACGCCGCCGAATGGCACGGCT
>VGEO01000064.1 GCA_016869275.1 Alphaproteobacteria bacterium | reverse complement strand
CCGATACCGAGGCCACCACGCGGTTACGCAAATCCAGCGAATAGGGACGCGCCATCGCTGCTGGCCTCCAATCCAGCCAGCATCTTGAATCACGAATCCCCGACCAAGGGAATCCCCGCCGATTCAACCTTTCAGAAACGCGCTCTAGATCAGGCCCCACCACAGGAGCATCGCCATCGCTCCCGCGGTAGCGCCGCGCACGACGTAGCGGCGCGCGCGGAAGCCCCAGGACGGGGCGTTGTCGTTGGCGGCCGGCGGCATATAGAGCCGGGCGAGGCGGTAACGCCGCGCCCGGACCAACGGGATCGGCGGGCGCGGCAGTCGCCGCACCCTGGCTCTCTTCATTCGCCGCCGCCGCTCAGCCACGTTTGGCCATGGGAAGGTAGTCGCGGCGCGGGGCCCCGGTGTAGAGCTGCCGCGGCCGACCGATCTTTTGGTCGGGGTCGGCGATCATCTCGTTCCATTGTGCGATCCAGCCCACGGTGCGCGCCAAGGCGAACAGCACCGTGAACATCGAGGTCGGGAACCCCATGGCCCGCAAGATGATGCCGGAATAAAAGTCGACGTTCGGGAACAACTTGCGCTTCACGAAGTATTCGTCGCTCAGCGCGATGCGCTCGAGTTCCATCGCCAGCTTGAGCAGCGGCTCGTCCTTGATGCCCAATTCTTCGAGCACCTCGTGTGCGCTCGAACGCAGCGACGCGGCCCGCGGATCGTAGTTCTTGTAGACGCGGTGGCCGAAGCCCATCAGGCGCACGCCCGAGTTCTTGTCTTTGACCTGCTTGAGGAATTCCGGGATGCGCTCGATCGAACCGATCTGCTCGAGCATCTCGAGCACCGCTTCGTTGGCGCCGCCGTGTGCCGGGCCCCACAGGCAGGCGATGCCGGCCGCGATGCAGGCGAACGGGTTGGCCCCCGACGACCCGGCGAGACGCACGGTCGAGGTCGAGGCGTTCTGCTCGTGGTCGGCGTGCAGGATGAAGATTCGCGCCATCGCCTTGGCGAGCGTCGGGCTCACCTTGTAATCCTCGGCCGGCACCGCGAACATCATGTGCAGGAAGTTCGAGGCGTAATCGAGGTCGTTGCGCGGATACACGAACGGCTGGCCGATCGAATACTTGTAGGCCATCGCGGCGATCGTCGGCATCTTGGCGATCAGCCGGTAGGACGCGATCTTGCGGTGCTCGGCGTTATCGATGTCGAGGCTGTCGTGATAGAACGCCGACAGCGCGCCGACGACGCCGACCATCACCGCCATCGGATGCGCGTCGCGACGGAAACCGTTGAAGAAACGGTTCACCTGGTCGTGGACCATGGTGTGGCGGCTGACCGTGTGCTTGAACTCGTCGAGCTTTTTCTTGTTCGGCAGATCGCCGAACAGCAGGAGGTAACAGACCTCCAGGTAATCGCCGTTTTCGGCCAACTGCTCGATCGGATAGCCGCGGTGGAGCAGGACGCCTTCGTCGCCGTCGATAAAGGTGATCTTGGAGTCGCAGCTTGCCGTTGCCATGAAGCCGGGGTCGAAGGTGAAGCAGCCGGATTCGCTGTAGAGCTTGCGGATATCGAGGACTTCGGGCCCGACCGAGCCGAGGCGCACGGGCAAATTGTACGTCTTGCCTTTGTACGACAACGTCGCGGCCGCCGCGCCGGTGGTCTTTGCCGCCTCAGCCATTCCTAGCCCCTTGTTCTCGTTGTGCCGCCGCGTCCCCCGCGGCGGCCGGATTATATACGGATCGCGGCCGCAGCGTAAATCGCGGATCACGCGCTAAAGGTTTACGGCGAAACGAAAAGTTGCCCGTCATCGCGCCTGATCCGCGATCCGAGCCAGGGCTTCGTCCCGGCCGAGCACGGCCAGGATTTCGAACACCCCGGGGGTCGCCGTCCGACCGGTCACGGCGGCCCGCAACGGCTGGGCGATCTTGCCGAGCTTGAGGCCATGCGCCTCGGCGTGTGCCCGCACCGCTGCGTCGAGCGAAACATGGGTCCACTCGGACACGGCCTTCAGGGCGGGCAGGAGCGCCGCCAGGATGGCGCGCGCCTCCGGGGTCAGAAGTTGCGCGGCCTCAGCCTCCATCGTCGGCGGACCCGCCATGAAATAGAGCGCGCCGTCGGCCAGTTCTTCGAGCGTCTTCGCCCGTGGCTTGAGATCGGGCATGGCTGCCGCCAGGCGCTCGGACTCGTTCGCGGCGACCGGGCGGCCCAGTCGCCTGGCGAGACGCGGCAGCGCGAGATCCGCGAGCGCGCGATCCGCCATGGCGCGCATGTAGTGGGCGTTGAGGCTCGCGAGTTTGACGACGTCGAAACGCGCCGCCGACTGTCCGATCGCTTCCAAGTTGAACCAGGCAATCGCCTGCTCGGTCGAGATGATCTCGTCATCGCCATGGCTCCAGCCGAGACGAAGCAGGTAGTTGCGCAGCGCCTCGGGCAGATACCCGAGGTTACGGTAGGCCTCGACCCCGAGCGCTCCGTGGCGCTTGGAGAGTTTTGCGCCATCCGGGCCATGGATCAGCGGCACGTGGGCGTAGACCGGAACCGGCCAGCCGAGGGCGCGGATCAGGTTGCTCTGACGAAACGTGTTGGTGAAGTGATCCTGGCCGCGAACGACGTGGGTCACGCCCATGTCGTAATCGTCCACGACGACCGCCAGCATGTAGGTAGGCGTGCCGTCGGCGCGCAGCAGCACCATGTCGTCGAGTTCCTGATTGCTGACGCGAACCTCGCCTTGGACGACGTCGTGGACCACCGTGTCGCCCTGTTGCGGCGCTTTGAAACGAATGACCGGGGGCACGCCCGCTGGCGCCGATGCGGGATCGCGATCGCGCCAGCGGCCGTCGTAGCGCACCGACTTGCTGGCGGCGCGCTGCGCCTCGCGCATCTGGGCGAGTTCCTCCTGGCTCGCGTAGCAGTGATAGGCCTTGCCCTCGGCCAGGAGTTGACGCGCGACCGCCGTATGGCGCTCGGCCCGCGCGTACTGGCGCACCGGCGCGCCGTCCCACTGGAGACCGAGCCAGGACAGGCCGTCGTAGATCGCGTTGACCGCCGCTTCGGTCGAGCGCTCGCGGTCGGTGTCCTCGATCCGCAAGAAAAACTTGCCGCCACAGTGGCGCGCGAACAGCCAATTGAACAACGCCGTGCGGGCCCCACCGATGTGCAGGTAGCCGGTGGGCGAAGGGGCAAAGCGGGTGACGACCCCGGACGACATGGCCGCATACCTCGTTGGCACGCACCGACATGGCGCGCGGCTCCGCTGTTAGCACGTCGGCGCGCGCGGTGCAGCCGTTGATCGCGCCGGAAAACGGCCCAATCCGACCATAGGGGGAGAGGGCGCCGCAGACACGAGGAACACCTGGGCAGGTTGGGCCGAGTCTCCGGTTTTCTGGCCGCGCTCCTGGAACGGGGCGATCGTGCCCGCCTCATCCTGTGGCTCCCCGTAGCCTTCGGGGCGGGGATCGCGCTCTATTTCGATTGGCCGGACGAACCACCGCTCCGCTGGGGGGCCTACGCGGGCGGCGCCGCTCTGACCCTTGTCGGCCTCACGCGGGCCCTCGGGTGGCCGTGGCGTGCCGCCCTTGCGGTGACATTCGTTGCGGCCGGTTTCCTCACGGCCCAGATCGGGGCCGAGCTCCAATCGGCGCCCGTTCTCCTCGCCCGCATCGGGCCAACCGCTGTGACCGGTCGGGTCACGAACGCCGAACCGACCGAGCGTGGTCGTCGGTTGCTATTGGCCGATGTGACGATCGCGGGCCTCGATCCCGCCCGCACGCCGCGTCGACTGCGCCTGACCGATCGCATCGCCCAGAACCAGGACCTCGCCCCCGGCGATCGCGTCCGCATCCCCGCCATGCTCCTGCCGCCGCCCGAACCCGTCGCGCCAGGGACCTACGACTTCGCACGCGACGCGTGGTTCCAGGGGGTTGGCGCGGTCGGCTTCACCCTCGGGCGCGCCGAGCGCCTGGCGTCGGCCGAGTCGCGTGCCATCGCCACCCTCCGTCACCATATCGGTGGACGGATTCGCGAGGCCCTGCCGGGGAGCATGGGCAGCATCGCGGCGGCGCTCATCATCGGCGAGCGCGCGGCGATCCCCCAAGCCGATCTCGATGCGCTCCGCGACTCTGGCCTCGCCCACCTGCTGTCGATCTCCGGGCTCCACATGACGCTCGTCGCCGGCCTCGTGTTCGCCCTGGTACGCGGTGCGCTCGCGCTCTGGCCGGCGGTGGCCGGGCGCTATCCGATCAAGAAATGGGCCGCCATCGCCGCGATCGCCGGAGCCGCGTTCTACCTGGCGCTTTCCGGCGCCTCGGTTCCCGCCCAACGCTCGTTCCTATCGGCGGCGATCGTGCTCATCGCCATCATCCTCGATCGCAACGCGCTCTCGATGCGGTTGCTGGCGCTGGCCGCCATGGTCGTGATGACCCTCAAACCCGAAAGCCTGCTCGGGCCGAGCTTCCAGATGTCCTTCGCCGCGGTGCTGGCGCTGATCGCGGGTTACGAGGCGAGCCGGCGCTGGCGGCGGGCCAACCCGCCCAGAACCTGGTGGCAGAAGGCCTTGCGGTACGCCATCGGCGTCGCGGCGACCTCGTTGCTCGCGGGCGGAGCGACGACGCCCTTCGCGCTCTATCACTTCGGCCGCTTCGTGTCCTTCGGCGTGGTCGCCAATCTCATCGCCGTGCCGCTCACCGGGTTCTGGATCATGCCCTGGGCGTTGTTGGCGGTGCTCTTGATGCCGTTGGGGCTCGAAGGACCGGCGCTCACCGCCATGGCATGGGGGCTGGAAGCCGTCATGTGGACGGCGCACTGGGTCGCCGCCTGGCCCGACGCGGCCCTGCTCGTACCGGCGATGCCGCGTTGGGGACTGCTCTCAGCAACGGTGGGGCTCCTGTGGCTCTGCCTCTGGGTGGGGCGGTGGCGCTGGCTCGGGCTTTCCCTGTTGGCCGCTGGGCTTGCCTCGCCCGCGACCCATCGTCCGCCGGACCTCTATGTCGAAGCCGAGATGCGCCAGGTCGCCGTCCGAACGGAATCGGGCGGCCTCGCGATTACCGGCGACCCGACATCGTTCACCGCCGAAATCTGGCTCCGGCGCGATGGGTTGCTTGCCGCCGACCCTTGGCCGCGATCCGAGGAGCGCAGTGGTCTGCGCTGTGATGGGGCGGGCTGTGTCGCCCGGTTCGGCGATTCCCTCGTCGCGTTGGCGCTCGCCGACCGGGCTTTGGCCGAAGACTGTCGTGAGGCCACGCTCGTCCTGACACGCCTCGGCGCCGATCGTCGCTGTCGGGGCATGACGACCGTGATCGACCGCTGGGCGCGGCATGAGCAGGGCGCGATGGCGATTTGGATCGAGGCGGATGGGCCCAGGATCGAAACGACGCGCGCCTACCGTGGCGAGCGACCCTGGGTCCAGGCGGCGCAGCGACCGCCGCCCGGTCGCCGAACGCTTAGTAGCGCCGGTAGAGGCCGACGAGGCGGCCCTGCACCTTGACGCGATCGGGTGGAAATATCCGCGTCTCGTAGGAGGCGTTGGCGGGTTCCAGCGCGACCGAATTGCCGCGGCGTCGCAGCCGCTTCAAGGTCGCCTCCTGCTCGTCGATCAGGGCAACCACGATCGCGCCGTTCTCGGCCGTTTCGCAGCGCTCGATCACGGCAACGTCGCCGTCGTGGATGCCGGCGTCCACCATCGAGTCGCCCTCGACCTGGAGCGCATAATGCTCGCGACGACTGGCGAGGAGGCCGACCGGCAACTCGAAATAGCTGGTCGGATCGCGCAGCGCCTCGACCGGGGTACCGGCGGCGATCTTGCCGTAGAGCGGAAGCTGCATGTTTTCGTTGGCCGACTGGACGGGCGCCATGCCCGCGAGCGGCACGCCGCGGCTGCCCTTGATCACGGCGGGCTCGAACTTGGTCGGCGGCGGAGCCGGCGCCACCGCCGGTGGCCGATAGCCCGGGAGGGTGGCCTCGGGGCCCCGCAGCAGCTCCAGCGCCCGCGCCCGGTGCGGCAAACGGCGCAGAAAGCCTCGCTCCTCCAGCGCCGTGATCAATCGGTGAACGCCCGATTTCGAGCGCAGGTTCAGCGCGTCCTTCATCTCGTCGAAGGAGGGCGAAACCCCACCGTCGGCCAAGCGTTTCTGGATGAAGATCAGCAGTTCGTGTTGTTTGCGCGTGAGCATGTCCGCCCCCCGGAACAAAACAAAAACATGCCGATGTTCTACTTTAGTTCTGGTCGAGCGTCAACGCGCTACAGTGGCCCGCCGGTCACGCTCAGCCGAATCATGCTCACCGGGTCGCCGGCCTTGGCCGGCGGGGCGAGCGCTGGGCGGATGACGAGGCAGTCGGCCCGCGCCAACAGCGACAGCATGGACGAGTCCTGGCGGTCGAACGGCACCGCCTGGAGCTGTCCCTTGGGCCCGACGATCAGGCTCGAGCGCAGATAGTCCTGGCGTACGTCGTTGGCGGGGAGGGGCACGCCGAGTTCGACAGTTTCGGTCGCGACTGGCGGTCCGGCGAGCCCCAACATCGCGCGCAATGCCGCCGCCACGAACACTAGCCCGCACACGAGCGAGGACACCGGATTGCCCGGGAGACCAAGCAGCTTGGTCTCGCCGATGGCGCCAAAAATGAGTGGCTTGCCCGGGCGCATCGCGATGCGCCAGAAGTCGACGCTGAGGCCGCGATCGCCGAGCGCCGCCTGCACGAGGTCATGATCGCCCACCGAGGCGCCACCCATGGTGAGCAGCAGGTCGAGCCCCTTGGCACCATCGGCCATCGCCGAGAGGGTCGCGCGATGATCCGGGGCGATGCCGAGGTCGATCGGGACGCCGCCTCGGCTCCGAATCAGCGCCGCCAATCCCAGCGCGTTGGAACTCACGATCTGGTTTGCGCCAACGGGTTCGCCCGGCCGCACGATCTCATCACCCGTCGCCAACAATCCGACCCGTGGCCGGCGCCGCACGGCCACCCAGGGCACGTTCATCGCGGCGGCGAGTGCGATCTCGCGGGCGCCGAGCAGCGTGCCTGCGCGCAATCCCACGTCGCCGCGATTGAAATCGAGCCCAGCCGGGCGGATGTAGCGACCGACGCTCGCGCCCTCGCGCACGGTGACCCGATCGCCCGCGCGTTCGGTGTCCTCCTGGATCACGATGGCATTTGCCCCGCGCGGCACCGGGCCGCCGGTGAAGATGCGCACGGCCGTGCCGGCCACGACCTCGCCCGCGAAGGCGCGACCTGCCGGGGCTTCGCCGAGAACCCGGAGATCGACCGGCACCTTGGCGACATCGGCCGCCCGCACGGCGTACCCGTCCATGGCGGACACCGCGACCGGCGGCTGGGTCAATCGCGCCGTCACGTCTTCGGCCAACACACGTCCGAGCGCGGCATCGAGCGCCACCGTTTCGGGCGGCAAGGGCGAGAACGCGCGGGTGATCCGGCTCAGCGCCTCGTCGACCGGCATCAGCGGCTGGCGGGCCATTGCTAAGCCCGTTTCGGCGCCCGGAAGGTGCCCGACTTGCCGCCGCGTTTTTCGAGCAGGCGCACCGAAGAAATGACCATGCCGCGGTCCACCGCCTTGCACATGTCATAGACGGTAAGGGCCGCGACACTCGCGGCCGTGAGCGATTCCATTTCGACCCCGGTGCGCCCCTTGAGACGACAGGTCGCGAGGATACGCACGCAGCGCTTGCGTTTGTTGGTCTCGAAGTCGATGGTCACCGAGGACAACGACAACGGGTGGCACAACGGGATGAGGTCGGCCGTACGTTTCGCGGCCATGATCCCGGCCAGCCGCGCCGTACCGAGCACGTCGCCCTTCTTGGCCCGGCCGGCGAGGATCAGTGCCAGCGTCGCCGCCTTCATCGTGATGAACGCTTCGGCAGTCGCGCTGCGGTCGGTGACGTCTTTCTCCGAGACGTCGACCATGCGCGCGTTGCCGGCCTGATCGAAGTGGGTGAGGCGGGCCATGTCAGGCGATCCTGGCTTTGGCTTGGGTGGGGCGCGCCAGGAGACGCGCGGTCGCGGCGGCGACATCGGCTTCCCGCATCAGCGATTCCCCGATCAGGAAACAGGACGCCCCGGCTGCCGCCATGCGCGCGAGATCGGCCGGCGTCGCCAAGCCGGATTCGGCCACGAGCGTGTAGTCCCGTGGCACCCGAGCCGCGAGCCGCTCGGTGGTGGCAAGATCGACCTTGAGGGTCGTCAGGTCGCGGTTGTTGATGCCGATCAGGCGCGAACGAAGGCCGAGCGCGCGGTCGAGTTCGCCCGCATCGTGCACCTCGAGCAGCACATCCATCGACCAGCGCAGGGCGGCGTCCTCGAGTTCGCGCGCCAAAGCGTCGCTCACCGCCGCCATGATCACGAGAATGCAATCGGCCCCGATCACCCGCGCTTCGACCACCTGATAGGGATCGATCATGAATTCCTTGCGCAGCGCGGGCAGGGGAACGGCCTCGCGCGCCATGGTCAGATAGCGATCCTCGCCCTGGAAATAGGGCACGTCGGTCAGCACCGACAGGCAGGTGGCGCCGCCCGCGAGGTAGGCGCGAGCGAGCGTGACCGGTTCGAAGTCGGCGCGGATCAGGCCCTTGCTGGGCGAGGCCTTCTTGATCTCGGCGATCAGGCCATAGCCGCCGTGCGCGACGGCGGCTTCGAGCGCGCGGTGGAAGCCGCGCGGGGGTGAGGCGGCGCGGGCGCGGGCTTCGAGGTCGGCGAGCGAATGCTCGCCGCGGCGGCGCGCCACGTGCTCCCGCTTGTCCGCGCAGATCCTGTCGAGCACGTTGGTCATTCGTTGCTGATCGCGATCAGTCCCTGCAGCGCTTGGCGGGCGCGGCCGCGGTCGATCGACTCGGCCGCCAGTTTGGCGCCGCCCTTCAGGTCGTCGGCCTTGCCGGCGACGATCAGAGCAGCGGCGGCATTGTAGAGCACGATATCGCGATAGGGCCCGGGATGACCGTCGAGCAGCGCGCTGAGGGCGAGCGCATTGGTCGCCGCGTCGCTCCCCTTGAGATCGCCGGGCCGGGCCGGCGGCAGCCCGGCATCGCCCGGGGATACCTCGAAGGTGCGGATCGACCCGCCGCGCAACTCGGCGACCGTCGTGGGCCCGGTCGTGGTCATTTCATCCAGGCCGTCCGACCCGTGCACGACCCAGGCTCGTTCGCTCCCCAGGCTCTTGAGCACGTTCGCCATCGGTTCGACCCAGGCGCGCGCGAACGTTCCGACCAACTGCCGGCGCACCCCGGCCGGGTTACACAGCGGCCCGAGGATGTTGAAGATCGTGCGCATCCCGAGTTCGATGCGCGCTGGCCCGACGTGGCGCATCGCCCCGTGGTGGCGCGGTGCCATCAGGAAGCACACACCCGCATCCCAAAGCGCCTTGCGCACCAGGGCCATGTCGCAGTCGATCTTGACGCCCAGGGCCGCGAGCGTGTCGGCGGCGCCGGCCCTGGAGGAGAGCGCGCGATTGCCGTGTTTGGCGACCCGGACCCCGGCGCCCGCCACCACGAACGCCACCGCGGTCGAGACGTTGAGCGAACCGGAGCCATCCCCACCCGTGCCGCAGACGTCGATCGCGCCCTCCGGCGCCTCGACCGCCAGCACCTTGGCGCGCATGGCCAATGCGGCGCCGGTGATCTCCTCGACCGTTTCGCCGCGAAGCCGCAGGCCCATGAGCAGAGCGCCGATTTGCGCGCCGGTCGCGCCCCCCGACATCAGGATGTCGAAGGCGGCCTGAGCCTCGACCGCCGATAGCCGATCGCCCGCGGCGATTCTTCCAAGAAAAATCTTTATGTTTTGTAACATTACGTTACTTTCTTAACCAAAAACTTCTGTTTCGCCGCAGCGTGTTTGGCAACAAAGCAGGTGGGTCGACCAAGCGTCAAGCACGCGAACCTTGACCTTCTAGTAACGGTAAGCGTTAACTGATGCCCATGGTTATTGATAGCCCGCCGCTCGCGACGTTGGCACCGCAAACCGGCGGTCGAGTGACGCTGCCGGTGCGCGGAATGACCTGCGCGAGCTGCGTGAGCCGTGTCGAGCGGGCCCTGAGCAAAGTCCCGGGTGTTGCCCGGGCCAGCGTCAACCTCGCCACCGAGCGCGCCGACGTCACCTTCGATCCCGCGCGGGCGACGCGTCCGACGCTGGTCGCAGCGATCCAAGGCGCCGGCTACGAGGTGGCGGAGGACACCCATCGCCTCGATATCGACGGCATGACCTGCACCAGTTGCGTGAACCGGGTCGAGAAGGCCCTGACGCGGGTTCCCGGGGTCCTGGCGGCGGTGGTCAACCTGGCGACCAACGCCGCGAGTGTCCGGGCTACCGGGGTCGAGCCGGCCGCGCTGATCGCCGCCGTCGAGGCGGCCGGCTATGGCGCACGCTTGCATCGCGCCGTCGATCGACCGAGGCCGGGGGCCGATGCGCGGGCGCCGCTCGCCGCGATCATCCTCGCCACGCCGCTCGTCCTCCACATGATCGCGCAGGTCATGGGCCTGCCGTTCTCGCTGCCGGGCTGGGTCGAATTCGCCCTGACGCTGCCCATTCAGTTCGGTCTCGGCTGGCGGTTCTACCGTGCGGGCTTCGCGGCCGTGCGCGCCGCGACCGGCAACATGGATCTCCTGGTCGCGCTCGGAACCACGACCGCGTTCGTCTACAGCACCCATCTGCTGCTCGAGCGGGGGATCACGCATCATGGCCACTTCTACTTCGAGGCTTCGGCCGTCGTGATCGCGCTCGTCTTGCTCGGCCGCTGGCTCGAAGCCCGCGCCAGGCACTCGACCACCGAGGCCGTCCGCTCGCTGATGGCGTTGCGGCCCGAGGTCGCCCGGGTCGAACGGGATGAGGGAGAGATCGAGGTCGCCGTCGCCGAAGTCGTCGTCGGCGATCGCATCGTCGTGCGACCCGGCGAGCGTATACCGGTCGACGGCGTGGTCGCGGACGGCCGTAGCGCCGTCGACGAATCGATCATCACTGGCGAGAGCATGCCGGTCGAGAAAACGTGCGGCAGCAACGTCGTCGGTGGCTCGATCAACGGCACCGGCCTGCTGCGTTTGACGACGACCGCCGCCGGCCAGGACACGCGACTGGCGCAAATCATCCGCCTCGTCGAAGAGGCGCAGGCCGGCAAGGCTCCGATTCAACGACTGGTCGATCGTGTCAGCGCCGTGTTCGTACCCGTGGTGCTGGCCGTCGCCGCGCTGGCGCTAACCGGTCATTTGGTCGCGGGCAGTGACTTCGGGGTGGCGTTGCTGTCGGCGATCGCGGTGATGGTCATCGCCTGCCCCTGTGCGCTGGGCCTCGCGACGCCCACGGCCGTGATGGTCGGCATGGGCCGCGCAGCGCGCCTTGGGGTCCTCATCCGTGACATCGAGGCGCTCGAAGTGCTGCATCGCGTGCGGGCCGTCGTGTTCGATAAGACCGGTACCTTGACCCTCGGCAAGCCGGTCCTAGGAGAGATCGTCCCGGCGAAGGACGGCGACGTGGGCGAGATCCTGGCCCTGGCGGCGGCGGCGCAAAGTGGTAGCGAACACCCGCTCGCCCAGGCCGTGCTGGCGGCGGCCAAGGAACGCGATATCGCCGTCCCGCGGCTCGAGGCGTTCCAGGCCCTGACCGGGCGGGGGCTCGAGGCGACTGTCGCTGGGCAGCGCATCACCCTCGGATCGCGCCGGCTGATGGACGAGATCGGCGCCGATGCCACGGCGCTCGAAAGCGACGCCGCGCGATTGGCCGGCGCCGGCCACAGCGTCATGTGGTTGGCCAGGGCGGCCAAGGTTCTGGGCCTGCTCAGTGCCGTCGATCCGGTGCGTCCCGGCGCGGCTCCCGCGATGGCCGAACTCCGTGCGCTCGGCATCCGCTCGATAATCATGAGCGGCGACAACCGACGCACGGCCGAGGCGGTCGCGCGCACGATCGGGGCCGACACGGTGGAAGCCGAGAGACTTCCCGACGAGAAGGCCGGCGCCGTGACCGCGCTGCGCGGGCAGGGGGTCGTCGCCATGGTGGGCGATGGCATCAATGACGCACCGGCTCTCGCCGCCGCTAACGTCGGGATCGCCATGGGCTCGGGCACCGACGTCGCCATGCAGACCGCGGGGATCACGTTGCTTCGGCCCGACCCGGCCCTGGTGCCGCTCGCCATCGCGCTGTCGCGCGCCACCTACCGCAAGATTTGGCAGAACCTGTTCTGGGCGTTCTTCTTCAACGTGGTGGCGATCCCGGTCGCCGCCCTCGGCTGGCTCACGCCGGTGATCGCCGGCGGCGCCATGGCCCTGTCGAGCGTCACCGTGGTGGTCAGCGCGCTCCTACTCAAATACTCCCGCTTACGTCCACGAGGTGTCGCATGATCCCCATGAATATCGGTGAGGTTGCCGCCGCCACCGGCCTGACCGCCAAGGCGATTCGCTACTACGAAAGCATCGACCTCATCCCGCGCGCTTCGCGTAGCGCGGGCGGTTATCGCAAGTATGATGACAACGACGTACAGACGCTGCGCTTCGTTCGCCGCGCCCGCGATCTCGGATTCTCGATCGAGCACGTGAGCGAACTGTTGTCGCTCTATCGCGATCGCGACCGCTCGAGCGCCGAAGTGAAGCGCATCGTCGAGGACCGCATCACCGAGATCGAGCGCAAGGTGGCGGAACTACAATCCATGCGGGCCACGTTGCAGCGCCTGTCCGAACGTTGCCACGGCGACGAACGTCCCGAGTGCCCGATCCTCGATGACCTCGCGCACGCCGATCCCGAGAAAGCTCTGGCGGCCGAGTCTCATCCGCGTTAGTTTTTCGACGCTCGTAGAGTCAGTGGGTTAGAGGCTGATCCGAAGGCCAGATCATAGGTTCCTGTTTGCGCGCCGCCGGCGTTTCGCCGCGGTCGCGCTTGGGGTGTTCGCCGGGACGGTGGCGCTCGGTGCCGTGGTCCACGCGGTGGTGCCCGATCGTGAACCGCTCGACGACGTGCGTTTCACCGTAGCGTCGGGCCGCGACATCCCGCCGCTCGCGCCGGCCACCGAGAGGGACGACTCGATCGAACTCACGCCTCCGGCCGACGCCGATCGGCCACAGCGTCGCTGGCTCGATCGTTCGTTTCTCCGCGTCCACGCGGCGGTCGTCAGCGTGCCGCCGACGGCAGCGCCCGACGAACCACCGATGACGGGTGCCACGACGTCGCCGGTCGCACCAAACGATGCATCCGGTGTCGCGGCCCTCGAGCCGCGCGTCCTGCCGTTCGCCGCACCGCCCATCGTACGACCCGGTCCCGCACTCCGGCTGCCGCGCGAGCCGGTGACCGGCGCCGCACCGTGGCAGCGGTTTGCCGTGGCCTCGCCGCCGCACCGCGGCCCGGTGATCGCCATCGTCATCGACGATGCCGGGCTCGATCGCGAGCGCCTGCGACGTTTCACCCAGGGTTCGCTCAAGCCGCTGACGATCGCCTTCCTGCCTTACGCCACGGATCTGCCCGAGCAGGTGGCGATGGTCCGGCGCGCCGGCCACGAGGTGCTGTTGCACCTGCCGATGGAACCGCTGAACTCGCGGGAGAATCCCGGGCCCAACGCGATCCTCACCGGCTTGTCCGCGGACGAACTGGCATGGCGGTTGTCGTGGAACTTCGACCGCCTCGAGGGCACCGAGTTCCTCGGCGTCAACAACCACATGGGTAGCCGGGCGACCACCGACCCGGCGGTCATGACCCGGTTGATGAGCGAGTTGCGGGCGCGCGGTCTCCTGTTCCTCGATTCGCGAACCTCGCCACGATCGGTCGGCACCCAGATCGCCGAGGAGATGGCCGTGCCGAATGCCGGCCGCGACGTCTTTCTCGACAACGTCTTCACGGTCGAGAGTGTGCTCCAACAATTGGCGCAGACCGAGGAGGTCGCGCGCCGTCAGGGCTTCGCCGTTGCGATCGGCCACGTGCAGCCCTGGACGCTGGTCGCCCTCGAGCGATGGGTGCCGACCCTCGGACAGAAGGGTATCGCACTCGTCGGCATCAGCACCATCGTCCGCGAGACTCGCGAGGGCCGCTTTGCGTCACTCAACGTCCGTTCAGCGCAGGAAACCGAGCCAGCAGGGAGGTAACGATGACCAAGGTTCATCGCGTCGAAGGTATGCATTGTGATGGGTGTGCGCGTTCCGTGAGCAACGCCATCCGCGCCAAGGCGCCGAAGGCGAACGTCACGGTCGACCTCAAGGGCGGCACGGTGGCCGTCGACGATGCGATCGACGAGACGCTGATCGCCCAGGCCGTGACCGACGCCGGGTTCGACTATCGCGGCGTCGCCCGCTGAGCGAGCGCCTCAGAAGCGGCGACCACCCGTATAGCCGCGGGCCGCGGTATTGAGATCGAGCGCTTCGAGACGCTCGCGGTAGACGCTCACCCGGAGGCGGCTTTCGAGCGCCAATTGATATTGGTAGAGGATATCGGCCCCTAGGGCGCGGTTGAGTTGATCGCGCAACTGAGCCAGCGGAACCGCGCGTTCCTCGGGCGAGGCCTCGTTGATCGTTTCCAGGCGCGCCACGACGTAGCCGTCGCCCACCGGCGTCGCGGCCGACACAAGGTCACCCACCTTGGCCGCGAACAAGAGCGTCACGAGTTCGGCCGAGACCTCGGGATCGGCGAGACCGCTGGTCCGGGTGAGGGCAGGGGTCTTGCGGTTGGTGAGCTTGCGCTCACTCGCCACGTCGGCCGGCGCTTTGCCACCCTTGACCGCGGCTTCGATCTCCTTGCCCACCGCTGCCGTCGCGCGCGCGGTTTGCACGCGTCGCCAGTCGCGTTCGACCTGTTCCTTGATCGTATCGAGCGGCCGCAGGACGGGCGGCGTGATGGCATCGACGCGCACGAAATAGAGGGCGCCATCGTTGGTTTCGAGCGGCGGGCTGGTGCGCCCGACCGGCAGCGAAAACACCTGGTTGAGGAAGGCGCTGCGCTCCGGAACATCAGCCGCCGCCTCGCCTTTCGGGTCGCGCCCGAAGCGATCGAGCGCCGCGAAGGTAACGACCGTCTGGTTGGCCTTCGCTGCGGCCTCTTCCAGGGTTGCGCCGCCTGCCATCTCGTCTTCGAGGCGGTTCGAGAGCTGAAACAGCACGTCGACGGCCTTGTCGCGCTTCAAGTGTTTTTCGATTTGGTCGCGCACCTGTTCGAAGGGGGCTGTGCCGCCCTGGTTGACCTTCTCGACCTTGAACACGTGCCAGCCGAAGGCGCTTTTCACCGCGTCACTGACCGCCCCGGCCGCCAGCGCGAACACCTGCGCCGCGATCTCCGGCGGCAGTTCCGCCTGGGTCACCGATCCGAGCGAGGTCGCGCCGACGTTGAGGCTCTCGGATTCCTTGGCAATGGTCTCGAACGCATCGCCCTTCTGGGCTCGGGCGTGCGCCGCCTTGGCCTTGTCCGCCGTGTCGAAGAGCAACTGCTCGACCTCGCGCGTCTCGACCGTCGTAAATTCCGCGGCGCGGTTCTCGTAGTCGGTGCGCAACTGTTGCTCGTTGACGGCGATCTCGGCGAATAGCGATTCGGGCGTGATCAGCAGGTAGGACACCGCACGATATTCCGGTGCCGTGTAGCGACTGGCGTTCTCCTGGTGAAAGGCGGCAAGCGTCATCTCGAGCGGGGCGGGCGGGGCCGGAACGTTCGCCGGAGCGACGAGAACGATGTCGGCGACCCGCGTTTCGAGCCGGTACTTGAACAGGGGTTCGACCATGACCTTCGGCGTGAACGTGCCGACGGCGACGCTGGTGATGAGTTGTTCGCGCGCCAGGTCCTGGCGGCGCGACTCGACGTAGCTCGCCTCGGTCAGGCCGTTCGACCGCAAGAGCTGCTCGAAACCGAGGCGGTCGAATCGGCCGGTCGGGGTCTGGAACGCCGGGTTGGCGACGATGTCGCCGCGCACCACGGCATCGCCGATCGCGATGTCGGATTCCTTGGCGCCCCGCGAGAGGATGGTGCGGGACAGCATCTCGCGGATGGTCTGATCGATCAGCCCGACTTCGCGCGCCTGCTCGGCGGTAATCGGGCGCCCGGCCTGCTGCGACAGCTCGTTGAGTTCGCGCTGGTAGGCGGTGATGAACTCGCTCGCCGTGATGTCTTGGCCACCGACCGAGGCGATGCGCGGGTTCTGGGCGGGCGAGATGAAGATGTCGCCGATGCCCCATACGGCGAAGCTGACGATCAAAAGGCCGAGCAACACCTTGACGAGGATCGACGCGGTTCCCTTGCGCAGGGCATCGAGCATGGCGGTTCTTCCAATCGCTGCGAAAGGCGCACCATAGAACATGCCCCCCGCCGCGCGGTAGCCCCCCGCTGAGCACTTCCCCCGGAACGGGGGAAAGTCCGCACCCATCCTCCCCCGCTTGCTTGGCGGGGGAGGTGGTCCGCGTCGCGGACCGGCGGGGGCCTCGCGCAGCGAGGCGGAGGGGGTTACGTGCCACGAGGAAGCGGGCGGTGCTCGTTTCCCCCTCGCTCGCGTTGCTCGCTCCTCCCCCCACGCAAGCGTGGGGGGAGATTCACTGGGGGCGCCACATCCTCCCCTGCTTGCGGGGGTGGATGACCGAAGGTCCGACATGGCGCGCAGCGAGGCGGAGGGAGTTACGTGCCGCGAAGAAGGGCGCGGGTAGCGAACGGGAGGGGGCGCCGACCGATGAGATCTAGAGTCCGCACCGATCCTCCCCCGCTTGCTTGCGGGGGAGGTGGTCCGCGTAGCGGACCGGAGGGGGTCACGTGCCTGCTCGCTTCCCCCCTCGCTCGCTACGCTCGCTGTCGCGCCTCCCGGCGCTCCACCCCCCGCAACGCCGGGGGGAGATTCACAGGGGCGCGGCCACCGCCATAGCGGGGCGTGCGGTGGCGGACCGGGCGCGGTAGTTTCCTGCGTCCGCACCACCCGCCGAGGAACCACGCCATGCCGCGTCGCCAACTGATTGCCGGAAACTGGAAGATGAACGGGCTCGCGGACAGCGGCCGGGCCCTGGCCGCGGACCTGGCCGCACGCGCTGCCTCCGAGCGGCTCGCCTGTTCGCTGCTCGTCTGCCCGCCGGCGACACTCCTCGGCCATGTTCGAACTGCGCTGGAGGGTAGCCCGGTCGCGCTCGGCGCCCAGGATTGCCACGCCGCGGCGAGCGGCGCCCACACCGGCGATGTCAGCGCCGAAATGCTGGCCGATGTCGGGTGCCGCTACGTCATCGTCGGCCATTCCGAGCGTCGCCAGAACCATGGCGAGACCGACGCCGTGGTGCGGGCCAAAGCCGAGGCGGTGCGCCGGGCCGGTCTCATCGCCATCGTTTGCGTCGGCGAGACCCTGGCCGAGCGGGACGCCGGGCGGGCGCTCGACGTCGTCGGGCGGCAGCTCTCGGGCTCGTTGCCCGAGCAAGCCGCCGGCATGGTCGTCGCCTACGAGCCGGTGTGGGCGATCGGCACGGGGCGGACCGCGGGCACAGCCGAGATCGACGAGATGCACCGCCACATCCGGGGGCGGCTCGCCGCCCAGGGGCGCGATGGCGAAAACACGCTCATCCTCTATGGCGGTTCGGTGAAGCCGGACAACGCGGTGGCGATCCTGGGCCGGCCCGACGTCGACGGCGCGCTCGTCGGCGGCGCTAGCCTCAAGGCGGCCGATTTTTGGGCGATCGCCAAGGCCAGTCCGCGGCGCTAGCGCCCCGGGGCGCTTTGCGCTAAAGAGAGCCGCCCCGAGGGCAATCCCATCATGACCACGGTCATCCTCATCATCCATATCCTGATCGCCGTCGCCCTGATCGGCACGGTCCTGATCCAGCGCTCCGAAGGGGGCGCGCTCGGGATGGGGGGGGCGTCGGGTCTGGTGACCAGCCGCGCCGCCTCGAGCGCGCTCACCAAGACGACCGGCATCCTGGCCGCCGCCTTCATGGTGACCAGCATCGTGCTCGCCATCCTCGCCGGGGTCGGTGGCAGACCCAGCTCGATCCTCGACCAGCCGGCGGCCCAGGACGCGCCGGCCGGCGATCGGCCCTCCGAACCGTCGGTCCCGCTTTCCCGCTGATGCCGCGTGCGTTTGTCGCCGAGTGCGTTTGGCGCCGAGTGCGTTTGGCGCCGAGTGCGTTTGGCGCCGAGTGCGTT
>VGEO01000063.1 GCA_016869275.1 Alphaproteobacteria bacterium | reverse complement strand
GCGCCGCCGGCGGCGGCTTGGCAAGCGCGCGCGGCGCCGCGACCGAAGCCGACGACGCCGATCCCGCCTTCGACTTCGCGCCGGGCGCGCAAGGTCTGCGCCGCCGCCGCGATGTCGTCGCCGTCCGGGGCGAGCGCGACGTATCCCTCCTCGGCGTAGCGATCGGCGAGCGTGCGCATGCTGGCGTCGGCGCCGCCGGCGTCCGCCGCGAGCCCGAGCCCGGGGCCCGAGCCGATCCGCGGCTGCGCGGGATAGCCCGCAAACGACGGACCTGCGTCGGCATGGATGGCGATGACACGACCCGGCATGGCTTTCCTCCCGCGCATTGGCACCCACCGACAACAGTAACCGGTTTTGCCGGCGGTCGCCGGCTTGCGCCCTCCAGCGGCACGACCTAACGTTGTCGGCGGGAAGGGCGCGCCGTTCGCGAACGATTCGCAGGTGGAACGGTAGGCGCGGTCAGTGGCAAGAAGGAACATCCCATGGCGAAGCACATCCGGTGCGGTCATCTGTTCGACGGCGTCAGTGACGACGCCAAGACCGATCAGACCATCGTCGTCGACGGCGGCACGATCACGTACGCCGGGAACGGCGCTGTGGCGCCCAAGCCCGGACCCCGCGACGAGATCGTCGACGCCTCGAAGTACTTCGTCATGCCCGGCATGACCGACCTCCACACCCACCTCTCGTATGGCAACGCGATGTGCGAGGAGGACATCGATATCTACGCGTCGGTCGAGTTGCGGGCGTTGCGCGGCGTCATCAACGCGCAGCGCGTGCTGATGGCCGGCGTGACGTCGATGGGCGATCCCGGCGGCTCGGCGCGGGTGCAGACTTCGGTCAGGAATGCGATCAATGCCGGCATGTTTCCGGGGCCGCGCATCAACTGCTCCGGACCTTACGTCACCAGCCGCCAGGGTTTGACCGACTACTACCCGACCTGGTTCGGCGCGCCGTCGACCTCGATCGGCGCGCTGGTCAAGAACATGGACGAGGCGATCGAGTTGATCCGCAGCCAAATCAAGGACGGCGTCGATTTCGTCAAGTTCGCGATGGACGGCCGCCACGTCAACGACAAGGGCGAGTTGATAGCGGCGTTCAGCTTGGCCGAGACCAAGCGGATGGTCGATGAGTGCCATCGCTTGGGCAAGAAAACGGTGATGCATGCGCGCGGCCGCGAGGCGACGCTCTACTGCGCAAAGGCCGGCGCCGATCTCATCTTCCACGCGTCGTGGGCCGACGCCGAGTGCATCGATGCGATCGTCAAGCACAAGTCGATCGTGTGCCCGACGCTGACCCTGCTTTATCAAAACATGACGGTCACGCAGCCGACCGATCCGCTCTACCACAAGGTCCGGCCCGATCTCGGCAGCAAGGAGTGGGAGGCCGCGATCGTCTCGCTCAATCGCATCCGCGAGGCCGGGATTCCGATGGTGACCGGCTCGGAAGCCGGGTTCGCGCTCACGCCCTACGGCGAGTGGCACTGGCGCGAGGTCGAAATCTTCCACAAGTTCCTGGGCTTCACGCCGGCCGCAGCGATCCGCGCCGCGACCTCGGCGAGCGCCGCGTTCCTGAATGATGGCGAGCGGCTGGGGGCGATCAAAGCCGGCAACCACGCCGACTTCATCGTCTTCGACGGCAACCCGCTTAAGAACGTGTCGCTGCTGCTCGAGAAGGCGCGGCTCAAGGACGTTTATCTGGCCGGCGAGCCGGTCCGGATCGAGTTGCCGCCGCTCGCGAGCAAAGGCGTTTCCGATTTCTCCTACAAAATGTGGCAGGATATGTACACGCAGCTGCGGGTTAAGGCGCTCGGCAACAAGATCCGCCACATCCAGGCGGCGGAGTAGACGAAGTAAGACAACAAACAACGCGTCGCGTCCGCGGCTGGCGATACAAGCCGCCTACAGAGGGGGACTGGCAAATGGGCGACATTGGTTCTGTTCGCAAGACGTGTCTAGCGGTTGCCACGATCGTTTTGGCCGGGAGCTTGGCGGGAGGCGAGACGCTCGCCCTCGATGTCGTCAAGCGCTCCAGCGGTTCGGGCGCGGCCACCACATTCGGCGCGCCGTGGTACGTCGCCGACGCGCTCGGCTTCTTCGAAAAGGAAGGCATCAAGTTCGAAGAAGTCCAGGTCAAGGGCGATGCCAACTCGATGCGGGCGCTGATCGCCAAGGAAGTGCTGATCGGCGGCGTCGGCCCGACCACGATGTTCTCGGCGTTGGCCGAGGGCGCCAAGGTCAAGGTCGTGGTCTCGTCGCAGCCGGTGGTCGACTACAACATCGTCGCCAAGAAAGGCATCGCGAAATCGCTCGCCGACATCAAGACGGCGTCGTTCGCGTCGGCCGGGCCCAAGGACATCACCACCGAAATCCCGAAGATGGTGTTCAAGAAGCATAACGTCGATCCGGCCGGCTTGAACTTCATCCAGGTCGGTAGCCACGCGGCGCGGCTGCAGTCGGTCATCGCCGGGCGGGTCCAGGCGACCATGGTCAACACGCTGACGGCGACGCAGGGCAAGTTGGCTGGCGAAGTCGACATTCTCGCCACCGTCGCCAAGGATTTCCCGGGCCTCGGCTACACCTACCTCGCGGTGCGCGAGGAAGACCTCACCGATGCCAAGACGCGGAAGATGATCCGTGGCTTCGTCAAGGGAACCATCTTGGGCGCGCGCTTCGTTCAGGAGAATCCGGACAAGGCCGCCGAGATCATGGCCAAGCTCTTGAAGGACGTCGACGTCAAGCTGATCGCGGCCGTGTTCCGCCAGTTGAACGAAGACGGCGTCTGGGGCGTCGATGGCGGCGTCGAGCCTCACATCACCGATTTCACGGTCAAAGTGCAGATGGAGATGGGCGACCTCAAGCAGCCGCTCACCGTCCCGCAGGTGCTCGATCGCTCGGTGGTCGAGGACGTGCTGAAGGAGATCGGCCCCTACAAGAAGAAGTCGTCGTAACGAACGCGCGCGGACGGCGGGCCGACGATGTCGGCCGCCCGCGCCTCGTCGTCCAGCGGGAGGCAGCTATGTTGAGCGTCCAGGACGTGCTCGGTCGCATTGCCGAGATGCACAAGAATCGTTCGCTTTACTCGCAGCCGCTGTGGCGGGCGCTGGTCGACGGCACGCTTTCGCGCGCTCAGGTCAGGGAATTCGCCTACCACTATTCGATCGTGCCGGTGCCCAACAACAACTACCACGGGCGTCTATACGTCCATTGCCCTGACTGGCGCTGGCGCCGGCGCATCGCCGAAATCTGCTACGAGGAGGGCACCGGCCGGCTCTATTCGAACGGCAAGCCGCATTGCGAGCTTTACTTCGACTTTGCCGGCGCGTTCGGCTGGAGCGAGCGCGAGCTCGTCACCGCCGAGTACATGCCGGTGGCGCAGGCGTGGAAGGCCTATTTCGAGCGCATGTGCGAGTCGAGCTTTCTCAAAGGCGCGACCGCGCACATGCTTTCGGGCGAAGCCATGATTCCGGGCACGTTCGGGCGGATCGCCGACCAGCTCCAAAAGAAGTTCGATCTGACCGACGACCAGGTTGCGTTCTGGCGGGTTCACGACGTCGCCGACGGCGACCACTCGGACATCGGCCGCGAACTCTTGGAGCAGTACGCGCCGACCGAAGCCGATCGCGAGCTCGTGCTGCGGACCGTCGATGCCTACAAGGATGTCGTGTTCCAGATGTACGCGGCGATCTACGACCGCGTCCGCAGCATCCACTGAAGGCGATCATGGCCGTTCCGTCCCCCCGCCGCCGCGGTCCGCCGCCGGCGATCGTGTTCTTACGCAACCGGCCCAACCTGATCCGAGCCGTCGCGGTCGCCGTGTTCTTCGTGGTGTGGGAGATCACCGGCCGCGACGTCAACCCGCTGCTGATGACGTATCCGAGCGCGATCTTCCGCGCCGCGATCGAGTTTATCCAGAACGGCGAACTATTGGTGGCGCTCAAGCAAAGCCTGTTCGTGTTCGCGATCGGCATGGCGATCTCGATCGTCGCCGGGGTCGTCATCGGCGTCATGGTCGGGCAGTGGTGGTTCTTCGAGTACACCATGGACCCTTTCATCAACGCGCTCTATGCGATCCCGCGCATCGCGCTGATTCCGCTCCTCATGATGTGGGTCGGGTTGCAGGACGCCGGCAAGATCACTGTCCTGGTCTCGATCGCGATCTTCCCGGTCATCATCAATACCTATTCGGGCGTACGCGACGTGCGCGGCTCGCTTTTGGACATCGGCCGGGCGTTCGGTGCGAGCGAGCGCGACATCTTCTTCAAGATCACGCTGCCGGCCGCGCTCCCGTTCATCATGACCGGCGTCCGGCTCTCGATCGGGTTCGGCATCATCGGCATGGTGGTCGCCGAGTTCTTCACCGCGATCAACGGCCTGGGCGGGCTGATCGTCAACTACGCGAACGTCTTCAAGACCGCCAAAGTGTTCGTACCGATCATCGTACTGGCGTTCATGGGCGTCGGCCTGACCCAGGCCGTGCAGTGGCTCGAACGACGGCTCTCGAAGTGGCGTATCCTCGAGCGCCAGCGCGCCGCGGCTTGAGGCGGAGCTGATGGCGGTCGCCGCCGGGCTGGGTCTTGCCGAGTTCCCGTTCAGCGGCGCCAAGGCCTTCTGGCGCTGGGTCGAGCAGTGCGAGCAGGGCGGCGTCGATTCGCTGTGGCAGACCGAGCGCGTCGTCTCGACCGAGCCGTTCCTCGACGTAATGAGCGTGATGGCCGGCTTGGCCGGCGCGACCGAGCGATTGAAGTTCGGCATGAATGTCGCCGCGGTCGGGTTCCGCGACCCGCTCGTTCTCGCCAAGCAGTGCGCGACCATCGATGTGCTCTCGGGCGGCCGGCTCCTGCCGGCGTTCGGCGTCGGCAGTCCGCGCGCGCCGGAATGGGCGGCGACCGGGCGGCAACCCAAAGGCCACGGCACCGCCGCCGATGAAGCGCTCGAAATCATGGCGCGGCTGTGGGCCGAGGAACGGGTGACTTTCACCGGCGCTCACTACTCCTACCGCGACGCGGCGATCGCGCCAAAGCCGGTGCAAAACCCGCTGCCGCTCTGGATCGGCGGGTCGAGCGCGGCCGCGATCGAACGCACCGCGCGCTATGGCACCGGCTGGCTCGGCGGGTTCGAGCCGCCGTCCGAAGTCGGGCCGACCATCGCCGCGATCAAGCGCGCGGCCGCGCGCCGCGGGCGGCCGATCGAATCGAGCCACTTCGGCGCCGGGTTCGGTTTTCGCTTCGGGTCGTGGGACGAGCCCGAAACCGAACGCGCCGCCGCGCGGGCCGCGGCGCGGAGCGGCCGCGATCCCCGGACCGTGCTCGCGATCGGCGATGCGCGGGCGATCCGCGACAAGCTCGCGGCATTCGTCGATGTCGGTATCGCCAAGTTCGTGCTGCGGCCGATCGCGTGGAGCGACGCGGATATGGAGGCGCAGACGGCGCGGTTCGTCGCCGAAGTACTGCCGGAAATGCCGGTGCTCGACCGGCGCTGGAAAGGGTCGATCGCCGCGACCGAGGCGCGGGCCGCGGCGGCGCTGGGCTCGATCGAAGAAGCCGTCATCGCTGGGCCTGGCCGGGACTTCGCCCGGCGATGACGCAAGAGAGAAGCGAGGCGCTACACCGTCGGTAGGAGCGGCTCTAGCCCGAGCGCGACGCCGCCGTAGACCTGGGCGGAAACGTCCCACACCACCGAAATGTGCTGCAGTACGGCGTGGACATCGCGGAAGTAGCGCTGCATCGGGTTGCGGTTGTAAAGCCCGGCGGCGCCGGTCACCTGGACGCAGAGATCGACCGCGCCGGTGAAGAGCTTGGCGGCGTAGGCGCCGTCGCGGCGGTAGCGGGCGCGGGTGGTGAGGTCGAACGTCCGCCCTGCCTCGGCGATCGCCATCATCTCGTCGCAGTTGTCGAGCAGCAGGAGCCGTGCCGCGTCGACCGCGGCGTCGGCCTCGGCCAGTTTGATCTGGACCGGGGTCAGCTCGGCCATCGACTGGCCGGTATAGGAGCTGACGCGCTTCTTGGTCGCGGCGATCGCGTCGTCGACCGCGGCCTGAGCCGCGCCGAGGCCCGCGGCCGCCGGAATGTGCGGGAAGGCCGCGAACACCGGCAGCTTGTAGAGCGGGCCGGGGTTGGTCTTGCTGCCCGGAGTGGGGCCGCCGCGGAACTCGGTCACCAGCGAGCCGCGATACCAGGGAATGGTGACGTCGCCGACCACCAAATCCTTGCTGCCGGTGCCGATCAGGCCGGAGGCGTACCAGGTGTCGTTCACCGTGTACTCGGTCTTGTGGAGCAGGACCTGGATCGGCGCGGGCTTGGCGTTCGGGTCTTTTTCGTCGTAGCAAAGCGCGCCGACCGTCGCCCACTCGGAAATGTCGACGCCCGAGGCGAACGGCCACGGCCGCACGCCTTGTACGCGCCAGCCGTCGGCGACCTTGGTAACGCGACCGCACGGGAACACGTAGGTCGAGCACACCAAGGTCGACGTGTCCCTGCCCCAGACGGCTTGCTGCGCCTCCTCGGGCAGCATGCCGATCTGCCACAAGCGGCTGGTGAAGTTGCCGAGGATCCAGGCGCTCGAGGTGCAGCCGCGGCCGATCTCGGAGACGACGTCGACGATGATCGCGTAGTCCATCTCGAATCCGCCCCAGCGCTCGGGCTGGAGGATGCGCCACAGGCCGAGATCGTGGAAATCGCGGATCGTCGCCTCGAGCAGGTTGCGGCGCTCTTCGGTTGCGCTGGCGCGCTCGCGAAGCGTAGGCACCAGGCTGCGGGCGCGCTCGATCAAGTCCGTCCGGCTCACGCCGCGGACGACTTTTTTCTTGGATTGGGGCGGGTCGTAGGGGGGACGCATGGAACCGAGGGGACAGGACGGCGAAAGCCAGCTACCAAATTAGGCCGGTCAAAGCTAACATCCCTCCAGGTCGGCCAGCTATCGGGTATTTGCCATGTCGTTGCACGGTTTCAATCACTTCACCATCCGCGCCAAGGACGTCAAAAAAACGCACGCGTTCTACACCGAAGTCCTGGGCTTACGCGACGGCTTCCGGCCCAAGCTCGCCAATCAGGGCTGGTGGCTCTATTGCGGGGTCACCCCGGTCATTCATCTGTTCGACGCCAAGTTGAAGCACGTCTATGTCGGCTCGACGCTCGATGTCGGCGATCCGGCCAAGGCGACGATGGGTTCGGGCTCGGTCGATCACATCGCCTTCGCCGGCGACGACTACGAAGGCATGCGCCGGCGGGTGGAGAAGGCGGGCGTTCCCTACAAGACGCTCGAATTGCCGGGCCTCGATGTCGACCAGATTTTCGTCGAGGACCCGAACGGTCTCACGGTCGAAATGCAGTTTCCGCGCGACGAACGGATCAAGCGCAACGGCGGCCGCCGCGGCGCCGGACGGCGGCGGGTGCGAGCGAAAGGACGAAAATAATATATGCCGACTCGGAACTGCTCCGGCAGCAGCGCGCCTTCTTGTTCGAGGTCGAGCAGGCGATCCGCGCTGCCAATCGTGAAATCATCCACGCCCGGCTGCCGACAATCGATCGCAACGCGGTCTACACGCTGGCCGTGACCGTCGCCCAGTTTCGCGCCGCCTACCTCGAAGCCGCGTTCAAGTTGAACGCGTCTGGCGGCCGCGATCCCGAGCCGGCCCTGATCGCCGACCTCAAAGCCAAGCGCGAGACGTTCGAGGAAGCGCGCTCGGCCTTCGCCGCGCTGCAACGCGCGATCGAAGTCGGCTATGTCGACGTCAATCAAGTCAAAGGCGCCTGAACCGCGCTGCCGCGCGCCGATTCCACATGATCATCGCGTTCTACGCCTTCATGCTCGCGATCCTGGGCGGGATCGTGCTCTACGCGATCATTTCGCGCGCACCGACGATCGCCGGCGTCCTGGTGCAGGGCTGGCAGTGGTGGTCGGGGCTTCCGATCCACGCCTATCTCACGGGCGCGCTCGGGCTTCCGGCGGGGTTTCCGAACCTCTGGGATCCGTGGGGCGCGGCGGTCGCGCTCGTTGTGGGGATTGCCGCGCTGGTCGCGTTTGCCCGCTACGCGCCGCGGTACATCGCGGGCAACGACATATAGTCCGCCGCATCGATCTCCGGGTAGTTCCGGAATCGGTTGCGTAGTCGCCGGCTTCGCGCTTATCGGGCGCCGGTCATACGATTGGGCCATGACCGCGCCGCCGCTCGTCCTGATTGTCGATGACTACGACGACGTTCGCGACTTCGCGGTCGCCGCGGTCGGCTCGCTCGGCTATCGCACCATCGAGGCCGCGGACGGTCCCGGCGCGCTCGCCAAGCTCGCAGCCTCGCCCGACATCGCCGCCCTGCTCACGGACATCCGCCTCAACGGCGCGATCGACGGCGTCGAGCTCGCCCGTCGCGCGCGCCAAACCCGGGCCGACCTCAAAGTGCTCTTCATGACCGGGTATGGCGAGGACGTGTTCGAGAAACAACGCATCGTGCCGGCGGCGGACGAGCTCCTGAAAAAACCATACCGGATTCGGGAACTCGAGGAAAAACTCGCGCGTCTGACCGGTTGGCGATCGGGCGCCTAGGCGAGCGCATCGATCGCTTCGTGAATCTCCTCGAGCGCGCGCGTGGCCGCGGCGTCGCCCTCGGCGATCAGCTCGTCGGCCTTCTCGAAATCGAACTGCGCGATGTGTCCGATCTTGGGCGCGATGGTGACGTCGGGCGGATCGCCGGCGAGGCGGCTGCGGCCCAACCGGTCCTGGATGATGGCGAGGCTCGCGACCATGACCGAAAACACGCTGGGCGCGTCGTTCTCGGTCTTGAATAGCGGCCCGAGCAGGCGGCGCCGGAGCCGGCCGCCTTTGCCGAGCGAGGCGAACGAGCGCCACTCCTTTTCGACATCGGTCTCGGCCGCTTTCATCTTGCGGCTGCCGCGGCGGCGCTGCTTGCCGATGATGTCGGCGTTCAAGTTCGAGGCGATCACGAGGTCGGCGCCGAGCGCCCGGCATACGGTGACCGGGATCGGATTGACGAGCGCGCCATCGACCAGCCAGTCGCCGTTCAACTGGACCGGGCCGAACAGGCCGGGCAGCGCGAACGACGCGCGCATCGCCGGCACCAGCGGCCCGCGCGAGAGCCAGATCTCGTGGCCGGTCGCGATGTCGCAGGCGATCGCCGCAAACGGCGTTGCCAACTGCTCGATCCGCACTTCGCTCAAATGCTCGTCGAGCAGCGCGACCAGGCGATCGCCGCCGATCAGGCCGCCGCCGGCGATCTTGATGTCGGCGTAGCGGAACATGTTGAGGCGCGAGAGCGAGCGCACCCACTCCTCGAGGATCGGCAGCCGGCCGCTCGCATAGACGCCACCCACCACCGCGCCGACCGAGGTGCCGCAGACGACGTCGATCTTGATGCCGGCGCGATCGAGTGCGTTCAGGAGCCCGATGTGGGCCCAACCGCGGGCCGCGCCCGAGCCGAGCGCGAGGCCGATCTTTGGTTTTCGTCCCGTATCCGTGGGCGCCGATCTATTCATGCGTGGCTGACATGAGCAAAGCGATCAAGGGTTCCGACTTTGTTCGCGAAACCGAAAACTGGGTCGGACATCTGGCGATAACATGTTGTTAAATAACGCTTATTGTTGATTTTCACAAGTGCGGTACGTTGCCGGGCACCACGCACCCGAAAGACCTATCCACAGGGTCGGCGCTACGCTATATTCTGTGGGCTCCGGTGCTGCGAAACCATAGATATATGGTTTCCGCGGCGAGGGAGGGGTTTCGTTAAAATTGTTTGACAGCGTCGCGCGCGCTTCCTATAACCGCCGCTCGCGCCCGCTGTTCTGCCGGGGGGTTCTCCGGCGGGACGGCGCGCGCTTTTTGCTCTGCGCGTACCGCTCTTTGAAATCGTGAATACGGAAGAGATGCGTAGGCGGCGGTGTGCCGATATCGGACCCGCTCGCAGACGCAAGCGCTAATCGAAAGATTGGCGCCCACGTTTGTGATTCGAGGATCCGCTCTTAAACCTAAGAGTTTGATCCTGGCTCAGAACGAACGCTGGCGGCAGGCTTAACACATGCAAGTCGAGCGCCTGTAGCAATACAGGAGCGGCGCACGGGTGAGTAACACGTGGGAACGTGCCTAGCAGTACGGAACAACTCCGGGAAACCGGAGCTAATACCGTATACTCCCTCCGGGGGAAAGATTTATCGCTGCTGGAGCGGCCCGCGTCGGATTAGGTAGTTGGTGAGGTAACGGCTCACCAAGCCGACGATCCGTAGCTGGTTTGAGAGAACGACCAGCCACACTGGGACTGAGACACGGCCCAGACTCCTACGGGAGGCAGCAGTGGGGAATCTTGGACAATGGGGGCAACCCTGATCCAGCCATGCCGCGTGAGTGATGAAGGCCTTCGGGTTGTAAAGCTCTTTCGGCGGGGAAAATAATGATGGTACCCGCAGAAGAAGCCCCGGCTAACTTCGTGCCAGCAGCCGCGGTAATACGAAGGGGGCTAGCGTTGTTCGGAATTACTGGGCGTAAAGCGCGCGTAGGCGGTTCGACAAGTCGGATGTGAAATCCCCGGGCTCAACCCGGGAATTGCATTCGAAACTGTCGAGCTAGAGGCCTGGAGAGGAGAGTGGAATTCCCAGTGTAGAGGTGAAATTCGTAGATATTGGGAAGAACACCAGTGGCGAAGGCGGCTCTCTGGCCAGGTTCTGACGCTGAGGCGCGAAAGTGTGGGGAGCAAACAGGATTAGATACCCTGGTAGTCCACGCTGTAAACGATGAGTGCTAGACGTTGGGGGGTTCCCTCTCAGTGTCGTAGCTAACGCGTTAAGCACTCCGCCTGGGGAGTACGGCCGCAAGGTTAAAACTCAAAGGAATTGACGGGGGCCCGCACAAGCGGTGGAGCATGTGGTTCAATTCGACGCAACGCGAAGAACCTTACCAGGCCTTGACATGGGGGTTTTGGGAGCGAGAAATCGTTCCCTTCAGTTCGGCTGGGCCCCACACAGGTGCTGCATGGCTGTCGTCAGCTCGTGTCGTGAGATGTTGGGTTAAGTCCCGCAACGAGCGCAACCCTCATCTTCAGTTGCCATCAGTTCGGCTGGGCACTCTGAAGAAACTGCCGGTGACAAGCCGGAGGAAGGTGGGGATGACGTCAAGTCCTCATGGCCCTTACGGCCTGGGCTACACACGTGCTACAATGGCGGTGACAATGGGAAGCAATGGGGCGACCCCGCGCTGATCTCAAAAAGCCGTCTCAGTTCAGATTGCACTCTGCAACTCGAGTGCATGAAGTTGGAATCGCTAGTAATCGCGTATCAGCATGACGCGGTGAATACGTTCCCGGGCCTTGTACACACCGCCCGTCACACCATGGGAGTTGGTTTTACCTTAAGCTGGTGCGCTAACCGCAAGGAGGCAGCCAATCACGGTAAGGTCAGCGACTGGGGTGAAGTCGTAACAAGGTAGCCGTAGGGGAACCTGCGGCTGGATCACCTCCTTTCTAAGGATGAACGATCGCCGACCGGCGTGCCGGTCCGATCGCTCGCTTTGGAACAAAAGCCGAGTTTAGGCTCGGTACTACCAAACGGCACATCGCCGTCTTCGCATCTCTTCCGTTCATGGACGTCGCACCGGTTCCGTCGGTCGGCACATGTTCCGACGGTCGGCCGTGGCCGCGCGTCGGGCCTGGTGGACCGCTAGCGGGGCCTGTAGCTCAGGTGGTTAGAGCGCACGCCTGATAAGCGTGAGGTCGGTCGTTCGAGTCGACCCAGGCCCACCAGCTTCTCGGGGGTGTAGCTCAGTTGGGAGAGCGCCGGCTTTGCAAGCCGGAGGTCGACGGTTCGATCCCGTTCACCTCCACCAACCTGACCTCAACCAGAGACCGGAACGGGTCGCCCCGTCCATGACCGCGAATACGCCAGCCGTATCCGCGATTTCCGAGCTTCGGGCTCGCTCGTCGAGCCCGCGCTCTTTGTCATCGTCAAGAGGTTCGAACAAAGTAAAGGGCGCTCACGGAACGTCCTCCGTTCCGTGAGCGAGCAATCGCTGAGTCGTCCTGCGCGGCGGCCGGCCCGTTGGGTTGGTCACTACGCATGACGGTTTTCGAGAGATCAAGCGTCCTAAGAGCATCTGGTGGATGCCTTGGCGCGTCGAGGCGATGAAGGACGTAGCACGCTGCGATAAGCCCCGGGGAGCCGCGAGCAGGCTTTGATCCGGGGATGTCCGAATGGGGCAACCCACCGGTTCATCCGGTATCGCACGATGAATTCATAGTCGTGCGAAGCGAACCCAGAGAACTGAAACATCTCAGTACCTGGAGGAAAGGAAATCAACCGAGACTCCGTAAGTAGTGGCGAGCGAAAGCGGACCAGGCCAGCGACTTTGCGTGTCCAACGAGAACGGTCTGGAAAGGCCGACCACAGCGGGTGATAGTCCCGTATCGGTCACGACACGCAGAGTCCTCGAGTAAGGCGGGGCCCGAGAAACCCTGTCTGAACATGGGGGGACCACCCTCCAAGCCTAAGTACTCCGACGCGACCGATAGCGAACAAGTACCGTGAGGGAAAGGTGAAAAGCACCCCGACGAGGGGAGTGAAAGAGCACCTGAAACCGGATGCTTACAAGCAGTAGGAGCCCCCATTGCGGGGTGACTGCCTACCTTTTGCATAATGGGTCAGCGACTTAATCTGCGTAGCAAGCTTAAGCCGATAGGCGAAGGCGTAGCGAAAGCGAGTCTTAAAGTGGCGTCCAGTTACGCGGATTAGACCCGAAACCAAGGTGATCTAGCCATGGCCAGGTTGAAGGTGCGGTAACACGCACTGGAGGACCGAACTCACTCCTGTTGAAAAAGTAGGGGATGAGCTGTGGCTAGGGGTGAAAGGCCAAACAAACCTGGAGATAGCTGGTTCTCCGCGAAATCTATTGAGGTAGAGCGTCGCGCGATTGCCGTTGGGGGTAGAGCACTGGATGGGCTAGGGGCGTGCAAAACGCTACCAAACCTAACCAAACTCCGAATACCAACGAGCACAGCGCGGCTAGGCAAACGGCGGGTGCTAAGATCCGTCGTTGAAAGGGAAACAGCCCAGACCGCCAGCTAAGGTCCCTAAGTTGTGGCTAAGTGGGAAAGGAAGTGGGAAGGCCAAGACAACCAGGAGGTTGGCTTAGAAGCAGCCATCCTTTAAAGAAAGCGTAACAGCTCACTGGTCTAGTTAAGCCAGCCTGCGCCGAAGATGTAACGGGGCTCAAGCCACGCACCGAAGCTGCGGGTGTACGGTTCCTTCGGGAATCGTACGCGGTAGCGGAGCGTTCCGTATGCCTGCGAAGGAAGATCGTCAGGTCTTCTGGAGGTACCGGAAGCGAGAATGCTGACACGAGTAGCGACATGAGTGTGAGAAACACTCACGCCGGAAGTCCAAGGGTTCCTGCGCAAGGTTAATCCGCGCAGGGTTAGCCGGCCCCTAAGGCGAGGGCGACAGCCGTAGCCGATGGGAATCAGGTCAATATTCCTGAGCCTGCTGGTGGTGACGAATGTTGTAAGTCGTGCCTCCTTACTGGATTGGAGGTGCGGCGAAGGCGTTCCAGGAAATAGCCCCAGCGTAAGACCGTACCCGAAACCGACACAGGTGGACTGGTTGAACATACCAAGGCGCTTGAGAGAACGATGTTGAAGGAACTAGGCAAATTGACCCCGTAACTTCGGAAGAAGGGGTGCCTCGCCCGGGCAACCGGAACGAGGTGGCACTGAAATGGGGGTGGCGACTGTTTACTAAAAACACAGGACTCTGCTAAGTCGGTAAGACGACGTATAGGGTCTGACGCCTGCCCGGTGCCGGAAGGTTAAGGAGAGGGGTGCAAGCTCTGAACCGAAGCCCCGGTAAACGGCGGCCGTAACTATAACGGTCCTAAGGTAGCGAAATTCCTTGTCGGGTAAGTTCCGACCTGCACGAATGGCGTAACGACTTCCCCACTGTCTCCAACATCGGCTCAGCGAAGCTGAATTCTCCGTGAAGATGCGGAGTACCCGCGGCTAGACGGAAAGACCCCGTGCACCTTTACTATAGCTTTGCAGTGGCGTTAGGAGTTGGATGTGTAGCATAGGTGGGAGCCTTCGAAGCGGTGGCGCCAGCCATCGTGGAGGCAACGTTGAAATACCACCCTTCTGGTTTCTGACGTCTAACCGAGATCCGTGATCCGGGTCCGGGACCCTGCATGGTGGGTAGTTTGACTGGGGCGGTCGCCTCCCAAAGAGTAACGGAGGCGTGCGAAGGTGGGCTCAAGCTGGTCGGAAATCAGCTGGTGAGTGCAATGGCATAAGCCCGCCTGACTGCGAGACCGACGGGTCGAGCAGAGACGAAAGTCGGCCATAGTGATCCGGTGGTTCTGCGTGGAAGGGCCATCGCTCAACGGATAAAAGGTACGCCGGGGATAACAGGCTGATGGTGCCCAAGAGTCCATATCGACGGCACCGTTTGGCACCTCGATGTCGGCTCATCACATCCTGGGGCTGGAGCAGGTCCCAAGGGTTCGGCTGTTCGCCGATTAAAGTGGTACGTGAGTTGGGTTTAGAACGTCGTGAGACAGTTCGGTCCCTATCTACCGTGGGTGGAGGAGAATTGTGAGGAGCTGTCCCTAGTACGAGAGGACCGGGATGGACGTACCTCTGGTGTACCGGTTGTGGCGCCAGCCGCATCGCCGGGTAGCTATGTACGGACGCGATAACCGCTGAAAGCATCTAAGCGGGAAACGCACCTCGAAACGAGTTCTCCCTAAGAGCCGTCGTAGACCACGACGTTGATAGGTCGGGTGTGCAAGCGCGGCAACGCGTTGAGCTAACCGATACTAATCGCTCGATCGGCTTGATTTCTCCTCGTGCGCAAGCGCGAGCGCAAAATCGGCATGCGTAGTGACGAATCCAATTCCCTCCGTCTCCCGCCCCGCTCGGGCGAGGGGAGGGGAGCGGGCGTCACGACCCAAAGACGACACGCGCGATTGCAACCCTTGGCTTTGTTCGCCACACGCTTCGCCCGACTACGAGCGATCCGCCCGGCTATCGGCTGGGTTTGATCGGCCTGGTGGCCATGGCGGGGGGCCTGCACCCGATCCCATTCCGAACTCGGTCGTGAAACTCCCCAGCGCCGATGGTACTTCGTCTCAAGACGCGGAAGAGTAGGTCGCTGCCAGGCCTATCAAGCCCAGTCGCGCACGGCGACGCGGCGCGAAGCCCTCGAACCTCATGACGACGACACGCCTATCGGCGGCGGCTCCGGCCGGCCGCCGCGATCGCCTAACGCGGGGTGGAGCAGTCCGGTAGCTCGTCAGGCTCATAACCTGAAGGTCATAGGTTCAAATCCTATCCCCGCAACCAGACTTAATTTACTCGCCCCGGCCCGCGCGCCGGGGCTTTCGTTTGCGAGGGCTACGAGGCCGGCTGCGCTACGCCGATCGGCTTCGCCGGCCACGCTCCAACTAGCGCAACGGCCAACTCTGAACTAACATTCCATCTCGACCACTCGGTCGGGGCCGATCACTTGCTGGATAAACGGGCTGGGGATGCGGTGACGTTTGCGTTCACGACTGGTGCCGATCGCTCGGCGTGAACCCGATCGAGTTCGTCGCGGATCGCTTTCAGCGGCCGGCGCTCGAACCCGCGCCAACGCTCGCCGGCCTGTCCGCCGCGGATCTTTCGAGAACCGTGCCAAAGGCGGAAGCGCGAAGCGGGGCTCGTCGACCCTCCGCTGGGCCGGCACTCAACTGCCGCCGCGCTCGGGGGACGAACGCACCTAGAAATTCGGTGCCGCACCGAATAGGGTGCGGACGTTCCCTTCCCGGCCACAGGATCGCGTCATGGGTCGCCATCGCAACGTCACGACCGCCGAGTTCGTCATCGTCAACGTCGTCTTCAAGGACGGCACGCGGCGCTCGAACTGCAAGGTGCCGCGCACGGCGCTCCGCGGCTATGCCGACGAGGAGGACATCCGGCGCGCGATCGAAGAGCAGGAGCGCAACATCTCCGAGATGTCGGGCCAGGCGCCGCGCCCGATCGCCTCGATCGTCCGGGTCAAGGAGCGCTGAGCGCGGCAGCGAGCGGGCGGAGCGCGACGCCCAGCGACGAGCAGCGCGCAAAAGGGTCAAATCCGGTTCCTGCCGGTTCAACGATCCCGCGCTGGCCGGGGTCGAACGGCTCTGTGGCGCTCGCGAGCCTTGTCCAGGGCACTGATGATCCGCTCGCGCGCATGCCAAGGTCGTACGCTTCTTGCATCCTGAGCCAAGTTTCCGGGGTGTCGCCCCAGAGCCGCGCGAGGCGAAGCGCGATCCCGGGCGAGACGCCGAACTTCACGGCCAGGATGGCATGAAGGCGCCGGCGCGAAACCCCGCGCCGCCGCTTCCGCTGTTGGGCGTCTCGAACAACTGCGGCACTCCTCCCCGCGCTTCTTTCACTCCCCGGCGAAACACCTTACCATGCGCGCGCGTCCGCACTCGGCGGCCGCGACGCTCCCCGAACGGAACCGTGCCATGCCCCTCGACAACGCCGCCGTCCTCGCCGAAATTGCCGCCCTCCACAAGAAGAAGCCGTTCTACAAGCACGCGGTGTGGCAGCGGCTCTACGACGGCTCGTACTCGCGCGCGCAGGTCAAGATGCTGATACGCCAGAACAGCATCATCCCGCTTCACAACCACAACTTCCATGGCCGGCTCTACGTGATCTGCCCCGACCCGCAATGGCGCGCCATGATCGCCGAGGTCGTCTACGAGGAAGGCACCGGGCGGCTCTACGCCAACGGCAAGGCGCATTCGGCGCTTTACCTTCAACTCGGGCGCGCGCTCGGCATCAGCGACAAGGAGATGTGGAACACCCCCTACTGCGCTGGTGCGCTTGCCTTCCGCGAGTATTTCGGCCAGGTCTGCGGTCGCAATTTCCTCGAGGGCGTCTCGGCGCACATGCTGGCCGGCGAGGCGCCGGTGACGACCGACGGCGCCAGCCGCTACCGCGCGCTCCGCGACCATTATGGCCTCGACGACCACGCGCTCGAGTTCTTCATCGTCCACCAGACCGCCGACGAGGACCACTCCGGCGTCGGCGTCACCCTGCTCGAGCAGTTCGCCCGGACCGAGGAGGAGCGCCGCCGCGTCATCGCCACGGTCGACGAGACCTTGGACATGTTCCTCTTCATGTTCGACGACTTCCACCGCGTGGTGAAGGCGATCCGCTAGGGCAGCGGCGCCCGGCGCTGAGCGGTAGGGTCGAGGTTGCGCCGGTGCGCTGGGTCCGTTTCACCGCCGGTGGCCGCACCGCGTACGGCATCCTCGAGGGCGAGCGCATCGCCGAGGTCGCCGGCGATCCGTTCCGGGGCTATACGCCGACCGCGACCGTCCACGCGCTCGCTGCCGTCAAGCTCGAGGTGCCGGTGGTGCCGCCGACCTTCTATTGCTGCGGCTTGAACTACGCCGACCACATCTACCAGATGGCGGCCAAGATCGGACGCGAGGCCAAGCTCCCGGCCAAGCCCGACGTCGGCTACCGCGCCAACAACGCGCTGATCGCGCATGACGAGGCGGTGGTGATCCCGGCCGATGCCAGCCCGCTCGTCCAATACGAAGGCGAGCTCGTGGTCGTGATCGGCAAGCGCGCCAAGCACCTGACGCCCGAAACCGCGTTCGCCTGCGTCCTGGGCTACACCATCGGCAACGATGTCTCCGAGCGCACCTGGCAGAAATCGGACGCGACGCTGTGGCGCGCCAAGAACGCCGACACCTTCAAGCCGATGGGGCCATGGATCGAGACCGACCTCGATCTCGACGCCGCGCAGACGATCGTCCGCGTCAACGGCCGCGAGACCACGCGCTTTCGCACCAACAACATGATCTTCGGGATCGCCGACTATCTCGTCGCGATCACCCGCTACATGACGCTCTATCCGGGCGACATCGTCTGGATGGGGACCGACGGCCTCCCGCCCAACATCGCCGCCGGCGATACGGTCGAGGTCGAAATCATCGGGATCGGCACGCTCCGCAATCCGTTCGTCACCGAGCGGCGGGCCTAAACCCCGATCGCCGCCGCCTCGCGCCGGAAGTCGGCCTGGCTTTCGAGCGTGCCGTCGGCGCGGAGGGCGATGACCTCGGCCGAGCCGAAGTAGGGCATTTCGGCGGCGCCGGTCGTGACCTCGATGCCCGCCGCGCCGAGCTCGGCCGCGGTCGCGGGCGGAAACGTCGCTTCGATAACGATCCGGTTGGCGAGGTCGAGGCTCCAGCGCGGCGCGCGCACGGCCTCGGCGAGCGGTAAGCCGCGGTCGACCAGGGTCGAGATCACCTGCGCCAGCGTGAGCGTCTGTCCCGGTCCGCCGGGCGAACCCAGCACGTAGCGGAGCCGCCCGCCCTCGAAAGCGAGCGCCGGGCTCAGCGTATGCGCCGGCCGCCGCCCGGGCTCGAGCCGGTTGGGATGGGCGGGGTCGAGCGAGCACGACGCGAGGCGGTTGTTGAGGAGAATGCCGGTCGCGGGGTCGAGCGTCATGGCGCCGAACGGCCGGTAGACGCTTTGGATGAACGAGATACCGTTGCCGGCGCCATCGGCCACCGCCACGACCGCGGTGCCGCCGGCCGCTGCCGCCGGGGCGTTGGGGCCGGGTGGCGCGGCGAGGATGCGCTCGACCTCGGGCGCACCTGCGGCCGGGACGAACGCGGGGTCCGCGACCCACGGCGCGCCGGCGGCGAAGGCGCGCTCGGCGGCACGGATCAGGTGATCGAGGCGCGCACTGGTCGCACCGCCAAGCGCGGCGATCGGTGCGCGCTCGAGGTGGCGAAGCTGGAGCAAGAGATAGAGGCCGTAGGAATTGGGCGGCGCGACGCGGACGCCCAAGGCGCGATACGCGGCGTTGAGCGTCGGCACCCAGGCGACGTCGGCGGCGGCGAGGTCGGCGATGCTCAAGGCGCCGCCTTGGCTCACGGCGTAGGCGGCGAGGTGGGTCGCGGTCTCGCCCCGATAGAACGCGTCGGCGCCGCGCTCGGCAACGAGAGCCATGGTGCGGGCGAGTGCGGGCTGGCGGAAGAGGGTGCCGAAGGTGACGCGCGCATCGAGCAGCGCCGCACACCCGGGGTCGGCATCGAGCGCGGACCGGTGCGCGGCGACCGCGCGCGCCAGGTCGTGCGAGGCGGCGAAGCCGTCGGCCGCGTACCGAATGGCGCGCACGAACAGCGCCGGCCACGGCCGCCGCCCGAAGCGGGCGTGGAGCGCGGCCCACGCGCGCACCAATGTCGGCACCA
>VGEO01000062.1 GCA_016869275.1 Alphaproteobacteria bacterium | reverse complement strand
GAGCCGGGCCTGGACGTCGGGCGTCACGGGATCCGCCGGTCGCTCGCTATAGCCATAGCCCGGTCGGTCGACGGCAATCGTGTGGAAGCGGGTGATCAGCCGATCGAGCAGCGTGGCACGGAAATCGTTCAAGGTGCCGTTGGCGCTGTGGATCAGGACGACCGGCGGCCCGCTGCCGACGGCGACATAATGAAGGGCGATGCCTTCGATCGTGCGGCGCTCGCCGGCCGGCGGGAATGCACCTTCCGCCGCTCGGGCGAGGTACCAATTGACTCCGTAGAGCAGCCCGATCAAGCCGGCGAGCGCTGCGAGGAACGCGACCAACACTTTCATCACCGGCCAAACGCAAATGCCTCGCGATTATCGTCCGGGCGTGGGCGGCGCTCAACCCGCGGCTTGCCTCGGAGGCGGCGTCTGCCGAGTCGCCGCCCCTCCGGACCAGCTACGTCGCCGAGGACGCGACCTGGGACCGCGTTGAAGAGGCGGTCGTGGAGAGGCGCGTACCGCAACCGCCGTGGGCTTGTCCCGGGCATGACGGCCCTCCTCGCGGGGCCAGGACGGTTCAGGCGGCGGGACCAACGCTTCAATCTTGGGAAATCCAGCGGTAGACAAAACAGGATAAAATGGATAATATATTACCCTATTTTCGATATACTTATTCGCCATATAGGAAAAAAATTATGCCAGTGGTTTCGTTTTGGAGGCACGATGCAAGAGGCCCGACGTGGTCGACCGCGACACCTTGATCGCCGCCGCCCGCAAGGCGGCGACAGCGCTCGGGAAGCCGACCTTGAGTGTCGGCGAGTTCGAACGCGACACCAAGTTCGGCCGGCGCCAGATCTACGCCCGCTTCGGCGGCTGGAAGGAACTCTGCCTCGCCGCCGGCCTTACCCCCTACACCCGCAACGACCCGGTCCCGAACGAGATCATGTTTGCGCGGCTGCGCGACACGTTCTTGAAACTCGGCGGCATCGGATCGATCCGGCGTGTCGCGGGCGAGTACGCGCACACCGCGCTCCTTCTCAACCGGTACCGGCGCTGGCCGGCAGCGCTCGCCGCCTTCCGGCGCTGGGCCGAAGTCAACGACCCGGCGTTTCCTTACATGGGCGATCTTCCGAACGCGGCGCCGGCGCTGGCACCGCCGGCGTCTCGCGCAAAGCGCGCCAGGCCCGAGGGCGCTGCCACCACGGGCGGCCGACAGTACGGTGAACTCCTCGACCTCCCCGGGCTCCAGCACGCCCCCGTCAACGAGCAGGGCGTCGTGTTCCTGTTCGGTATCCTCGCCACGCAGCTCGGCTACCGGGTCGAGAGCATCGCCCACGGCTTTCCCGACTGCGAAGCCAAGCGGCGGGTGCCGAATGCAGTCGGGCGCTGGGAGCGGGTGCAGATCGAGTTCGAGTTCCAGAGCCGCAGCTTCCTCGCGCACCACCACGACCCGGCCGGGTGCGACCTGATCGTATGCTGGGAGCATAACTGGGCCGAGGCGCCGATCGAGGTGCTGGAGCTGAAGAGTGTCGTCGCGGCGGGCACGGCGGCGCGGCTTGCTTAGGCGGGAGGCGTCCGCCAAGATGCCGCCCTTCGCCGACCACGGCGGTCAGAGGGATCGATGGGTTCCAAGGTCAAGGTCGCGATCATCGGCTCGGGCAACATCGGTACCGACCTGATGATCAAGGTCATGCGGCTTTCGACATCGCTCGACATGGCGGCGCTGGTCGGGATCGATCCCGGCTCGGACGGGCTCGCGCGCGCCCGACGCCTGGGCGTCGCGGTGACCGACCAGGGGATCGACGGCTTCGTCAAGATGCCGGTCTTCAAGGACGTTCGCATCGTGTTCGACGCGACCTCGGCCGGCGCGCACGCCAAGCACGACGCGGTCCTGCGCCGGCACGGCAAACAGGTGATCGACTTGACCCCGGCGGCGATCGGCCCCTACGCGGTGCCGGTCGTCAATCTCGACGAGCACTTGAACGCGCCCAACGTGAATCTGGTGACCTGCGGCGGGCAGGCGACGATCCCGATCGTCCACGCCGTCGCCAAGGTGGCGCCGGTTCATTACGCCGAGATCGTGGCCTCGATCGCGTCCAAGTCGGCCGGCCCCGGCACCCGCGCCAATATCGACGAGTTCACCCGCACCACCGCGCGCGGCCTCGAGGTCGTGGGCGGCGCGCGTCGCGGCAAGGCGATCATCGTGCTCAATCCGGCCGAGCCGCCGCTCATCATGCGCGACACCGTCTTTTGCTTGACCGGCGATGCCGATCAGGCGGCGATCGCCGCCTCGGTCAAGGCGATGGTCAAGACCGTTCAGAAGTACGTCCCCGGCTACCGCCTGAAACAGGAAGTGCAGTTCGAGCGGTTCGGCAACAACAACCCGCTCCGTATCCCCGGGCTCGGCGACATCCCCGGGCTCAAGGTCTCGGTGTTCCTCGAGGTCGAGGGCGCCGCCCACTACCTTCCGGCTTACGCCGGCAACTTGGACATCATGACCTCGGCCGCGCTTGCCACCGCCGAGCGCCTGGTCGAGCTCCGCTCGGCGGAGATGGCGGCATGACCGCCGCCAAGCGCCTCTACATCCAGGACGTCACCATCCGCGATGGCATGCACGCCATCCGCCACCAATACGACGTGAAGACCGTCGTTGCGATCGCGGCCGCGCTCGACCGGGCCGGGGTCGACGCGATCGAGCTCTCGCACGGCGACGGCTTGAACGGGTCGAGCTTCAACTATGGCTTCGGCAAGCATTCGGACTGGGAGTGGATCGAGGCGGTCGCCGCCGTCGTCGAGAACGCGCGGCTCACCACGCTGCTGCTCCCGGGCATCGGCACGGTCGAGGACTTGGAGCATGCCTACGTGCTCGGGGTGCGCTCGGTCCGGGTTGCTACCCACTGCACCGAAGCCGACATCGCCAAGCAGCACATCGAGTTCGCGCGCAAGATCGGCATGGACGTCGCCGGCTTCCTGATGATGGCGCATATGCTGGAGCCGAAGCCCTTGGCCGCGCAGGCCAAACTCATGGAGAGCTACGGCGCGCATTGCGTTTACGTCACCGATTCGGCGGGCGCGCTCACCATGGACGGCGTGCGCGCGCGGTTCCAGGCGTTCAACGACGCGCTTAAACCGGAGACCCAGCGCGGCATGCATGCGCACCACAATTTGAGCCTGGGCGTCGCCAACTCGGTGGTCGCGGTCGAGTGCGGCGTCACCCGGGTCGACGCGTCGCTGGCCGGGATGGGCGCCGGCGCCGGCAACACGCCGATCGAAGTCTTCATCGCCGTCGCCAACAAGCTCGGCTTCGAGCACGGCTGCGACGTCAACAAACTGATGGACGCCGCCGACGACCTGGTGCGCCCGCTCCAGGACCGCCCGGTCCGGGTCGACCGCGAGACGCTCTCGCTCGGCTATGCCGGCGTCTATTCGAGCTTCCTCCGCCACGCCGAGAAGGCGGCCGGCCTCTACGGCGTCGATACCCGCGAGATCCTGATCGAGCTGGGCAAGCGCCGCATGGTCGGCGGCCAGGAAGACATGATCGTCGACGTCGCGCTCGACTTCATCAAGGCGCGCGAGGGGGCCGGCACCAAGCGCCCGAGCTGATTACTTCTGCCCGATCAGCCGGTTGGTGCCGACGTCGGCGGCCATCGCCTTGCGGTAGGCCCGCATCAGGTAGGGCTCGAGCTCCTTGACGCGGGTTTCGACGACGGCGAGGTCGCGGCGAACGCCCGGCATCAGCACCTGGATGGCATCGCGAAGCTCGGATTCGCTGATCGTCGTGACGCGGCCCCGGTCGAGCACGACCTGGCCGTCGACGATCACGGTTTCGACATCGCCGCCGCTCTCGGTGAAAACGAGCTGACGGGCAGCGCTGTTGAAGGGGACGAACGCCGGGCTGGTCAGGTCGATCAACGAGAGGTCGGCCTTGCGGCCGGGCTTGACGGCGCCCAACGCGCGCTCGAGCCCGGCGGTCCGGGCGCCGCCGAGGGTCGCGGCGCGGAGCGCGTCGGCGGCCGAGGGCGGCCCCGGCTCGATCTCGCTCGCGGCGCTGAGTGCCGCCAGCATCTTCATGCCCTGGAACATGTTCTGCGCATCCGAGCAGGCGCAGTTGTCGCAGCCCAAAGCGACATTGACGCCGCGGACGAGGAAGTCGCGGATCGGCGGCACACCGCTTTTCGATTTCATGTTGCCGACCGGGTTCAAGACGACGTTGGTGCCGGTCTCGGCCAGGATGTCGATTTCCTCGGGCAGCATCCAGATCGAGTGAGCGAGGTTGACGCGCGGGCCGATCAGGCCGGTCGCGCGCAAGTACTTCACCTGCGAGCCGCCGTGCTCGGGCATGAACAGGCGCCCGGCGAGCGTCATCGCCTTCGATTCGTTGATGTGCATGTAGACCGGCAACGCGTGTTCGGCCGAAAGCGCGGCCAAGCGTTCGAGGAAGTCGGGCGTGCAGAATTCCGGGCTGGTCGGACCGAGCGCCCAGTCGACCAGCGAACGGCGGCCGCGGTGGCGTGCGTACTCGGCCATCACGGCGTCGATCGGATGAATGCCGGCGAACGGCTCGACCGAGGCCGAGAGGTAGCGGTGCTTGTCGGGCGGGATCATCTCCTTCCAGAACGGGACCCGCTCGACCCCGGGGATGTTGCCGATCTGCAGCGCGAATACGGTGCGGACGCCGAGCTCCTGGTAGGCGTCGAGCGCGACTTCGACGTGCTCGGGGTCGAACGGAAAAACGGTCAGCATGTCCTGGATCGTCGTGATCCCGGAGTGGAGCGCTTCGACCGCGCCGATCAGGGTGCGGGCGCGCACTTCTTCCTTGCTGCGCTTGGGCCACGACGGCGGCAACGCCCGCAGCAGCCAGAGTTCGAGCGGGATGGTCTCGAAACAGCCTTTCAAGAGCGCGTCGTGCGAGTGGTAGTGGGCGTTGACGAATCCCGGCACCACCAGCTTGTCGCGGCCATCGATGGTGCGGCCGACCGCGCCGACGGTCGCCGCGAGGTGGGGGCCGACGCGCGCGATGCGGTCGCCCTCGATCAAGACGTCGGCGTAGGCCGGCTGGTCGGTATCGCCGTCATGGTCGTAAACGCGCCCGCCGGCGATCAGGATCGTATCGGTCCGGTTCATTCGCTCATCCGAGATCGATGTAACGCTGTTCGTCGGCTTTGTTATAGGCGCTGCCGCCGAAAAGGCGGACGGCCTGATAAATCGTCCAGGTTTGGCCGGCGCCGACGTCGGCCGCCGCCATGCCGGCGCGCATGATCTTGTCGGTGAACTCGCGGTCGCGCGCGCGGGCGCCACGCCCTTCGACGTCCTGCCAGGCGACATAGAGGAAGTCGTGGACGATCGAGGCTTCGAGGTGGGGACCGACTTGACTCACGACGATGCGGCCCAAACGCGGCACCGATGAGAGATCGGTCAGCATGCCGCGCGGCACCACGATCCGTCGCTCGACGCCGTCGAGCTTGTAGCGGATCGGGTAGTCGGCGGCGACGATGAATTCGGCGTTTTCGCCTTCGCGCTGCTGGACCGATTCGATCTTGCGCATCAAATGGAGGTCGGCGTCGTACGTGAAATCGGCGACGTTTTCCCAAGGCTCGTCGGGATAAGGGTTCGCGAATGAGGGCGGGACGTAGCGGACGGGCGGGATCGGTTGCGGCATGACGATGGCTCCGGTGAAGGTCGACCGGACGAGCATGCGATACTATCCGCTCCGCGTGCCCCTGGCGAAACTGCCAGGCCTCTCCCGGGAGCCGACATGCTCAAGATCTTCGGACGGCCGAACTCGGCCAACGTGCAGAAGGTGCTATGGACCTGCGCCGAGCTCGATCTGCCCTACGAGCGGATCGATGCCGGGCTCGAGTACGGCGTCAACGACACCCCGCAATACCGCGCCATGAACCCGATGGGGCTGGTGCCGACCATCGTCGACGACGGTTTCGTGCTGTGGGAATCGAACGCGTGCGTGCGCTATCTCGCCGCCAAGCACGGTTTCGGCACGCTCTGCCCGGCCGATCTCCGCGTCCGCGCCGACGCCGAGCGGTGGATGGATTGGGCGCACACGCTCACCTTCACCATCTCGCCGATGTTCTGGGGTCTGGTGCGGACGCCACCCGGGCGCCGCGATCTCGGGCTGATCGAAGAGAAGCGGCGCGAGGTGGCCCGGCTGTTCGCGATGCTCGACGCCAACTTGAAGACCCGCGACTACGTTGCCGGCGATCGCCTCACCATCGGCGACATCCCGTTCGCGGCGCACGTCTACCGCTGGTTCAACCTGGCAATCGAGCGGCCGGACTTGCCATACTTGAAGGCATGGTACGAGCGCCTGGTCGCGCGCGAGCCCTATCGCAAGATCGTGATGATCCCGATTACCTGATGGGCGCTGCCGATCAGCTGCGCGGCTTTTGCGTGCGCTGGGCTTCCGCTTGCGGCTCGTCGAACCAGCCGGTGCCGTTGGCGACGACGCAGGCAAGGCGCTCCTCGTTGTACTGAACCAGGGTCCAGGTCCCGTTCTTCAACGTGAACAGGCGAACGCGGCTGCCGGTTTCGTTGTCGGCGACCGCGATCGGACGTTCGGCGTAAGCTTCTTCGAGATAGGCCTGGAGGTCGCTCGGCTCCATGCAGTCGTCGGCGATCGCCGGCATCGCGACAACCATCGCCGCGGCCGCCAGCATCGTTGCATTCTTCATCGGTTACTCCCATCGGGGCCCGAACCGGGCCGACCGCTGTCCTTGATATCGTTGATCACGCGATACAATTCCAGTCACACACGATCAAAACCGAGTGTTACCGTCGCATGACGGCTGTGCGCGCCGTACATGGATGACCCGCGATGATCGAGGTTCGGCCCTATCGGCCTAGGTTCGCCGCCCAAGTGTTCGGGCTTCCACCCGGAACCCGGCTCGGCCCGGCGGCGGCGAACGCGCTCCGCCAGGCTTGGCTCGATTACGGCGTCGTGATCGTCCGCGGGTTGCACTACGGCGACGACGACCTCGTCGCGGTGAGCCGCGTTTTCGGTGAGCCCGAACTCGCCCCCGCATCCGAGCGCCAGGCGCGCGGCGGGGGCCTCCGTCCTGACGTCTGGGTCGTTTCCAACGTGATCGAGAACGGGCGCCCGATCGGGAGCCTCGGCTACGGCGAAGCCGAATGGCATTCGGACATGAGCTACTTGGCCGAGCCGCCGACCGCGAGCTTGCTCTATGCCCTCGAGGTTTCGCCAGAAGGGGGCGACACTTGGTTCGCCGACATGGCGGCCGCCCATGACGCACTGGCACCCGACCTCAAAGCGGCGATCGCCGGTGAGCGGATCAATCACCCCTCGAGCCTGACCGCGACCGGGGATCTCAGGCTGGGCGCGACCCGACCGGCCGATGTGCGATCGGCGCCGGGAACGCTACATCCGGCGATCGAGGTCCATCCGGAAACCGGGCGTGCCACGCTGTTTCTCGGACGCCGCCGGTGGGCGCGGATCGAGGGGCTCGACCTTGCCGCGAGCGAGGAACTGCTCGACCGGCTGTGGGCGCACGCGACGCGGCCTGCGTTCGTCCACGTTCACCGCTGGCAGGTGGGCGATCTCGTCATTTGGGACAACCGCCGCGTGCTGCACCGGCGCGATGCGTTCGATCCCGCCGCCCGCCGCATCATGCACCGGACCCAGGTCCGCGGGTCGGCGGTCGGACGCGGCTAGCGCCGATCACCGCGCCTTCGGCCTCGAGGCGGTCGATCGCGGCATCGTCGTAGCCGATTTCGCGCAGCACTTCGCGGGTGTGCTGACCCAGGAGCGGGGCGGCGCGGCGCACGGCGGCCGGGGTCGCCGAGAACTTGATCGGCGGGCCCAAGGTTTTCATATGCCCGGCCTTGGCGTGTTCGACCTCGGCCACCATGCCGCGCGCCTTGGTCTGGGGGTCGGCATGGACTTGAGCGAGGTCGAGGATCGGGCCGCCGGCGACGCCGGCGCGGTCGAAACGCGTCAACCAATCGGCGCTCGTTTGCTGCTTGAAGTAGGGTGCGAGCGTCTCTTGCAGGGCGGTCAAGTTCTGCATCCGCGCCTTGTTCGAGGCGAAACGCGGATCGGCGTCGAGTTCGGGCGCGCCCAAGACGTCCAGGAGCTTGAGCCAGGTCTGCTGGTTGGCGCCGCCGACATTGATCCAGCCGTCCGCGGTCTGGAACGCCTGATAAGGCGCGTTCAAGGGATGCGCCGAGCCCATCGCCCGCGGCGGCTCGCCGGTCGCGAAGGTGATCGCCGACTGCCAGAAGGTGTGGATGATGCCGGCTTCGAACAACGAGGTGTCGACGACTTGGCCTTCGCCGGTTTTGAGGCGATGGGCATAAGCGGCGATGATGCCCATCGCCGCCAGGAATCCGGCGGTGATGTCGGTGACCGGCGCGCCGACCTTGACCGGCGGCCGCTCGGGGCTCTCGCCGGTGATGCTCATCAGGCCGGTCATGCCTTGCGCCACCAGGTCGAAACCGCGGCGGTCGGCGTAGGGGCCGGTACGCCCGAATCCGGAGATCGCGCAGTAGACGAGGCTGCGGTTGCGGCTCTTGAGGAACTCGTAGCCGAGCCCCAGCCGCTCCATCACGCCGCGGCTATAGTTTTCCGTCACGACGTCGGCGCGGTCGATCAGCTTCAAGACGATGTCGCGGCCAGCGGGATTCTTGAGATCGACCGCGATGCCGCGCTTGTTGCGGTTGATCATCATGAAGGCCGAGGACTCCCCCGCCTGCTCGGGTGGGATCGAGCGGCGCGAGTCGTCGCCCCCCGGCGCGCGCTCGACCTTGATCACGTCGGCGCCCATGTCGGCCAACATGATGCCGCAGGTCGGGCCGGCGAGATGATGCGCGAGTTCGACGACCCGCATGCCGCTGAGCGGGCCGGTGGCGGCGGCGGTCATCGCTAGCGTCCCTTGAATGCGGGTTTCGTTTTGGCCATGAACGCCTGGTAGCCGGCCTTGAAGTCTTCGCTGTCGTAACAGTCGAAAGCTTCGTCGCGTTCCGCGGCCGTCAGCGGCGTCGGGTCGGTCAGGCGCTTCAAGAACTTCTTGTGCCAGCGGTTGGTGAGCGGCGCCCGCTCGGCGACGACGCGCGCGACCTTGAGCGCCTCGGCCTCGACCTCGGTGTCGGCCACCACGCGCTGCACCAACCCGATCGCCTCGGCGCGAGCGGCGTCGATCAGTTCGCCGGTGAGCAGGATTTCGAGCGCGTAGCCCTTGCCGACCACCGCGACCAGCGATTCGAGTTCGGCGTGCGAAATGACCAAGCCCAGTCGGTTGGAGGGAATACCGAATTTCGACGAGCGGCCGCAGACGCGGATGTCGCAGCGAGTCGCGATCTCGAGTCCACCACCGATACAGGGCCCCATGATCATGGCGACGGTCGGGTGGCGGCAATCGCCGACGGCGTGGAGCGCGCGGCCGACGGCTTCGCCGTAGTTCTTGCCGCGGGCACGGCCCTTGCGCTCGGTCTCGAACTCCGAGATGTCGGCGCCGGCGACGAAGGCGTCGGTCCCGGCCCCGCGCAGCACGACGCAGCGAAGCCGATCGTCGGCCGCGAGCTCGGCCATGACCTCGGCCAGGCGCCGCCAGATCGCGAGGTTGAGGGCGTTCTTCTTCTCGGGCCGATTGAACGCGACGGTGGCGATACCGCCGTCGCGCGAAACGATGAGTTCTTCTGCCATGACGCTCCTTGACGCGGTTATACGGTAGCGATCGCCGCCAGGGTTTCGTTGGGGAGGGTGAGATCGGCGGCGGCCGCTAGCGACGCAACCTGGCCGACGTTGGAGGCGCTCGAGATGACCGAAGCGACGCCCGGCTGACGCTTGACCCAGGCGATCGCCATCTGCGTGGGCTCGAGGCCGTGGGCACGGGCGACGTCGACATAAGCATCGGCGCGGGCGAGCGTCTTGGCGTCGCCGAAGCGCTCACGCCCGCGCTGGTAGACGGCGAAGCGCGAGTCGTGGGGAATCTTGCCGCCGGTGTACTTGCCGGTGAGGACGCCTTCGCCCAGCGGCGAGAACGGCAGCATGCCGACGCCTTCCTGGACGCAGACTTCGGCCAATCCGGCTTCGTAGTCGCGGCGAACGAGGCTATAGCTGTTCTGCACCGCGACAATGCGCGGTAGGCCGCTCGTCTCGGCCGTGGCGAGGAGCCGCATCAGGCCCCACGGTGTCTCGTTGGAGACGCCGGCGTAACGTACCTTGCCCGCCTCGATCAGTCGCTCGAAGGCTTCGAGCTGGGCCGCGATCGGCGTGCCGCGGTCCGGCCAATGGGTCTGGTAGAGGTCGATGCAGTCGACCTTGAGGCGCTTGAGCGATGCCTCGCAGGCGCGCGCAAAGTGGTGCCAATCGAGGATCGCGAAGCCGCCGCGGATATGCGGGACGATATCGCCCAATTCGGCCCGGTTCGCGCCGGAAATCTTGGTCGCCAGGATCACGGCATCGCGCGGTTTGCCCTTGAGCCACGCGCCGACCACTTCTTCGCTCCGTCCCTGGGTCGCGGCCTCGAGCGGCGAGGGGTACATTTCGGCCGTATCGATCAGGTTGATGCCGGCGTCGAACGCGGCATCGAGGACGCGGTGGCTCGCCGCCCGGTCGAGCCAGCTCCCCATGTTCATCGAACCGAGGCTGACGGCGGACACGCGCAGTCCGCTCCGCCCCAAGCGCCGGTATTCCATCCACAGCCCCCTATTGCGTGCCGGACCGCGTTGTTAGTCTACGCGCCCTTTGCGGCACCGATGGGTCCCGCACCTTACGCGTTGAGGTAGGCATGCTCAAGGCGGCGCACGACCAGCACTCGCAACCCCTGAGCGACATCGCGATCGCGCAAGCTGCCGCCATGAAACCGATCGCCGAGGTCGCGCGCGACAAGCTCGGCATCCCGGCATCCGCGCTCGAGCCCTATGGCACCACCAAGGCCAAGCTTACCTTCGACTACCTGAACGGGCTCCGCAGCCGGCCCGACGGCAAGCTCATCCTGGTGACGGCGATGACGCCGACGCCGGCCGGCGAAGGCAAGACCACGACCACCGTGGGCTTGGGCGACGGCCTGAACCGGGCCGGCAAGAAGGTGCTCATTTGCCTGCGCGAGCCCTCGCTCGGGCCGTGTTTCGGCGTCAAGGGCGGCGCCGCCGGCGGCGGCTACGCCCAGGTCGTGCCGATGGAGGACATCAACCTCCACTTCACCGGCGATTTCCACGCCATCGGCGTCGCCAACAATCTGCTCGCCGCCGCGGTCGATAACCACGTCTACTGGGGGAACGAGCTCAACCTCGACCCGCGCCGCATCACCTGGCGGCGCGCGCTCGACATGAACGACCGCGCGCTCCGGCAACTGGTGGTCGGTCTCGGCGGCGTCGCCAACGGCTTCGCCCGCGAGGACGGCTTCGACATCACCGTCGCCTCCGAGATCATGGCGATCTTCTGTCTGGCCGACAGCCTCGATGACTTGAAGCGCCGCCTGGGCCAGGTCGTGGTCGGCTACACCCGCGAGCGCAAACCGGTGACGGCGGCCGATCTCAAGGTCGCGGGCGCGATGGCGGCGGTGCTCAAGGATGCGCTTAAACCCAACCTCGTGCAGACGCTCGAGAACAATCCGGCGTTCGTGCACGGCGGCCCGTTCGCCAACATCGCGCACGGCTGCAATACGGTGCTCGCGACCCGGGTCGGCCTGAAGCTCGCCGATTACGTCGTGACCGAGGCCGGGTTCGGCGCCGATCTCGGCGCCGAGAAATTCTTCGACATCAAGTGCCGCAAAGCAGGTCTCAGGCCCGACGCCGCGGTTGTGGTCGCAACCGTGCGCGCGCTCAAGATGCACGGCGGTGTCGCCAAGGAAGACCTCCGCGCCGAGAACCTGAATGCGCTCAAGGCCGGCCTCGCCAACCTCGTGCGCCACGTCCGCAACGTCAAAAGCTACGGCGTCCCGGTGGTGGTGTCGGTCAACCGGTTCTCGGCCGACACGGCGGCCGAGCATGCGCTCGTCGAGGAAGCGATGGCGGCCGAAGGCGTCACCGCGGTCGTCGCCGACCACTGGGCGCGCGGCGGGGCGGGGTCGCTCGATCTGGCCGAGACCGTGGTCGCCACCATCGCCCGCGAGCCCGCGAACTTCAAAGTGCTCTACCCCGACGACATGCCGCTCTGGGACAAGGCGCGCACCATCGCGCAGAAAATCTATGGCGCGACCGACATCACCGCCGACGCCAAGGTCAAGAGCCGCTTCGCCGAGCTCGAGAAGGAAGGCGCCGCGCGCTACCCGGTGTGCATGGCGAAGACGCAGTACAGCTTTTCGACCGATCCCGCGGCCAAGGGCGCGCCGTCGGGTTTCACGGTGCCGATCCGCGAAGTACGATATTCGGCCGGCGCCGAATTCGTGGTCGCGATCTGCGGCGACATCATGACCATGCCGGGCCTGCCCAAGGTGCCCGCAGCGAACAACATCGACGTCGACTCGCAGGGCCGCATCAGCGGCCTGTTCTAGCGACATGGCGCCGCGCCGGGCGCTCGCCGATCTCTTGAACCTAGGACCGAAGACGGCGGCGTGGCTCGCCGACGTCGGGATCGAAAGCGAAGCCGAACTGCGCCGCGTCGGCGCGGTCGCGGCCTATCGACGTTTGAAGCACGCGCGGCCGCGCGAGGTGAGTCTGAACGCGCTGTGGGCGCTCCACGGCGCGCTGGTCGGTGAGCCGTGGAGCAAACTCGATGCGGCGACCAAGGCGCGGCTGCGGGCCGCGGTAGCGGTCGGCCGCGGCGTCGCGACCGACCGCTCGGGCGTCAAGCCGAAGCGCCGCAGCAACCGGCGGCCTTGACGGTTTGCGCTTCGGCGACCGGTGCTTCGTCGGGTGAGCGGTCACGGCCGAACGTCGCGCTCTCGCCGTAGGTGTGAAACGCCAAGACCGGCGTCCATCATCTGGGTATCCAGGCCGAGAGCAGCGCGGAACTGGAAACCGTGCTCGAACGCTTCGCCAGCGCCGATACCGCGACCGTGGCGCAGCCCAACGCCACCTGCTGCTACGCCAAGTCCGACAAGGGCTGGGCGCGCGACCCGAAGGGGATCAAATGGGAGGCGGTTTCCCGGATGTCAAGAGGGCGCGCAACGCAGGCGCCGTTGGCGTACCGCACGACCGTGCTAGCGTGGCGGCGTGGCGAACGAAGATCTCCTGGCTGACGACGATCTGGGCCCGTGGCGGACGATCTGGTACGCACCGCGGCGGACGATCCGGTGGATTCTCGACAACGACCCAACCTACGACGTCAAGACGCTCGCCGTACTGGCCGGGATCGCCGATGCGGTCGGCCGGGCCATGGACCGGGCCATGGGCGATACGTTTCCGACGCTGACCGTCGCCGTCCTCGCGGTCGGCGTCGGGGCGGCAAGTGGGCTCGTTCTCCTTTACCTGATCGGAGCCGTCGTCCGCTGGGTCGGAACCCGGCTCGGCGGCCGCATGACGCACGAAGAGGCCCGTGCCGCGTTGGCATGGGCCTATCCGCCGCTGATCGCGACCCTGGCGGTCGCGCTCGTTCAGTACGCGATCTTCGGCGATGAGGTGTTCAAGAGCTTCGCGCCGACCGTCGATGCGAGCCCGATGGTCGTGATCCCGCTCGCCGTAGCCACCGTTCTGCTGGCGTTGTGGTCGTTCGGCCTTTTCGTCGTCAACCTGAGCGAGGCCCAGGGTTTCACCCTGAAACGCGCGCTCGCGAACATCGCGCTGGCGTTTCTGCTGGTCGCGATACCGTTGGTTGCGGCGGCGATGCTGGCCGTGTTCTTGATTCAGCCGGCCTCGCCGGTCGACGGATTGCGGAGCGCGGCGACCTCGCGCTCGAGTTCGGCGATGCGGGCGTCGCGGTCGGCGAGGTCCGCCTTGAGGTCGTCGATTTCGTCCTCGAGCTCTTCGCGCGTGCGCTCGACCGGGATCGGATCGTCGTTCCCGTCGCCCAACAAGCGGGCGTGGAGCCCACGCACATAGCGCTCGTCAGCCGCGTCGAGTTGCCCCGCTTCGAGGTCCTGCTTGAACGTTTCGAGGTCGTTCCGGGTTTCGGGCAGCAGTTGGCGCGCGAGCAGTTCGTCGATCAGTTTCGCGGTATCGGACATGGCGGCGGGGTTGCTGGGTGGGAGGGGACGTTTATTCGGCCGCGCGTTTGTGGACTGGCGCCGCGCCGCCGTCAATCGCCGCCAACACCTTGGCGAGCGCCTTGCCATCCGGGTCGGCGAACGCGGCAACGCGAGCCTGCTTGATCTTGGCCGCAAGGTCGGTGGGCGGCGAGGTCGACGCGATCAGAGCATCGAAAATCCGGAGAAAGTTGGTGCGGCCGCGCTTGTGGGTCGAGCCGTAGCCCTTGATCAGGCGCGCGCACTCGGCGACTTCGAGCGCGGCCGCGTAGTCGCGGGGCGCGGTCGCCGCGATCGCAGCGAGCCAGCGTTCCTGCAGCGCGTTCTCGTCCTTGAAGCGCCAGCTCGCGCGGCGCAGGCCCTTGAGCCGCGCCAGCGTCCACATCAAGAGAAAGCCGGCAATCGTGGTGGTGCGGATGTAGAGGCCGATGTTGAACCGCTCGCCGAAGCTGCGGCGTTCGGCCCAGTTCAGGATCGGGCGCGCCAGCGCCGGCGGCAGGATCGCCGTCATCTCCTCGATCCCAGGCTTCAGATAGTCGACGATCGCGACCGGCTCCTCGGGCTTGGCCTTGACGTCGGCGCGGATACGCGCGACCCGCGCCGCGCGGGTCTTCAAGTCGGCGACCCGGATCACGTCTTCGAACGCCATCCACACCGCCAAGTGGCGGGCGACGGCGCCGGCGAGCGCCCACGGCGGGTCGCGGGTCGCGCCGTCGAGCGCGCGGACGCGGTCGAGCCGGTCGAGATAAAGCTCGGCGTAGGCGTGGTCCTGGTACTCGTAGAGGCGCGCGATTCCCTCGTTAACCACCGGCAGCACGGCGCCGGGGAACGACGTTTGCGCGCGGTCGCGAAGCGCGTGCGCCGCGCGCGGCATCGCGCGCCAGCGCTTCTCGGGATCGGCCAAGGCGGGAATGGCCGCCGCCGTCTCGGCCTGGGCAAAGCCCAGCGCAAAACCGGCCAGGTTGGATGCGACCTCGATCCCGGAATCGCGGATCACGCGCTCGAAGACGGCGCGCGCGATCGGAACCGCGCCCGAACCGGCGATGGCACCCAAGATGACGGCGGAAACTACGCTGCCGCTGGATTTGGCCGCGGCATCCATATCGAACAGAACCGCCCGCTGCGCGAGTTTGGAAGCGGTTTCGAGGACACGGTTGCCGTCGAACCGGCCGTCCGCCATCGCCGTGCGTTCGAGGATCGAATAGGTGCGGTGGGTCGAGGCGATCAGCGTCGTGTGCTCGGGTGCGACGAACCCGTTCTGCATCGCTCGGCCGGCTTCGAGCAGCTCGGACGCGACCATCACATCGATCGATCCCGGCGCCGGGGTCAGCGCGAAGACCGGGGTGCGGCCGTCCAACGCGGCGGTCGGGGTCGGCAACAGCTCGATGTAATAGGTGGTGGCGCCGGTCCGCTGCGACACGCCCGGGATCGAAGTGCCCTGCACCGGGTATCCGGCCGCGGTCGCGGCCGCGATGACCCAGTCGGACAAGACCCCGCCGCCCTCGCCGCCCAAGGCGGCGATCAGCACCGTGATCGGCCGGGCAGCCGCCGCCGTCACGCGGCCCTGGCTCTAGCGAGTTTGCGATCGACCTGAAGCCAGCCGATGACGCGGGCGCGCACCGCCGCCAACCAGCGGTCCCAGAACGAGGCGTTTTGGACGATCTCGGCGCGGAAAAACGACGGGCAAAGAACGGCGGCGTGCGCGACCTCGCCGCAGAGCCCGCAGCCGACGCACTCGTTGTCGACGTGGGCGACCGGGTCGCTCTTGAGCGGGTCGGGATTCGGCTTGATCGTGAGCGAGGGGCATCCGGACAGACGGATGCAGGCGTGATCGCCGGTGCAGACATCGTCGTCGACGCCGAAGCGGGTGCGCACGATCCGCGCACCGGCCGCGAGCTGCTTACGGATCTGCGGGCGGATGCGGCGCTGGCGCGCCAGCTGGCACTCGCCGTCGGCGACGATGACCTTGAGGCCCTTTTCGTTGGCGGTCATCGCTTCGACCAGCGCGTCCTTCATCTTGGCGACGCCGTAGGTACGGAGCGTCTTGATCCAGCCGACGCCGACGCCGCGCAGCGCTCCTTCGATCGTCCCGGTGAGCGGCTCGCCCTTGGCGTTGGTGGCGGACGAGGGCAGATGCTGCGCGCCGGTCGCCGAGCTATAGCCGTTCTGCATGATGACGAGGACCGAGTCGTCCTTGTTGAACACGGCGTTGGCGATGCCGCTCGAAAGGCCGTTGTGCCAGAAACCGCCGTCGCCCATCACCGACACCACGCGCCGGCTCATGGCCGGGGCGACCCCGGTCGACGAGGCGAGGCTCAAGCCATAGCCCAACGTGCTGTTGCCGATGTTGAAGGGCGGCAGGGTCGAGAACAAATGGCAGCCGATGTCGGCGGCGATGTGGAACGGGCCGACCTCGCGCTCGGCGAGCTTCATCGCGCTGAACACCGGCCGCTCGGGGCAGCCGACGCAGAAGCCGGGCGGGCGCGGCGGCATCGGCCCGCCCAAGAGCTCTTGCGCTTTTTTCTTGGGCGCGAGCAGCGCCTGGTGAACGCGGGCGACGCGGGCGAGGTCGAGGCCCCGCGGCACCGCGCCTTCGAGAAAGCGCGCGAGTCCCGTCAGGACCACCTCGAGCGTGTATTCGCCGGCCATCGGCAGCGGCCCCTTGCCGACGACCTTGGTGTTGAGATCGGCGCGTCGCAGCGCCACGTGCACGGCGTGCTCGATGAACTCGGGCTGCGATTCCTCGACCACCAGCACCGCCCGCTTGCCGGCACAGAAGAGGACGATCTCGTCGTCGACGATCGGGTAGGCGACGTTCATCACGTAGATCGGCACGTCGCTCGCGCCGAAGCCGTCGGCGAGGCCGTATTCCTGGAGCGCCCGCATCACCGAGTTGTAGAAGCCGCCCAAGACGATGATGCCGATGTCGTCGTGCTTGCCGGGGATCGTTTCGTTCAGCTTCTCGCGCTTGATGTACTCGATCGCGCGCGGCAGCCGGACCTCGATCTTGTGTTTCTCCTGCGCATAGGTCGAGGGCGGCAGCACGATGCGGCCATAGTCGAAGTCGGGATTGGCGATCGTGTTCTTGCGCGAGAATTGGGGCGGCCGGTTGTCCTTAGCCGTGAACGAGCCGTGCACGTGGCAGGCGCGGATGCGCAGCTCGAGCATGACCGGCGTGTTGCTCGCTTCTGAGAGTTCGAACGACTTCTCGACCAGCTCGACGATTTTGGGCAGGTTCGGGCGCGGATCGAGCAGCCACATCTGCGACTTCATCGCGAACGGGTGGGTGCGCTCCTGCATGATCGAAGCGCCCTCGCCATAGTCCTCGCCCAAGATGATGACGGCGCCGCCCTTGACCCCGGCCGACGCCAGGTTGGCGAGCGCGTCGGACGCGACATTGGTGCCGACCGGCGACTTGAAGGTGACGGCGCCGCGCAAGGGGTAATTGATCGAGGCGCCGAGCATCGCCGCCGCCGTCGCTTCCGAGGCGCTGGCTTCGAAGTGGACGCCGAGCTCCGCTAGGAACTCGTTGGCGTCCGACATCACGTCGATCAGGTGCGAGACCGGCGCGCCCTGGTAGCCGCCGACGTAGCTCACCCCCGACTGCAGCAGCGCCTTGGTCACCGCCAAGATGCCTTCGCCGTGGAACGTGTCGCCCTCGCCCAGACGCAGGAGCGCGATTTCCTTCTTGAACGAGCGCTCGCCCATGCCGTTCGACCTCGTGTCCGCACCCGCCAAAGGCGCACAAACGTTGCGGTTATTAAAGGGTGCGGCTCAAGGCGAGACTATAGGGCGACGGCCGGGAAAAGACACCTGGGCCGGACGCCGGCTGGCGCGGTCCCGCGGTTCGACCAGCGCGGCCTCGAGCGCCGGCTAGCGCGACCGGAAGCGGTCGAAGGGCCGCGCCAAGCGTGCGGCGTTGCCCAACGCTTCCTCGATCCGGATGCCTTCGTTCCACTTGGCCATCCGCTCGGAGCGGGCAAACGAGCCGACCTTGAGCTGGCCGGCACCCCAGCCGACGGCGAGGTGGACAATGGTGACGTCCTCGGTTTCGCCGGAGCGCGCCGAGACGATCGCATTCCAGCCGGCGGCGCGCGCCGCATCGAGCGCGGTCTTGGCCTCGGTCAGGGTTCCGGCCTGGTTAGGCTTGATCAGCACCGCGGTGCAGGCGCGGGCGGCCGCGGCCGCCTCGACCCGGCCGGCGTTGGTGACCAGGAAATCATCGCCGACGATCTGCACGCGATCCCCGGCGGCGGCGGTGAAACGCGCAAAACCGTCGCGGTCGTGTTCGGCCAGCGGGTCCTCGATCGAGACGATCGGGTAGCGGTCGAGCCAGCCCAACAGGAGCGCGGCCAGCGAATCCGAATCGTGGACGCGGCCGTCGAACCGGTAGCGGCCGTCCTCGAAGAACTGGGTCGCGGCGATGTCGAGCGCGATCGCGACGTCTTGGCCGGGTACGAATCCCGCGCGTTCGATCGCCCGGACCACGGTCGTCAACGCGTCGTCGTTATCGGCGAAGGCCGGCCAATAGCCGCCTTCGTCGGCAACCCCCTGGAGGGCGCCGCGCTCGGCCATGAGATGCCCGGCCGCGAGATAGACTTCGGCGGTCATCGCCAACGCGTCGGCGAACGATGTGGCGCCGAGAGCGACGACCATGAAGTCCTGGAGGTCGACCCGCCGTGCCGCATGCGCCCCGCCGCCGAAAATCTGGATCTGCGGCAACGGCAGCACCGTCGCGCCATTGCCGCCGAGGTGGCGCCAGAGGGGTGACCCGGCGGCTGCCGCCGCGGCGTGGGCGAGTGCTATCGAGGTGGCGACGATCGCGTTGCCGCCGAGCCGCGACTTGTTGGCGGTGCCGTCGGCTGCGATCAGGGCGCGATCGAGCGCGGCCTGGTCGGCCGCGTCGCGCCCGGCGAGCAGTTTGGCGATCGGGCCGTTGACGTTGGCGACCGCGGTGGCGACGTCGTACCCGCCGAGCGCACGCCCGCCGTCCCGCAAGTCGCGGGCTTCGCCGCTCCCGGTCGAGGCACCGGCCGGGGCGATCGCCGTGCCGCGGGCGCCGCCGGCCAGATGAATCTCGACTTCGACGGTCGGGCGACCGCGCGAGTCCCAGACCCGCCGGCCGACTACGCGCGCGATCG
>VGEO01000061.1 GCA_016869275.1 Alphaproteobacteria bacterium | reverse complement strand
TCAGGACATCGGCTTGTCGGAGTTTCGAGACGATCTCTTCAGGCTTGTGCCTCTTCTTCGGCATTGCAGTCCTCCTTCATGTCAAAAGACAGAGTTCAGGGCGGACCACTTTTCAGGGGGAGGACCACGGCGCCTTGAACACACGGCTGATGTCGAGCTTGGTGTCGGCGGCGGGCGTTTCCTTAGTCTTTGCGAGTGCCATGCGGCGGTTCCTCCTCCAAATGCTTCTTCAAATAGTCAGCCAGCGAGTCGAACTGGCTCTCCCAGAAGGCGCGATGCGCTTCGATCCACTCGGCAACATCGTCGAGCGGCGAAGTCACCAGAATGCAGCGCCGCACCCGCCCATCCCTGCGTTGAACCAGGAGTCCGGCGTCCTCGAGGGTCCGCAGGTGACGCGAAATTGCCGGCAATGAGATCGCGAACGGGCGCGCCAACTCCCCGACCGACACCGGTCCGGACGCCAACCGCGCGATGATGGCGCGGCGGGTCGGGTCGGCGAGCGCGGAAAAGACACGGTCAAGCGCCTCGGATTGATATTTAACCATCATGTTAAATATAAGCGATCGATCGACATTGTCAAGCGTCGCGCTGACGCGCCGCTAGCGGACCGGGACGCCGATCAGGGATGCGTGAAAATGAACCAGCGCGGCGTAGGCGATGGCCGCGATCGCGAACCGCCACCAGCCGAGCTCGGCCCAGGTCACCCGTGCCCGCCCCGCCAGCAACGCCGCAAGCGGGACGTTCGAGGTGACGGCCGCGAACCGGACCCAAGCCTCGGGATCTTTGGCCCGCCGCTTGGCATCGATCAGGAACGGTCCGACGAGGCTGAGCAGGAGGAGCGCACCGAAAAAGACCAGCGACGCGAGGTCGCCGTTCGCGAACAGATGCGCCGCCGACCACAGCGTCACCGACCACATGAACGGGTGGCGGGTGATCCGAAACACGCCGGGAATCGATTCGGGTCGCGGCGTCGGCACGCCGACGACCGTGGGGTTGCGCGCGGTAAACGCGGCGACGAATAGAAAGAGCGCGACCGGCATCACCACGATCGCGATCCAGGCGAACGCCGGCACCTGCCAGAGCGGCAGGCTCGGCGCACGGTTATAGGCGGCGACCATCCAGAAGATCACGGCGCCCGACGCGACCGAGAACGCGGCGAGATACGCCCGCTCGCCGATCGCCCGCACCAGGGCAGCGCGAAGCGGCGTGCCAGAAACGACGACGTGGATGCCGACGAACAGAGCCGCCGCCGCCGCCAGATGCATCATCGTTCCGGTAAGGTTCATGATCGCTCCTCTTCCCGGCCGACGCTACGCAGTCCGGCCGGCACAATCAACGCGTCATCGCCGGAAGTTCGGCCACGAAACGTGCCATCAAAGCCAGCACCCGGTCGCTCTGTTCGCGATGCGGCGTGTGGCCGCAGTCTTCGAGAAGTTCGGTCGCGATCGGCCCTTTGGCCGCGTTCGCGATGGCGATGACTTGGGTCGCGGTCCCGTATTCGTCGCCGATTCCCTGGATGACGAGGACCGGGATTCTGACGTTCGGCAGGAATTCCTCGATGTTCCAAGCGCGGAACGCCGGGCTCAACCACGTCCGGCACCAGCCCCAGAAGGCGCCCTCGATATTGGTCCCGTGATGGCGGGCAAGGGCGTCGCGCAGGCCGCCTTGCTCGAACGCAGCCCGCGCCTTCTCGATCCCGGCGATGGTGACGGCCTCGACGAAGACGTGCGGCGCCTCAAGGATCAGGCCTCGGACGCCGTAGGCCGTGCCGGCGCCGGCGGCGATCAAGGCGATCGACGCGCCATCCGAGTGGCCGACCAGGACCGACTGCGTGATCCCGAAGGCGCCGAGCACGGCCGGCAGCACCACGCGCGCCTCGACGTGGAGATAGTCGACCGTACGCGGCACCGGGCCGGGGTCGGATTTCCCGTAACCGCGCCGACTGTAGATGAGCGCCGGACAGCCGGTCTTCGCGCTCAACGCGGCGGGAAAGTCGCGCCACAGACTGACGCTGCCCAGCCCTTCATGCAGGAAGACGAGCGTCGGCGCGCGCTTCTCACGGCCGGCGATCAGTTCGTATTCGAGCCGTTGATCGGCCACCGACACGAACGGCATGGGACCACCGCGATCCGACGAACGCGCCGCAGCCGAAGGCGGTCACGCCGCCGTCGTCAAAGTCCACTCGACGATGCGCCGGATGACCTTGCCGAGCGCGTCGTCAAACGCGGCGACGACATCCGACATCGACGTGCTGGCGGCCGGCACGATCTGCTCGAACGTGGTCGAGGCAATGATCTCGCGGCGCGGCTGCTTGATAATCTTGACATTGATGCGAACCCGCGCCGCCGGGATCGCCTTACCGTCGAGGTACTCGGCCTGGAACTCGCGCAGTTCGCTGGTGAGGTTGTAGTCCGAGCGCAGTCCGATCGCCTGGCGGCCGACGGCAACGATCTTGCCGGTGTTCTCGAACGATTCGACCAGGAGCGTCTGCACCATTTGCGGCGCGGCCTCGCTCCATTGCGCGTTGGCGTAGTACTGGATTTCGAGCGGCTTGGTCTTGACCGCGATGCGGGGCGTCGCCAGCCCGCCGGCCGCGACCGGCACCTCGACGACGAGCTGCCAACCGACCTGCGGCAGGTTCGGGACGAAGGTGCTCTTGGGCGAGAGCGTGAACACGTTGGCGGCTTCGCCGGTACCGGGAAGATCGACCAGGCTGCAGGCCCCGACCGCCGCCGCGACCACAACGGCGCCGCCGAGGCCGATCCAGCGTCGCTGGTGATTCGATCGCGATTTCATTGCGGCTTGAACCCTTGTTGCGAGCCGAACAGGAAGCGGGTGGGATCGGCCTCGATCTTCTCCGAGACGCGCGTCAGCGACGACACGAGCGCCCGCATTTCGCGCACCATACGCGCAAAATCGGCGAGCCCTTCGGTTGCGAACTCGTTGAGTGGCATCCGGTTCTCGGCCGCGATCTGGCCAAGCTCGCTGCCGAGCTTGGTACCCTCGGCGATGATCTTGCGTACGTCGGTATCGAGCAGCTGATCGACGTTGGCCAAAGCGCCGCGCACCAGCGCCAGGGTGTTGTCGGTCGACACCACGAGGGTGTCGACCTTGCCGGTAATCTGGTTCACCGATTTCGCGGCGTCGCGCAGGTTGTTCGAGGTCGCTTGCAGGTCATCGATCAGCTTGGCGAGGTTTTCCGAGCGCGACACGATCGTCGTCGTCAGCACGTTGACGTCCTTGAGAATCCCGGCGAGCGCCACGCGATTGTCGTTGCTCAAGAGATCGTTGGCCCGCACCAGAAGCTCGAGCAGGCTCGACACCACCTCGGGCGCACCCTCGAACATCTGCTGGATTTTCGAGGGCCGCGACGCGATTACCGCGAACTTCTCGCCCGGCTTCGGACGCAGCATCGGCGTGGTCGTGCTGCCGCCCTCGATCAGCACTTCCGTGACGCCGGTGATGCCCTTGAGCTGGAGCGTGGCGAACGAATCGGTGCGGATCGGGGCGCTGGCGTCGACCTCGGCCAACACCCGCACTCGGCGCGGATTGTCGGGATCGATCCGAATCTCTTTGACCGAGCCGATCGGGATGCCGTTATAGAGGACGTCCGAGCCGACGGTGAGACCGCTCACGGCGCCGTCGAAATAAATGTAGTAGCGCGCGAACTCGCGATCGATCTCGAGCTTGGCCAGCCACACGATAAAACCGAAGATCGCCGCTACCACCGCCAACACGACGCTGCCGATCAGAATGTGGTTGGCCTTGGTTTCCACGCGTTAGTCCTCTAGGCGATGCCGGCCGCGCGCGCGCGCGGTCCGTGGAAATAGTTTCGGACCCAGGCATGCTCGCACGCGAGCATCTCACGCATCGAGCCGACCAACAGCACCTTCTTGTCGGCAAGAACGGCGATACGGTCGCAAATCGCGTGCAGGCTGTCCAGGTCGTGCGTCACCATGAACACCGTGAGACCGAGCGCGCGCTGCAGGCGGCGAACCAACTGATCGAACGCGGCGGCGCCGATCGGGTCGAGCCCGGCGGTCGGCTCGTCGAGAAACAGGATTTCGGGATCGAGCGCGAGCGAGCGCGCGAGCCCGGCGCGCTTGCGCATGCCGCCCGACAGCTCGGACGGGTACTTGGCGCCGGCTTCGGGCGGCAGTCCGACCATGCTCACCTTGTAGGCGGCGATCTCGTTCATGAAGTCGGGCGCCATGTCGGTGTGCTCCTTGAGCGGCACCTCGATGTTTTGCGCCACCGTCAACGAACTGAACAGCGCGCCGTCCTGGAAGAGCACGCCCCAGCGCTGTTCGAGCCGGCGCCGCCCCTCCTCGCTCGCCGCCAGCACGTCCTGGCCCAGCACCTCGATCGACCCGGCGGCCGGCCGGTTCAGGCCGACAATGGTGCGCAGCAGCACCGACTTGCCGGTGCCCGAGCCGCCGACCACGCCCAGGATTTCGCCGCGGCGAACATCGAGATCGAGTCCGTCGTGAATGACCTGGCGGCCGAACTGGTTGCGGAGGCCGCGGACGCGGATGACGAGATCGGTCGCCGCGGCCATCACACACCGACGTAGGCGAAGAAGATCGAGAACACCGCATCGACCACGATCACCAGGAAGATGCCCTCGACCACCGAGCGGGTGGTGCGCTGGCCGACGCTCTCGGCCGAGCCCTCGACCTTGAGGCCTTCGAAGCAGCCGATCATCGCGATCACGAAGGCGAACACCGGCGCCTTGATCATGCCGACCATGAAGCTCCAGATGCTGACCGCCTGGTTGAGGCGGGCGATGAAGACGGCCGGCGAGATGTTGAGCTCGAGCCACGCCATCAACGCGCCGCCCAGGAGCCCCATCAGGTCGGCGACGAAGGTCAGGAGCGGCAGCATGATGACGAGCGCCAGGAGCCGCGGCAGCACCAGGACCTCGGTCGGGTCGAGCCCGAGCGTCCGCATGGCGTCAACTTCCTCGTGCAGCTTCATCGATCCGATCTGCGCCGTGAAGGCGCTGCCCGAACGGCCGGCGACGATGATCGCGGTGAGGAGAATGCCGATCTCGCGCAAGACCGAGATCGCGATCAGGTCGACGACGAATACTTCGGCGCCGAATTGGCGGAGCTGGGTCGCCCCTTGGTAGGCGAGGACGACGCCGATCAGGAACGAGATCAGCGCCACGATCGGCACCGCGTTCAGCCCGACTTCTTCCATATGATAGACGAGCGACGTCAACCGGAGCCGCGTCGGCTTGACGATGACAGCGCCGATGCCGCTGATGATGCGTCCGAAGAACGCGACCAGTTCGATCGTTTCCTCGGCGATGTCGACGGTCGCGGCGCCGACGTGGCGCGCGACCTCGATCAGCGAGTTCCGCGGTGGCGGCTCGATCTCGCACGGCTTGTCGTTGGCGGCGACCTCATCGATCAGGAGCTGGTGGTCGGCGCGGGCGTGGCGGACCTCGACCGCGTAGCCGGCGGCCTTGAGGTCGCGGCCGGTGCGATAGAGCAGCCAGGCACCGGTGGTGTCGAGATCGGCGAGTTGCGCGAGGTCAAGCGCGATCGCCTTGCCGCGCACCGGTTTGATCGCTTTGAGCCGGGCGTCGAGCGCACCAACGCTGGTGACGTCCCAGGCACCGGCCGCCGACACCACCACTTCGGCCGCGCGCTCGGTCGTCTCAATCCATCCGGTTTCGGCGGCCATGGTTGCGGTTCGGCAGTCCTGGGCATCGGCCCGTCACGACCTTGACACGCCCACAACCGGCCGAGCAAGGCGACGCATTGGCAATCACCACATAGACCGATAGACTCGCCAACTTACGGGATTTATTGACAGATTCAGCCGCGATGAGCGATACGCCGAAAACCCCCGCGCCGACCTCAGCCGCGCCCGCCCCCGCTGGCACGGCAGCGCCGAACCCGGCGCCCGCGGCCGTGGCCGCAGCGCCGGCGCCGGTCGCCGTCGCGGCGCCTGCTGGCTGGACCGATCGCACCCACCTCGTCATGCTGGGAATCGCGGCGCTGGCCTTGATCGCAGTAGGAGCGACCGGCGGCCCCCCGGCTCCGCCGCGCCCGGCGAGCGCCCCATCGCCCGCGCCGGTCGCAGCCAAGCCCGATGCGGGCGAAGCCCAGAACTTCCGACTCGCCAGCGCGCTGCCGAGCCAATTGCTCGACCTCGGCAGCGGCGGTCCTCGGTTCGTGCGGGTCGTCAATGCGGTGTCCGGCGGCACGCTCAAGTTCGCTTTCACCGAGCCCGGGGCGCCGGTCGGGGCCCGCGACGTGTTCGACGCGGTCGCCAAGGGCCGGGTAGAGTCGGGTTGGGGCATCGCCGCCTACTGGAGCGATCGCATGCCGGCGAGCGTTTTTTTCAGCGGCATGCCGTTCGGCCCCGACGCCAACGAACTGTTGGCGTGGATCCGCTTCGGCGGCGGGCAGGCAATCTATGACGGCTTGTACGAGCCGCATGGGATCAAACCGATCCCCTGCGCGGTCGCGGGCGCCGAAGGATCGGGGTGGTTCCGCAAGGAGATCACCGGGCCCAAGGACCTCAAGGGCCTGAAGATGCGCTTCTACGGCATGGGCGCCAAGGTCGTGGCTAAGCTCGGCGTCGTGCCGGTACTGCCCGAGGGCGACGTGTTCGCCGCGCTCGAATCGGGTGCGATCGACGCGGTCGAGTACTCGATGCCGGCCGTCGATGCCAAGCTCGAGTTCGACCGCATCGCCAAGAACTACTACTTCCCCGGCTGGCACCAGCCGACCACGATCGTCGAACTGCTGGTCGGCCTCGGCAAATGGCGCGCGCTGTCGCCCCAGCACCGGGCGCAGATCGAAGCCGCGTGCGGCGACAACATTCAGTTCACGATGACCGAATCGGCGGCGCTACAAGCCGCCGCGCTCGCCGAGATCCGCAACCGCGGCGTCGCCATCCGACGCTGGCCGCAGCCGATGCTGGTGCTGTTCAAGAAACACGCCGACGACGTTGTCGCCGAAGAGGCCGCGCGCGACGCCCAATTCCGCCGGGCGCTCGATTCGTTGACGGCGTTCCGCGGCGGCTACGCTACGTGGCGGACGCTCGGCTCGCTCTGACCCGGGCCGCGGCGCCGCCCGCGCTTTCATGACCGCCGCCGTTTTCCGCCGGCTCGCGCCTTGGCTGCAGTATGTCCTGCCGGCGCTGGTCCTGATCGCCGCGCTCCTGTTCAAGAACTTCACCCTGATCGCCGACGAACTGCAGCTCAAGGTGTTCGACACCTTCCAGCGCGTTCAACCCCGCATCTACGAGCGGCAGCCGGTTAAACTGATCGACATCGACGACGAAAGCTTGCGCCGCGTCGGTCAATGGCCGTGGCCGCGCACCCTGCTCGCCGAGATGGTCGTCAGTATGGCGAACCTGGGTGCTGCCGCGATCGTGTTCGACGTCGTCTTCGCCGAGCCCGACCGCACCTCGCCGGCCAACATCCTTCCGTTCTGGCCGGATACGCCCGAAACCGAGGCGCTCAAGGCCAAGGCCGAAACCTTGCCCGACCACGACGCGATCTTCGCCGATATCGTCGGTCAGGCGCAAAACGTCGGAACCGGGTTCGTGCTGACCGGCGGCACGCTCGAACGCATGCCCGAGCGCAAGAGCAGCTTCGCCCAAGCCGGCGATCCGGCGCGCCCGTTCCTGATCGGCTACGTCGGCGCCGTCAACAATCTGCCGGCAATCGAAAAAGCGAGCGCTGGCAACGGCAGTTTCAACGTCGATCCCGAGACCGACGGCATCATCCGCCGTGTCCCCTTGTTCGTCACGCTGCGCGGCATCGAGATCGACACCGCAGTCGATGCCGAGATTTATCCGACGCTCGCGATCGAGGCGCTCCGCGTCGCCCAAGGCGCCAAGACCTTCATCATCAAGGCGTCGGGCGCAAGCGGCGAGACCGCGTTCGGCGAACATACCGGCATCAATAACATCAAGGTCGGCCGCTATCAGATTCCGACCGACAATGCCGGGCGGCTGTGGCTCCACGACACCGGTATCGTCCGCGAGCGCTACATACCCGCATGGCGCGCGGTCGCGGGAGAGCTCAAACCGGAGGAGGTCGAAGGCAACATCTTGGTCGTCGGCACCTCGGCCGCCGGCTTGCAGGACATCCGGACGACGCCGTTGTCGAAGGTCGTGCCCGGCGCCGAAGTCCACATCCAGATCCTCGAGCAAATTTTGAGCGGCCATTATCTCGAGCGGCCCGACTGGGCGCAGGGCCTCGAATACGTGTACCTGGTCGCGCTCGGGATCGCGCTGATCGTCTTGATCCCGATGGTCGGCGCGGTTTGGACCGGGCTGATCGGCTTGGGCGCGACGGTCGGAGTCAACGGCGCGTCGTGGCTCCTTTACGCCAACGAGCGGTGGCTGCTCGACCCGATCATGCCGACCGTCGCGACCGGCCTCATCTTCACCATGAGCTCGGTCATGAACTAGCTCCGCACCGAGGCCGAGAAGCAGGCGGTACGCGGCGCGTTCTCGCGCTACATGTCGGCGGCCCTGGTCGAGCAGCTCGCCAAGGACCCCTCGCGCCTCGTGCTCGGCGGCGAGATGCGCGACATGACGCTGTTGTTCGCCGACATCCGCGGGTTCACCACGATCTCGGAGCAGTTCAAGGGCGATCCGCAAGGCCTGACCCGGCTCATCAACCGCTTCCTCACGCCGATGACCGACATGATCCTGCAGCGGCGCGGCACCATCGACAAATACATGGGCGACGCAATCATGGCGTTCTGGAACGCACCGCTCGATGACGAGCAACACGCCGCGCACGCGCTGGATGCCGCGCTTTCGATGTTCGGCACGATCGAGGCGGTCAACAACAAGCTCAAGGCCGAAGCCGAAGCCGAAGGCGGCAAATTCTTCAAGCTCAAACTCGGGATCGGCTTGAACTCCGGCTTGGTCTGTGTCGGCAACATGGGCTCCGACCAACGCTTCGACTATTCGGTGCTGGGCGATCCGGTCAATCTCGCGTCACGGCTCGAAGGCCAGTCCAAGAACTACGGCGTCGGCATCGTGCTCGGCGAAGAGACCCAGAAGCGGGCCCCCGACTTCGCCACCCTCGAACTCGATCTGATCGCGGTTAAAGGCAAGAAGGAAGCGGTCCGCATCTTCACCGTGCTCGGCCCGCCGGCGATGACAGGCGATCCCAAGTTTCAAGAGTTCGCGCGCGAGCACAAGGCCATGCTCGCCTCGTACCGCGCGCAAAACTGGCAGGAGGCGCGCGCGCACCTCGAGAACTGCCAGGCGCTCGACGGCGCGATCCCGGACTTCTACAGCCTCTACGCCGAGCGCTTCGACTACTTCGAGCAAAATCCACCCGGCCCCGATTGGGACGGCGTGTTCGTCGCGACGTCGAAGTAGCTCTCCGACGTGTTGGCCGGGACTGGGCCTGTGCCCGGCCCGGCCATGACGAGCCTAGAGTTCAGCCGAGCGGGAAGTGGCAGGCGACGGTGCGCCCGTCGCCGATCGTCCGCGGCGCCGGCGGCTCGTGCCGGCAGCGGGCCTGTGCGTGCAGGCAGCGCGGGTGAAAGCGACATCCCGACGGTGGGTCGCGCGGGCTCGGGATTTCGCCCGGGAGCACGATTTGCGCCCGGCGGCGGGTCGGGTCGATCGTCGGGGTCGCGGCGATCAGCGCGGCGGTGTAGGGGTGCGCCGGCGCAGCGAACAGCGCGTCGGTCGGACCGCTTTCGACGATCTCGCCCAAGTACATCACCGCGACGCGGTCGGTCACGCGCCGGATCACGGTCAGGTTATGGCTGATGATGAAGTAGGTGAGCGCATGCTCGGCCTGGAGGTCGCGCATCAGGTTGAGGAGCTCGCCTTGCACCGAGACGTCGAGCCCGGCGGTCGGCTCGTCGCAGACCACCAACGCCGGATTCAAAATCAGAGCGCGCACGATCGCGACCCGACGCGCCTGCCCGCCCGACAACTGATGCGGATATTTGTCGAGAAGATCGGGAGCCAACCCTAAGCGCGCCATCAACGCTTCGATCCGCCGCCAACTGCCGACGAACGGAAGGCCATGGACGCGGATCGGCTCGGCCAGGAGCGACCGCACTTTGAGCCGCGGCGAGAGCGACGACACCGGATCCTGGAACATCATCTGGACGCGGCGGCGGAGCGCCAGCCGATCGGCCGCGGCGAGCGTTCGTAGATCGGTGCCTTCCAGGCGAATGGTTCCGCCGGCGAGCTCGATCAAGCACGCGAGCGCCTTGCCGAGGCTGGACTTGCCCGAGCCGCTCTCGCCGACCAGCCCGGCGGTCTCGCCGCGCGCGACCGAGAGCGAGACATCGTGCACGGCGACCAGCGCCCCGTACGCGATGCGCGCCCGATCAACCGCGAGGAAGGGCGGCGTCATCGCTCAGGCGAGGACGCAGGCGGCCGCGCCGCCATCCGCTTGCGGCCGCCACGGCGGTGGCGCCTGTCGGCAAGTGGGCGTCGCCTCGGCGCAGCGTGGCGCGAACGGGCAACCCGGCGGCGGAGTCACGAGATCGGGGACCTCGCCCGGGATCGATCGCAATCGGCGCCCGGTACCGGGCTCCTCGGTCTCGCACCGGATCAAAGCTTGGGTGTAGGGATGGCACGGGCGGCCGAAGACGCGGGCGACCGGTCCCTGCTCGACCACGGTGCCGGCGTACATCACGACCACCTCGTCGCAGAGCTCGGCGACCGTGCCCAAGCTGTGCGAGACGAACACGATCGAGCCGGCGAAGTCGTTTTTCAGCGTCCGGAACAAGTCGACGATCTGGCGCTCGATGGTGACGTCGAGGGCGGTGGTCGGCTCGTCGGCAACGAGAAGATCGGGCTCGGCCAGGAGCGCCATCGCGATCAGGATGCGCTGGCGCATGCCGCCCGAGAATTCGTGCGGATGCTGGCGGAGCCGACGCGCGGCATCGGGGATCCCGACCCGGGTCAACATGGCGATGGCGCGGGCGCGGACCTCGCCCGCCGCCAGCGCAGGCCGGCGCCGGCGGATGACGTCGCCCAAATGGGTGCCGATCGTGAACAACGGGTTGAGCGCGGTCATCGGATCCTGGAACACGGTCGCGATCCGCGCGCCGCGGAGCGCCGCCAGCACCCGCTCCGGCTGGGTGCCGAGCGCCACGCCGTCGAAGACGATATCGCCGGCGGCGATGCGGGCGTTCGCGGGCAAGAGACGCGAGAGCGCCAGCGCCAGCGTCGACTTGCCCGAACCGCTTTCGCCGACGATGCCGATGATCCGCCCTTTCGCGACTTCGAGCGACACCCGGTTCAAGGCGTGAACCGCGCCGCGCGCGGTCGCGAACTCGATCGAAAGATCGCGCACGTCGACCAACAGCGTCACGGAACTTGCCGCTGCTTGGGATCGACCGCGTCGCGCAAGGCCTCGCCGAACAGCGTGAAACCCAGGGTCGCCACCGACAGTGCCAGACCCGCGAACAGCACCGGCCAGAACGACTGGGTCAGGTACGAGTAGCCGTCGTAAAGCAGCGTGCCCCAACTCGCGAGCGGGGGCCGCACGCCGACGCCCAGGAAACTCAAGCTGGCCTCGATCGTGATCACGACCGGCACGTCCATGCTGGCGAGCACCACCAGCGGCCCCATGATGTTGGGGACGATGTGGACGAGCACCAGCCGCAGCCGCGATACCCCGATCGCGCGGCTGGCCTCGAGGAACGGCGCGGTCTTGAGGGTCAGAACCTGGGCGCGCGCGACCCGGCCGAAATGCGGAATGAAGGTGATCGAGACGATCGAGATCACGTTGCCGAGGCTCGGTCCCAGGATCGCCACCATCGCCAACGCCAACACGAGACTCGGGAACGACGAGATCACGTCGAACACGATCAGGAACAGCCGCTCGGTCCGCGCCGGCGCGTACGCCGCGGCGATGCCGAGCGCCGTACCGATCGTGAGCGAGAGCGCGATCACCGCGAGCGCGACCACCATCGCGATCTGGGCCCCGTGAAGCACGCGGCTCAGGAGATCGCGTCCGAGATGATCGGTTCCCATCGGCGCCGCCAGTCCGGGCTCGGCAAAGCGGTTCGAGACGTCGATCGCGTTGGGATTGGCGGGCGCAATCAGCGGCGCCAGGACCGCCATCGCCAACACCAGAGCGACCAGCACGACGCCGATGCGCCCGGTCGCGCTCGCCCACACCTTGGCGGCGACGCCGTCCGCGACCGGGACTATGGCGGCCGTCATGCGTCGGCGCGGTCGCGCGCCTGGCCGGCGCGAAGGCGCGGGTCGATCCAGGCATAAGACATGTCGACCGCGAGGTTGACGAGCACGAACAGGACGACGACGACGAGGACGCTTCCCTGCACCACCGGGTAGTTGCGCGTGCCGATGGCGTCGTAGATCAGCTTGCCGACCCCGGGCCGGGCGAAAATAATCTCGACGAAAATTGCCCCGCCCAGCAACCGGCCGACGCCGAGGCCGAGAATGGCGATGGTCGGGATGCAGGCGTTGCGGAGCGCGTACTTGTAGACGATGGTCCGCTCGGTGAGCCCGAACGCGCGGCTGGTGCGAATGAAGGGCTCGCCCAGGACGTCCAGGAGGGACGTCCGCATCAACCGCGCGATGTAGCCGACCCACGACAGCGCGAGCGCCGTGCTCGGAAGAATCAGGCGCACCAGCGAATCGCCCCACCCGCCCGACCCGGTGCCGAGCACCGGCAGCCAGTTGAGCCAGATCGAGAACACCAAGAGCAGATAAATCGCGATCACGAAGTTCGGGATTGCGATCACGCTGACGCTGGCGACGGCGAGCCATTGATCGCCGCGGGTTCCGGGATGGGTTGCCGCGTAACAGCCGAGCGGTACGCCGATCGCCACCGCGAGCCCGATCGCGACCGCGGTGAGCGTCACGGTGTAGGGCAGAACCTCGAGCACGCGATCGAGCACCGGCCGGCCCGAGACCACGTCACGGCCGAGGTCGCCCTGCACGACGTTCCATAGGAACAGCGCCAGGCGTTCGTGGACCGGGCGGTCGAGCCCCATGCGCCGATGGAAGTCGGCGATGACTTCGGGCGTCGCCTGCGGACCCAACAGGACCGAAGCCGGATCGCCCTTGACCAGGAGCGTCAACACGAACAGCACGACCATCGCCCCCAAGACGATGAGGACGGTCGTCGCCAGGCGGCTCGCGAGATAGCGAAGCGCCGGGCTCGCGCGCGCGCTCAACGCCAGGTCCTCGGCGTCACCGAACGCGCGTGCCGGGGCGGTCCGTTTACGCTTCGGCGAAGTTCCAGAACTGCCAGTCGGTGCCGTTCGGGAGAATCGCAGGCTTGGCCCACGCCGCCGCGCCGAACACGTTGCTGTCGTAGGTGAGCCAGATGAAGGCGGCCGACTCGTCCATCAGCTGCTGCGCCCGCACCATCGCCTTGGCCCGTTCGGCTTCGTCGACCGTCGACGCCGCGAGTTTGTGCAGGCTGTCGTACTCCGGGTTCGCCCAGCGTTGCCAGTTCCACACGCCGACCTGCTCGGACACGAACCACTGCGAGGTGAAGCTCGGATCCATCTTGGCCGAGAACAACTGCATCGACATATCGAGGTTCTTGCCGATGTCGCCCTTGCCGCTGTTCCAGTACGAGCCGCCGTCGAGCGCTTCGATTTCGACCGTAACCCCGATTTCGGCCAGATGCGCCTGCACCACCTGCGCCATGGTCTTGTAGGCCGCCTGGTTCAAGACCGTCAGGCGGGTCTTGAACCCGGACGCCAAGCCGGCCTCGGCCAGGAGCTTCTTGGCGGCCGCGACGTCGCGTTTGCGGACCGGCGCGTCCTTCCAATATCCGACCAGGCTCGGTTGCAACATGGCGTTGGCGCGCTTGACCTTGCCGCCATAGGCCGCGGCTAGTGCTGCGTCGACGTCGACGCCGAGCCGCATTGCCTGGCGGACTTTGAGATTGTCGAGCGGCGCCTTCTCGACGTTGAGCCCGATCCAAAGGTAGCGCATGCCGGGCATTTCGATGACCTTGAGCCCGGCCTCCTTGGAAATGGTGTCGGCCGCGACCGGATCCTCGAGCCGCGTGAAGTCGATCTCCTTGGCGCGGAGCGCGATCTCGGCAGTCTTCGATTCCTGGATCGGCCGGATCACGACTTCCTTGAAGTGAGGTTTGGCACCCTTGTAGTCGGGGTTGATGGCGAGAACCAACTGGCGGTTGGGCTCCCACTTGGCAATCCGATAGGGACCGGAGCCGACCAACTGGCTTGTTATCTTGTCGCCGAGCGCTGCGCCGGCCTTGGCCGAGAGGAGATTGCCCGAGGTGTCGCAGATCGCCGTCCGCCAGATCGCCGGAGCCGGATTCTTGAGATGGATCTTGCCGCTGTACTTGCCGGTGATCTCGACCTCCTTGAGCGCGCCCCAGTCGCTGGCGTAGGAGCTCTTCTTGCCGTCTTTCTGGACGACGCCGAAGCGCTCGAAACTGAATTTGACGTCTTCGGCGGTGAGTTCGCCATAGCCGTCGGTGAACGTCTGTCCGGGTTTCAATGTGAACTCGATCAGGGTGTCGCTCACCTGCTTGATCGACTCGGCGGCATCGGGCACGTAATCGAGCGAGCCCGGTCTGAACGAGGCCAGCCGCTGGCAGCATGCGCTGATGATATTGCCTTCGGCCGCGCCGATGCGGAACGCCGGGTCGAGAACCTGGATGTCGCGGTCTTGGCGAACGACGATGCGGTCGCGTGCCGCCCGCGCGACCGAGGGAAACCCGAGAATCGCCGCTCCCGCCGCCGCGCCCGCTCCCAACTTAAGCGTTGTCCGTCGCGAATAAGTCCTGGTCATAGCTCCCTCCGCTCCGCCGCTGTCCATAGAATTGTCCATACATCTTGCGCCGCCCGAGCCGGGGACGCAACGCGGATCGCGGGCGCGCGAGTGAAAAAAACGTGATGCGGTCAACCGGGTCGGCGCGGCAGGCTGAGCCGCCAGGTGCGGGTATGGAAAAGCTCGTTCCCGTCGTAGGCGCGAAGGTCGGCGACAATCTCGAACGTCGTCGCGGTGCCGGTGATCGCGGTTTCGGTCTCGGCGCGCGCCGACCAATGGCCACGTGACGCGACCATGCGCCACGCCGCGCGTTGCTCGGCGGTCGCGGGATCGCGGCCGATCGTGTAGCGCTCGACGCCGGCCAAATGGGTTTCCAAGCCATCGGCGAAGCGCAGCCGGCCGCGATCTTTGTGGATGACGACGGCCTGTCGGTCGCTCGCCAAGTCGCGCTCGATCAGGGTCGAGCGATCGCCGGGGTCGACGACGGCCGGCGGCGGCGGCAACGGGAGCGCGGTGCGGGGCGTGTCGAACGGCCGGAGCGTCGGCAGGTCGGCCGCCGCCGATCGGATCGGCAGCACGACGGCGCACCCCGCGGTGTGGATCGTCGCCACCGTCGGCGCCGGCGCCGGCCACACCATCGGCCAGTAGCCGGTCGAGAGGGCAAGCCGGATGCGATTGCCGGCGAGGAAGCGATGGCCGACCGCCTTGAGCGGGATCGTGACGCGGTAGCGCCGGCCCGGCTCGAGCGGGGTCGAGGCGTTATCGCCGGCGTGACGCGTCAGATCGAAGAGTCCGTAGCTGACGCGGGTCGAAGCGCCGTCGGGGAAAACTTCGCATAGACGCGCGCAGACGATGGCCGCCGCCCGGTCGAGCGCGACTTCGAGATCGACCACGGGAAAACCGACGACGTCGCATGGCGCCGGCAGTGGTTCGCCATCGAAACAGAGCGAGCCGCCGTCTTCCTCGCGCTGATCGGTCGGCATTTCGGCGCCAAAGCCGTAAGGACACCATACCCCGGCTGCCACTCCGACCGTCGTCGGCGAACGGATCGGAAGGTCGGCCACCGCAGCCGCTCCCAGACGGCCGGGCGCCAACGGGAAACGGGTCGATACGACCGTAGCCGAAGGCCACGTCGGTTCGCCGATCCACCGCCCGGGCCGGGTGCGATAGAACGAGGCCGGCCGGACACCGTCCTGAAGCCAGTAGCGCAACGCCGGCTCGGCCATGACGCCGTTGTCGCGGTCCTTCATCCAGTGGTCGAACCAGCGCACGACTTCGCCCAAGAAATCGATCGGATCGAGATGCGCGAGATGCGGATAAGCGTGCGCCCACGGCCCGATCAGCCCGCGGCAGGGCACGCGCAGGTTAGCGAGTAGATGGAACACCGCGTTGGTGTAAGCGTCCTCCCAGCCCGATACCGCCAGCACCGGCACTTGGATGGCCGAATAGTCCTCGGCGACCGAGCCGTGCCGCCAGTAAGCGTCGCGGTCGGGATGTTTCATCCACTCGATTGCCGGGTGCGCCACGCCTTCGAGCCGGGCACGCCACAGGTCGCGCCACCGCGCGCCGACCGCGAGCGGATCGGGCGGGCGTGTGCTCATGGCAAGGAACGTCGCGCCCCAGCCGAGGTTGCCCGACAGCAAGCACCCGCCGGCATAGTGGGTATCGTCGCGGTAGCGATCGACGACCGCGGCCACGGAAACGATCGCCCGCAACGCCGGCGGTCGCCGCGCCGCGACCTGGAGCGCGTTGAACCCGCCCCACGAAATCCCCATCATGCCGACGCGCCCGTCGCACCAGGACTGGCGCGCGATCCAGGCGATCGCCTCGAGCGCGTCGTCCTGCTCCTGCTTCAGATACTCATCGATCAGGACGCCGTCCGAATCGCCGCTGCCGCGGATGTCGACTCGGACGCAGGCGTAGCCGTGCGCCGCGAGATAAGCATGCATGGCGCCGTCGCGAACGACGGTGCCGTCGCGGAAGCGGTAGGGCAGGTATTCGAGGATCGCCGGCACCGGCGCGGCAGCGTGCGGCCGCCACAGCCGGGCCGCCAGCCGACAGCCGTCCGCCATCGGTATCCACAGCAGCGGTTCGACCTCGATCTCGCCGCTTACGTCGATCTGCGCCGCCACCCGCGTCGGTCCTTCGTTCCTTCCACCGTCTCGACGACGGCGCGACGATGCCACGGCTGTTGTTGGGCCGCCCCTTGATTCGTTCTACAATATCTTACGGGTGCATTGCGAAAGGCGGACCATGGCGAACGCGCTCGAAGCTCTGCGGACGGCGGAGGCGGTTCTCGCGTTCGCGGCAATGGCGGCCGGGGCGGCGCTCGCCCAGGATGCGAAGACCAACCCGCTCCAGTCGATCGTCAGGGTCTATGTCGAGGTTCCAGTCGATGCGCGCTCGGCGCAGGGGCTCGGGCGCCAGCGGTTGGGCAGCGGCACCGTCATCGACGACAGCGGCCTCATCATCACGATCGGCTACGTGATCATGGAGGCGATGTCGATCTTGGTGACCGATGCCGCCGGTAAGCCGGTGCCGGCCGAGGTCGTCGGCTACGACTACGAAACGGGCCTCGGTCTCGTTCGCGCGGCACGGCCGCTCGGGATCAAGCCGATGGCGATGGGCGATTCAACCAAGCTCGCCGAGGGCGAGGCCGTGATCGTCGCCGACTTCCGCGGCGCCGAAGGCGCGATCGCCGCACGGGTCGCTTCGCGCCGCGAGTTCGCCGGCTACTGGGAGTATCTGCTCGATGAAGCGCTGTTCACCGCGCCGCCGCATCCCAATTGGGGCGGGGCCGCCCTGATCGGGCTCGACGGCAAGCTCTACGGCGTCGGCTCGCTTTTGGTCAACGACGCCAAAGGCGAGAAGCAGAGCGATCCCGGCAACATGTTCGTGCCGATCAACCTCTTGAAACCGATTTTCGCCGAGTTGCTCGCCGACGGACGCCGCAGCGCCCCGCCCAAGCCGTGGCTCGGCCTGTTTTCGGCCGAGCACCAGAGCCGCGTCGTCATCACCTGGGTAAGCCCCGACAGCCCCGCCGCCAAAGCCGGGCTTCAGCCGGGCGATTTCATCGTTTCGCTGAAGGGAACGAAAATCGGCGGCGTTTCCGACTTCTACCGAAAGCTGTGGGGCAGCGGTAACGCCGGAATCCCGGTACCGCTCGGCGTCCTGCGCGACGGCGAAACGCGCGACATCGTCGTCGAATCGGCCGACCGCTACAAGTTCATGCGCTGGCACAAGAACTATTGAACGCGCTGCGTTCGCGCGCCCAACCCTTCCACCCGAGAAAGCACCGCATCGTGAAACCTCGTCGCATGCTCTTACGCGTCGTCGCCGCCTTCGCCATCGCCGCTAGCCTGGTCGGCGAACCGGATTCCGCCCGCGCCCAGGCTCAAAACGACCAGGCCGGCGCCTTCATCGCCACCCTCGCCAATCAGGCGCTCGGCATTCTGCAGCAGCCCAACTTGACGCTCGAGCAGCGCGAGGTACTGGTCCGCGATCTCCTGCGGAGCGGCTTCGATATCGCCTTCATCGGCCGTTTCGTCCTCGGCAAACATTGGGCAACGGCGACCACCGAGCAGCGCGACGAGTATCAGCGCCTGTTCGGCGAGTTCGTGGTCAAGACCTACGCCGCGCGGCTGGGTGGCTACGCCGGCGAGAAATTTGCAGTCACGACTGTCCGCGACGCCGGCGAGAAGGATTCGCTTGTCCATACCCAGATCGTCCGACCGGCCGGGCCGCCGCTCGAGTGCGACTGGCGCGTTCGCGTCATCGACGGTCAGCCCCGGATCATCGACGTCATGGTCGAGGGGATCAGCATGGTGGTAACGCAGCGGTCGGAATTCGCCTCGGTGGTCCAGCGCACCGGCGTCGAAGGGCTGCTCGCCACGCTGCGCGCGAAAACCGGGCGCCTGTCGGCGACCCAATCGAGCTGACGTGAGGAGCCGAAGATGATCATCGATGGACGCATGACGTTGACGATGTTGGCCGCGGCAACGGCGATGCTAGCGGTGTGCGCGGTGCCGGCGCGCGCCGATTTCGCAGCCGGATGGAGCGCTTACCAGAAGGGCGACTTCGCGGCAGCGCACAAAGAGTGGGCGCCGCTCGCCGAGCGTGGCGATGCCCAAGCGCTTTTCAACCTCGGCGTTCTTTACGACGAAGGGAAAGGGGTGGCGCAGGATCGCGCCCGCGCGCTCGGCCTGTGGGACCGCGCCGCCAATCTCGGGTTCGCGCCGGCGCAACACAACCTCGGAAACCTGTTCCTCGCCGGTGAGGGCGTCGCCGCCGATCCGACGCGAGCAATCGCTTGGTTGGAGAAGAGCGCGGCGCAAGGGTTCGCGCGCTCGCAGTACACGCTCGGCAAGCTTTACGCCGAAGGCATCGGCGTCGATAAGAGCGCGGCCAAGGCCTTCGCCCTGATCAAGGCGGCAGGCGACAAAGGCGATGCCCGCGCCCAGTACAACATCGCCAAGATGTACCGCGACGGCGAGGGTACCGAGAAAGACCTGACCGAGTCGCTCAAGTGGTTCGAGCGCGCGGCCTTGAGCGGCCATAGCGGGGCTCAGGTCCGGCTCGCGACCCGTTACGCCCGCGGCGAAGGTACCGCGCGCGATCCGGTCAGGGCTCTGGCCTGGCTCAACCTCGCCGCGGCGACCGGCGCCGGTGAGGCCAATGCCGAAAGTAAGCGACTTTCGGCCCAGCTCAAGCCCGACCAGGTCGAGGCGGCGCAAAAGCTCGCTGCCCAGATCAAGGCCCAGCTCAAGAACTAGTTCCTCTGCACGGTGATTATGACTCTTTGGCTGGGTTTGGGTAAGCGCGCGCCAACTTGGCGCGCGCCCGCTCGGTGGAGAACATCCACCTGATGCGGGCGCCTTGGGCGTTGCGTTGGGGCT